>NZ_CP098755.1:4985000-5306123 GCF_023746555.1 Brevibacillus ruminantium
CGTTTTTTTAACTTACTAGAAACGCCTTCTCTCTCTTTCTCAGCAGAACCTTGGCAAAAACCCTGTAAAATAAAGAGGCCCTCACGCTTGCCAAAGGCCTCTACCAATTGTTCTATCATTCTCCGTAACTAGATTGAAAGGATTCCTGCCTAAATTTACAGACTATGTTACCTGCGCTTTTTTAACTCAGCCAATACTTCGTCTAGCGGAAGCTTCTGCTCTCGCAGCAGAACCAGAAGATGGTATAGAAGGTCAGCGGCTTCGTAACGAAGCTCCTCATGACTGCGATTCTTCGCCGCGATAATCACCTCGGCCGCTTCCTCGCCTACCTTTTTCAAAATCTTGTCGACACCTTTTTCAAATAGATACGTGGTATACGCACCTTCTGGACGTTCAGCTTCACGTGAAGCGATTAATTGCTCCAACTCATTGAAAATAGCAAAGCGGTCACGCTCGACTGCCGAGGACACGCTCTCCTTTGCAACTACCGTATCCTCCCCAGCTTCCAGACAAACTTGGGCGGAGAAACAACTGTACACTCCGGTGTGGCAGGCAGGTCCCTGGGGCACCACCAGCACCACAAGCGCATCTCCATCACAGTCATACTTCAGCGAAACGATCCGCTGTGTGTGACCGGAAGTCGCCCCTTTATGCCACAGTTCCTGGCGGGATCGACTCCAAAACCACGTCTCTTTTGTTTCCAACGTCAAGGCCAGTGACTCTTTATTCATATAGGCGAGCGTCAGCACTTCTTTGCTGACAGCATCCTGTACGATGGCAGGAATCAAACCGTTCTCGTCAAAACGAAGTTCTTCTATATTTAACATCGCTGTCATGGCCGGATGTCGACTCCTTTCGCGAGCAAATACTCTTTTACTGCCTGTATCGAGGTCTCTTCGTAATGAAAAATAGAAGCAGCCAAAGCAGCATCCGCACTCCCTCTGGTCAACACATCGAAAAAATGCTCCCGACTGCCCGCACCGCCTGAGGCAATCACCGGTATTCCTACGGCTTCGGCGACAAGACGAGTCAATTCAATCCCAAAGCCCTTCTTTTCGCCATCGTCGTCCATACTTGTTATAAGGATTTCACCTGCACCCAAGGCTTCCGCTTCCCTGGCCCACTCTATCAAATCTCTGCCTGTCGCATTTCTACCACCATGGGTGTACACTTCCCACTTTTTCTCTCCCACCTGACGAGCATCAATCGCCACGACGACGCACTGGGAACCAAACACGGTGGCGCCCTCACGGATCAGCTCAGGCCGCAGCACCGCTGCTGTGTTCAACGAGATTTTGTCGGCCCCCGCCCGCAAAATGCGTCTCATGTCATCGACACTGTTGATTCCGCCACCTACGGTAAAGGGGATCGTGATGTTGGCCGCGGTCTGTTCGATCACGTCTACCATCGTTTTCCGCCCTTCGTGTGAAGCAGAGATATCGAGGAAGACAAGCTCGTCTGCCCCTTCCTCACTGTACTTTTTCGCCAGCTCGACCGGGTCGCCTGCATCACGCAAGCCCACGAATTGCACGCCTTTTACAACTCGTCCGTCCTTGACATCAAGACAGGGAATGATTCGCTTGGCCAGCATTCTATTCACACTCCCTCAGGCGAGCCGCTGCTTCCGTCAACGAAAATGCCTTGGTATACAACGCCTTTCCTACAATAGCACCGCCTACCCCTTCACCGGAAAAGCGGTGCAGATCCACCAGATCGTCCAGAACGCTGACTCCACCAGAGGCAATCACTGTTTTTCCGGTCGCGCGCGCCAGTGCAGAAATCTCATCTACATTGGGACCGGTCAAAGTGCCGTCACGAGCGATATCGGTGTAGATAAAGGTTTCCGCGCCATAGGATACGAGACGCCCCGCCAATTCAGCCGCACTGACATCCGTCGTAGTGAGCCAGCCGCGTGTCGCGACCATGCCGTTGCGACAGTCCAGACCGATGGCAATCTTCTCCCGATAACGACGGAGAATACGCTCCGTAAACGGTTCATCCTCGATAGCCGCCGTTCCCAGAATGACACGGGCTACGCCCGCATCCAGATAATCACTGATCTGCTCCTCTGTACGAATCCCTCCGCCTACCTGCACCGGAACTCGAACGGAGCGGGCAATCTCCTTGATCAGCTCCCCATTTACCGGCAGTCCGTCTTTGGCTCCATCCAGATCGACCAGATGAATCCAGTCAGCCCCTTGGGCCTCCCATTCCTTTGCCATCTCCAGCGGTGAATCGGCGTAGACCGTCTCCTGGGCGTAATCACCCTGGAACAACCGCACACATTTGCCGCCGCGAATATCGATCGCCGGATAAATGGTAAAGCTTTGCTTCACACTCATCTCTTCTCCCCCTTACACAGCTGCGCAAAGTTGGCCAGCAGCCTCATTCCTGTCTCTCCGCTCTTTTCCGGATGGAATTGCATGCCATACACCTGGTCCTGCCCGACGATAGCTGTCACCTGCTGATGGTAATCCGCGGCAGCCAGCAGAACCTGTGGATCGCTGACCCGAACATGATAGGAGTGGACAAAATAGACGTACTCCCCGCTCGACACGCCCCGAAGCAAGGGATGCTCCTTTTGGAGTGTCAACTGATTCCAGCCCATATGCGGCACCTTATAGTTTCCGACAAAGCGCACAGCTTCCCCGCCCAAGAGTCCGAGTCCCGCATGCTCCCCGTGCTCCGCGCTCTTCTCAAATAAAAGCTGCATTCCCAGGCATATCCCCAAGACGGGTCGACCCGATGCCGTGAAAGCCGAAATGCCCTCAGCCAGCCCGAGCTCACGGATATTCTTCATGGCATCCCCAAAAGCACCTACTCCCGGCAGAATGACTCCGGAAAAATCGTCCAGACGCTCCGGACGCGAGACAAATTCATAGCGGTAGCCCAGTCTTTCAACCGCTTTGCTCAAGCTGTACAGATTGCCCATGCCATAGTCGATAATGCCGATCATGTTATAAAACCCCTTTGGTTGACGGGACTCCTTTTACCCGCGGATCAATCGCAGTCGCTTCGTCCAGGGCACGTCCCAACGCCTTGAATATCGCTTCGATCATATGATGTGTGTTGTGACCATAGTGCAAAATGACGTGCAGATTGATTCTCGCTTCCAGGGCAAATTTCCAGAGAAATTCATGCACCAGCTCTGTGGGAAACTGGCCCACGACCGGCGACGGGTAGACCGCTCGATACTCCAGATGGGGGCGATTGCTGATATCGATTACGACTTGGGCCAGGGCGTCGTCCATGGGGACAAATGCATTGCCGTAGCGCTTGATGCCTTTTTTATCGCCGAGCGCTTCCCGCAGCGTCTGCCCGAGACATATGCCGATATCCTCGACGGTGTGGTGGTAATCAATTTCGATGTCTCCCTTGGCCTTCACAGTCAGATCAAAATGACCGTGCTTCGTAAACAGATCGAGCATATGGTCCAAAAAAGGCACGCCCGAATCCTGCCGGCTCTCCCCTGCTCCATCGACGGAAAACGTCAGGGCAATGTCTGTTTCATTAGTCTTGCGCGCGATTTGTGCCGTCCGTTTCTTCATCTCGTTCATCATTGGCCGGTTTCCTCCTCTTCTTTGGCAAAATCATTCAACCGCTCCTGGATAGCACGTCCGTGTGCCTGCAGCCCTTCCTGCTCGGCCAGCGCCACGATCTTGTGTCCGTTTTTCCGCAAATCCTGCTTGCTGTAGGAGACGACACTGGATTTTTTGATAAAGTCATCCACCGACAAGGGAGAAGAAAAACGGGCGGTTCCGTTGGTCGGAATAATGTGATTGGTTCCGGCGAAGTAATCACCCACCGGCTCTGATGAGTACGGACCGAGGAAGATGGCGCCTGCATTTTCCACTTTCCCAAGCTGCTCAAACGGATTTTCCACCATGATTTCCAAATGCTCGGGTGCCAATCGGTTCACTACAGCAAACCCTTCCTCCAGATCCTTCACCAGCAAAATAGCTCCAAAATTCTCCAAAGAAGCGGTAGCGATTGAACGGCGCGGAAGCTCTGCCAATTGCCGCTCGATCTCCCGGGCTGTGGCTTCTGCCAATGCCTGCGAAGGTGTAACCAGCACAGCGGCCGACATCGGATCATGCTCAGCCTGGGACAAAAGATCAGCCGCTACATAACGCGGATTGGCCGTCTCATCAGCCAACACCACGATTTCGCTCGGTCCCGCAACCATATCAATGCTGACCAGCCCAAAGACTTCCCGCTTGGCCAGAGCAACGTAGATATTGCCCGGTCCCACAATTTTATCCACGCGTTTGATTTTCTCCGTTCCGTAGGTAAGTGCTGCAATCGCTTGTGCTCCCCCAACCTTATAGATCTCCGTTACGCCGGCAATCCGAGCCGCTGCCAAAATCGCCGGATTGATTTTTCCATCCGCTCCCGGAGGCGTGGTGATCACGATTTCAGGTACTCCGGCTATTTTCGCCGGAACAGCATTCATCAGCACACTGGACGGGTACGCCGCAGTTCCGCCCGGCACATAGAGGCCCACCCGTTGTAACGGACGTACAATTTGTCCGAGCAGTGTGCCGCTCTCTTTGGTGGCAAACCACGATTGGCGTACCTGCCGCTGGTGAAAATCGCGAATATTCTCTGCTGCCTCGGCAAGGGCCGCCTTCACTTCTGGCGAAACCAGATCCTCTGCTTCTGCAAATTCCTCCTCGGTGACCAGAAACTGCTCCAGACGGACGCGGTCAAATCGCTCCGTATAATCACGGACAGCCTCATCCCCCCGCTGACGAACCTCCTCCAGAATCGCTCGCACGGCTTGGCGCTGCTGTTCGCTGCCCGCCTCAACCGAACGCTTGGCATCATAGCCATCTGCTTGTATGATCCGGATCATCTGTCATCTCTCCTATCTCCCGGCCCTGTCACTTGGGGATTACCTCCAAAAACTTCTGCGCAATTGCATCCACCGCTTCACTTTTCATCCGATAGCTGGCCCGATTAGCAATCAGTCTCGTTGTAATTTCGCAAATATGCTCCAGCTCGACCAAACCATTTTCCTGCAGGGTCCGCCCTGTGGAGACGATATCGACGATCCGGTCAGCCAAACCGATCAGCGGGGCAAGCTCAACGGAGCCGTTCAGCTTGATAACCTCCACCTGCTGTCCCTGTTCGCGGAAATAGCGGGAAGCGATGCGCGGATATTTGGTCGCTACCCGAGGCGCTTCGGTCGGCTTCCAATCCGCCAGACCCGCGACCATCATCCGGCAATAGCCGATCTGCAGGTTCAGCAGCTCATATACATCACGCTCTTCTTCCAGCAAAACGTCCTTGCCCACCACACCCACGTCCGCTACCCCGTATTCGACATACGTAGGCACATCGGTCGGCTTGGCCAGTATGAACTCCAGACTGGTGTTTTTCACAGGAATCACCAGCTTTCGAGAATCCTGCAATTCAGCGGTTACCTGCAAGCCCGCCTGCTGCAAAAAGCTGACAGCCTCTTCAAAAATTCTTCCCTTTGGCATGGCAATCGTCAATTTCCGTTCTTGATCAGACAAGCTCATCCTCTACGCCTCCCGTCCTGCAAGAAATCATCAGCTTACTTCTTCAAACCTTCTATAAGAAAAGCACGACATCTTCTGCCAGTTCCAAATCCGCTTCCACCCGATCACGCACCCGCTTTGTCACCACGATCCGGCCTTCTTGGCGCATCTGCTGAGCTGCTGCCAGTGCTTTGCCTCGGTTGTCATCCGTGTAGTACAAGTGAACAGGCCGTGATTGCGGCTGTTCGAGCGATGGCGCCACCTGCAACAAGCGATCCATTTTGATGGCAAAACCGGTCGCTGGGGCAGGACGCCCAAACTGCTCCAGCAGCCGATCGTACCTGCCTCCTCCGAGGAGCGGTGAACCCAAGTCGGCGGCATAGCCTTCAAACACGACGCCGGTATAGTAATCCATGTTGCTGATCAGGTTGAAATCGAGCAGCAGTGCCTCTGTCACGCCATACGCCTCCAGCGCTTCCCACAAAGAGTAAACCGTTTCGACCGCTCGCCGCGCTTTGCCGTTTCCGGTGAGCTCACGTGCTTCCTCGATTTTCCCTTTCCCTCCGCGCAGGGTCAGCAGCGCATGCAGTCTTCTTTTTTCCTCCTGCGATATCGCAAGCTGATCGGCCAACTGGCGAAACCCGACGAAGTCACGTTCGTACAAAAAACGGCGAAATTGGGAGCGCTCCTCTTCATCCTGTACGATCTCCTCAAGCAGTCCTTCTACAAAGTCCACATGGCCAATCGCAATTCGAAAGGTCTCCACTCCCGCAGCCTGCAAACAGAACACCGCCAGCGCAATCGCTTCCGCATCTGCATCCACGCTGGCATCCCCGATCAGCTCGATCCCTGTCTGGAAAAACTCGGCATTTCGACCAGCCTCTTTTTCCTGCGCCCGGAACACATTGCTTTGGTAAAATAACCGAATGGGAAATGGCACGTCTTTGTACAAAGAGGAGACGACCCGCGCAATTGGCGATGTCATATCAGGGCGCAGCACGACCGTATGCCCCTGTTTGTCCAGTAGCCGGAACATCCTGTCCGTCAGGGTGACACTGGCGATCCCCACTGTGTCGTAATACTCCAGCGACGGCGTAATAATCTCCTGGTACCCCCATGGTTCGATACACGCGCGAAGTTCGCGCTCCAAATGCCGTTGCTTTGCCAGTGATTCCGGCAGTATATCCCGCATGCCCAAAGGCTTTTCAAATCCCAACGGCTTCGTCATCGCATGTCCCTCCGTATCCAAATGCTTTACTATGCTAATATGGTAGCAAACTAAAGTAATAGTTGAAGATTACCACGTTGACTGACGCCGGTCAACCACATACAAATTAATCTGAATTTTCAGTTGGCTGACAAGAAGCACTAAAAGAATACCGCATAAAAAAACCGCCGATTCCTCGACGGTTTCTACTCGCAGTATTACGTTGTCCGCTCTTCATTCGACTGACTAGCCGTTCCCTCGCGGATGATCTGCATCGGGTTTCCTCCTACAAATGCCCCAGGGGGAACATTCTTGTGAACAACCGTCCCCGCAGCGACAATGGCTCCCTCTCCAATCGTCACACCAGGCAATATGGTGCTGTTGGCCCCTACCAGCACGCGATCCTCGATCCGGACTTCTCCCAGCCTGTATTCCTCCACCAGATATTCATGGGCAAGAATCGTCGTATTGTAGCCAATCACACAGTTGCGACCGATTTTAATAAGCTCGGGGAACATCACATCCATCATGACCATCAGCGCTACAGCCGTCTGCTCGCCAATCTCGATGCGCAAAAACGTTCGATAGAGCCAATTTTTCCAGGAGAGAAACGGCGTATAGCGGGCGAGCTGGATCACGGCAAAATTCTTGACCACCTTCCAAAAGCTGACGGTGCGATATAACTGCCACAGCGGATTTGCCCCGTGGACGGGAAATCGTCTGGTCTGTCTGCTCATCTGTTCGTCCCTTTCTGCCTAACCTCTACAGGTCGGAATCGGTATCTTCAAAAATCATCTCAGACTGCTTTTTGGAAAAGTGAACGGCTGCATTGTAGCCCATCCTCTTCAAACGGAAATTCATCGCCGCTACCTCGATAATGACGGCCAGATTTCGACCTGGTCGGACCGGTACCGTGATAATAGGAATCTCCGTATCCATAATTTTGATCGTCTCTTCATCGAGGCCGAGACGCTCATATTGCTTATGCGGCTCCCACAGCTCCAACTGTACAACCATCGCGATGTTTTTCACATTGCGCACAGCCCCGGCGCCAAACATGGTCATCACGTTAATAATGCCTACCCCACGAATCTCCAGCAGATGCTGAATCAACTCCGGTGCGCTGCCGACCAGCTGCTCTCCCTGTGTCTGCCGGATTTCGACCGCGTCATCGGCAACCAGACGATGCCCGCGCTTCACCAGCTCCAACGCTGCCTCGCTTTTCCCGATTCCGCTGGAGCCCATGATCAGGACACCCACCCCGTATATATCGGTCAGCACACCGTGAATCGTGGTGGTCGGAGCCAGCCGGTTCTCCAGATAGTTGGTCACCTTGCCTACGAGCGTAGTTGTGGCCAGCGAAGACTGCAGCACGGGAAGTCCGCGTTCATTGGATACCTGCAGCACTTCCTCCGGAACCTGGAGATTGCGTGCCACACATAGACAGGGAGTCTTGTCCTGCATCAAAAAGCGCATCCGCTCCAGCTTTTCTTCTCTGCCCAATGTCTGAAGAAAATTGATTTCGGTCAGGCCGAATAGCTGTATGCGCTCTTCGGCGTAATAGGAGTAATACCCAGCAAGCTGGAGACCTGGACGACTCAGGTCCGTCACGGTGATCTCTCTACCCAAACCCTCTTCTCCACTTAACAGCTTCATATGAAACTGATCCATCAGATGACTTACTTTTGTCTTCCGCACTTGCCTTCCCCCTCTTCCGTTCATAGTTTCGTCCCGTTTTATGTCTCCTCATTGTATCGAAAGTCCACGGTGTGGGACAACATCGGACTCTCTTCTCTCGCAACATCATTTACATTAATCAAGTAATTTCATAAGATAAGATTAGTGTTTCATTATTTGTTACATATTTTCTTTGTTAGTATTTACGAATTGCCGCCCTGTTTCGATGTTTGTTTGCAGATTGAGAGGAGGCAAGGCATTTGGAGTTCCTGCTTCGTTTTCTGTTTGTCGATATACCTGAGGCCCTCTTGCTTCTCGCCATCGGCTTCGCATTATTCAATCAATCTATTTTTACACACCGGAAGAAAACGCTGCTGTTCAGTATTCTTTTCTCGCTTTCAGGAGAAGTGCTAGGCCTGTTGAACGTCTCTTATCAGCCAAAGATCGCCATGATGTTCTTGTTGTACATTGTGTTTATCCTCGTCATCTTTCGAGTCAGGCCGTACGTCGGATTTTCCATGTCGATTGCTGCGATGGGCAGTATGATTCTCGCTGAATTTACGTTATTGCTTCTTTTTAACAGCATGCAGATTTATTGGCAAGATATTCTGTCCACCACATTTATGCAAAACTTGGTTAGTGCTGTGTATCTCTCCGTATTGCTGCTGATCTCTTTTCTGATTCGAATGGTCAAGTTTGACTTGCGGAAAATGCTTCCTCAAAACAGACATAACCGCTACCTGTTCATGCTGATTCTGGTTGGCAGCGTCGAATTCCTATTAATCTTGTTTATGAACACGACATTCTTTCTCAGAAAGAATAATTCACCCATCATCCAAATTTATTCGCCCGATTATCAGCTTCTTTTTCAACTTTTTATCTTGGCTCTATTTATCGTACTTGTTCTCTTATTTCGCATATACGTCAAACTCACGATCAACCGGGTTGAAGCTGAAACGGAAACGCCTTATCTGCAAAATATCAATGACTTGCTTACTGCGATACGCTCGATCAAACATGATTCACTTAACCACTACACGGCGATCCACGGTTTTCTGAAGGAGGGCATGGACGAGAGAGGCAAAGAGTACGTCCAACATCTGCTGCAGGAAACCGTATCAATCGAACAAGCTGTCGAAACCAGCGTGCAGGTTCTGGAGGGAATTGAAAATCCAGCCGTGTCTTCTCTGCTCCAATCAAAGATGGCGATCTGTATCGCCGAACGAATCTCCTGCCATATCCAGATATCCGGCAATCATCAGTTTCCTTTTATCCGTACATACGACCTGATCAAAATCGTCGGTAACCTGTTTGACAATGCGATTCGGGCCACTTCCTACGAACTGGAGGAAAACCGCTATATTAAGCTGGAGTGGGGCGAAACAAACAGGGAACAATTCTTCTATATTGAAAACAGCGGACCTACGATTCCTAAAGAGAAATTGGCAGAGATCTTTCAGCTTGGATATACAACCAAAAGCAATGGCGAAGGAGGCGTTGGACTGGCAGTCGTAAAATCGGTCACAGAACGATATGGCGGCAAGATCAAGGTACAATCTGAACAAGGCATTACCAGCTTCCGTATTTCCTTTCACGTGTAAAAAAGGAGTGTTAGCATGGGATGGTCAGAAAAAATTTCGACTCGCATCGCAAAAGGGATCAAGGGAGATAACACGGAACATACCGAGGAGCAGCTCTCCCATGGTATCGAAATCTTTCTCTTAAATCTGCTGAATTTTGTCTGCCTCTTCATCATTTCTTATTTGCTTGGCATCGTTTGGGAGGTCCTTTTCCTCTCCATCATCTATTATCTTCATCGTCTAGTCACCGGGGGTGTTCATATGAGCACTCCTTTCTCTTGCCTGATTGTCGGTACGCTTACCCTTTCCGGCATCGGATATTTGGGGGCTCACTTGCCTTTGCTATCCACATCGGCGGCATCGATTTGGATAATCGTGTCGATGAGTGTTTCCTTCATGATCAACCTCCGTTATGCCCCTGCTGCCCACACCTATTTGCCCACGAACGAGAAAATTAGGGGAATTTGTAAAAAAATTGCACTATTTTCAATCTTGATAGGTTGTTTCTTTATACTTTTTCTGGTAGTATATCACCAGAAACTAGCATTGATTTACTCACTCGCGGTACTGCTTCAGTCACTTCACCTCCATCCGGTCTCATACCGGTTGGTGGCCGGTCTCGAAAAAATGAGAGAAAAGGGTGGTTTATCATGAAGAAATTGCGTAAGCTGACGTGTGGTTTCTTTGCATCCCTGTCTGCCTTAAGTGTTGCCGGTGTATTAAAAGTAGGACTTATGTACGAACCTCTCCCTCCTGGTCAACGTGACAAACTGTCCTAGTTTTGAATCATAACGTTCCCTTTAATGAAATCACATCCTTGCCCCGGACCATACAAGAAGACCGCTCTTCATGATCAGAGCGGTCTTTCTCTTTTCCCTCTTCAACCTTTCTGTTTGGGAACCACTCCCTCGATGATCCAACCGAACAGGCTCATCAGGGCAGCAGCCATCAGAACAGTCCAGAACGAATCCGGCCAATTCCCCACCTCAAAGCCGTTGATCATATAGGCAGTCAGGGCAAACGTAAGCGCATTGATGACAAACCAGAATAACCCCAGCGTAAGCAAATGCAGGGGCAGCGAAAAAAACAGCAAAATGGGACGGATGATCGTATTCACCACCCCCAGTATAAATGCTGCCCACACCGCTACCCCAAAGCTGGAAATCGTGATCGACTCGAACCACTGACTGATCATCAAAAGAGCTGCACCGTTCAATATAAGCTTGATGACCCAACGAATCATCTATACCTCCCCCTCTATCTCTTTTTTCCACCTTTCAAAAAACAGAACCATAAAGGTATCTCGCTCTTCCGCAATCTCACGGGCCGTCTTGGTGAACAGCCGTTCTTTGATGCGGCTCAGCTTCCATTCAAATTCGGCCAGCGGCGTATGCTGATGAGGATCATCTGAAGAAAGCGGCTGAGCGATCACGCCCGAATACGTGAAAACGCGGGCGATTCCAATCGCACCGATTGAATCCAGTTTGTCTGCATCAAACAAGATTTGCTCCTCCACTGTAGTTGGGGGCCGTTCTTTGCGGAAACGATGGGCAAGAATCACCTGTTGGATACAAGTGATGCTCCCATCGGAATAACCGTACGGAACCAGCAGCTCCGGGACGAGACGGGCACTGATCTCCGCATGACACTCCCCCGTTTTCCTCTCTTCTGCCCGGCCGATGTCGTGGAGCAAGGCCGCAGGGCGCAAAATATCCATGTCAGCTGACTCTTCCCGGCCGATTCTTTCACACAGAGCGATTACTCGCAGATTATGCTCCCAATCATGGGCGGGGTCCTGTCCATCAAAAAAGCGCCTGGCCGTGTTTACTAAAGATTCCGGCAAGCAGGCAATAGCAGACTTCACGTACTCCATCCCGTTTCTCCTCTCTTTTTATATCTTCTATGGTAAGAAAACCCGGAGCGAAGCACTAATAATTTAAACCCCTTTTTTGGGTCCCCGCAGTTTAGAAACTTCTCAACTTCTTTCAGAACCGATGGCCGAATTCTCTTTCCATACTTTTCAACAAAAGGCTTCCAATGATCAATAAAAATTCGCTTTAGAACATTTGTATTCATGCAATGATTTTATCAAAAAATATAGGGGCTTACGCCCCCAAAAATATATACTTTCCGATATTATGAAAAAAAATCTCCAACATACATCATGGAGATTCTTCATCACTTTTTTTGACTTGGAATTGTAGCGACACACTTCTTTTTTGCCCAATTGGTGTTCGCTTCAAATCGTTGCATGGCTTCATACAGCTCTGCAATAAGGTTCTTGCTTGGCGTCTTCCCGATACGGTAAAGCCATTGTTGAAGCCCCCACTAACGCGGAAAAATAATTCTAAATTTTCCGTAATATTTTCAAAACTTATGACGTCATGACTATAACAAAGAAAAGCTACGCGGCCTCGCTCAGAGCATCGCACGGTTGCTTGGCGAAGAACCGGTTGTGAAGGGAGCAAAGACTGCTGCCGCCCCATTGAAGCTTGTCAGCAGCAAGTCGATGGGTGGCGCTTGGCTGCTGGACTCACTTTGGAAAAAGCTGAAGATTGGCGAGGCGTTGTCTCGACATTTATCAGAGCGCAAGTTCCACTCTCCTGTAGATGCTATGGTGGCGAATCGTGCACTTGATCCATCCAGTAAGCTTGCGACGGAGGAGTGGGTGGCTCAAGATGTCGTCATTCCCGGATTATCTGTTTTCGATGTCCAGCAGGGCTACCGCGCTATGGATTTTCTCACCGAGTCGGATGAGGCCATTCAGCGGGAAGTGTTTCATTCGGTTGCCGACTTGTTGAACCTTAAGGTCGACCTGCTCTTTTTTGACACGACCTCCACCTATTTCGAGACCGAGGAGACAGACGAGGAGTCGCTTCGTCAACTCGGTTACTCCAAGGATCATCGGCCCGACTTGCCGCAAGTGGTCATCGGATTCGCCGTTACACGGGACGGTATTCCCATCCGCTGCTGGGTATGGCCGGGCAACACTGCGGACATGAGTGTCGTGCCCGAGGTGAAGAAGGACCTAATCGGCTGGAAACTCGGGCGAGTCATCTCCGTGGCGGACCGCGGTTTTTCGTCTGAAGCGAATCTCCGCGTTTTCCAGCAGTCTGGCGGTCATTACATCATTGGCGAGAAGCTATCTTCCGGCAAGCCGTCGGTCGAGGCAGCACTCGCTCATCCAGGGCGATTTAAGACCGTACGCGATAATTTGGAGGTCAAAGACATTACGATCGGCGATGGAGAAGCCCGCAAACGATACGTACTGGTGCGTAATCCCGAAGAAGCGAAGCGAGACGCTGCCCAGCGCGAGGAGCATCTGAAGGCACTGCAAGAGGCGCTTGATGGTCTAAAGCAGCTTGATGGCGAAGCTCACAGCAAAGCCCACTGTCGCCTGCACAGCCACATCACGTACAAGCGCTATCTGAAAATGGACAAGCGCGGCAACCTTCGTATTGACAAGCAGGCCGTCAAAGCTATAGAACATCTCGACGGGAAGTATTTGATTCAGACCTCAGACGATACGCTCTCCTCCGAAGATGTGGCCCTCGGCTACAAACAGCTTCTCAAAGTCGAAGCCGCCTTTCGTACGCTTAAGCAGTCGCTGGCCCTTCGTCCCGTCTACCATCGAAAAGATGATCGCATCCGCTCCCATGTTCTTCTTTGCTGGCTCGGACTGATGCTGATCCGGATCGTCGAGAACAAGACGGGCAGGACATGGCGCGATGTACGAAAACTGTTCCAGCGCGTTCATCTGGTAAAGACTCGCTCCGTCGATGGTACGGTCTTACAGCGAACGGAATTAACAGATGAACACAGGGGTATTCTTTCGCAGCTTGAATTGCCCGAACCCCAGCTAATATGGGACATTTCACCGAGTTAGACCCGAAAAACTGTAGGCATACGCCAAGTTATCCACAAACCGTCCAATCCCTTGCTGGCTCTAGGGTTGAGGCGGTTTGTGTATCTACGAACTGTCGAACCCGGGAACAACCTAACAACAAAATCACCCAAAAAATATGTAGCAAAATTCCCAGTTGTCGTTGTATCCTCATAGACTTCCCCCTGGTAGTACCATCTAGTAATATTAAGAATATTTTAACATCTCCTGTCGAAACGAAAAGGTTAATTTATTATTATCTTAAAGTACCACCTTCGGATCTGTACCTATTAGCTTCTTCGTGAGCTGCGTCTTTAACCTTTTGTCATTCTACAGGATCCTTAATTTTTTCAGCCTCTCTATATTTATCCTTCGCTTTTTCGATCTTTTCATTCAACTCTTTAACACGATCTATACTTGTATCTCTACCGATTCTCCCGCCTTTTTCACGGGCATCTTTTGCCTCAGCTTCTGCAGCCTTTTTCTTCGCGTTGTCACCTGAACGGTCTGCTGCTATCCAATCTTCTTTTGCTTTAAGAATTCGGGCGGAAAAATTTGATAAACACTATTTAAGTTGGTTATGATTTTTGCTACTGTCATCTTGTTAGTCGGGGGATGCTCGAAATTCTTCGGCACGATCATAGGGAGAATGAAGGGGGCATCTCCATGATAACATCACATCCCTTCGTTACGAAACGATCGGTTACCAAAAAATAACAAACCGTGAGCAGATGATTCTACCGACAGGATATTCCGTGTACAGCGGCAATGTTAATTGGATTTAATGAGAAAGCATTTGTATCCTTCATCGTCCTCTTCATGTTGAAAAATAACTGTCCAAGTTAATGTTGTGTCAAAGATGTACAAATCGAAAGCAAAACGTGTGTATGATTGCAATAATTGTATTGCGTTTAGTTTAAATACTTTATTACGGGTGAATTCTCTTCCGATCGAACTAGTAGAATCCCAGAAAAATAATATTTCTTCCTTTTCATTAAAAAAATCCCATACTTCTGAAACTGTTAACCCAGCTTTTTTTTCATCTTTGATGAAGTTCCATAAATAACCTTTCCCTTGAGTTATGTACCTTTTATAAAAATAATCTTTCACACAATTACTTTTTACATCAAAAAATTTATTAATGTAATGCTCTCGCAATTGAAGCGACAATTCCTTCGACAGAACTGGTATCTTACGTATATTAATAGCATCCTGCAAATATTCTACTGGACGAAATAAGTACTCCACAGCACTGTGTTCAAGTCTGGGGGTAATCGTTCTGAATTCAACCTTTTCTATCGATTCATAATTTGTCATTGCAAACATATCATGTTCATACGTAGATTGGCTTTTATGCAATCTTGCATAGGTTCCAGAAGGCACTGTCACAACTACACATCCTTCAGGGATTTGCGTTATTAGGTGAACTCGCCTGCCAAAAATGGATTTTTCCGCATCCGCAACATAATAAAACGTATTATCTTCAACAACATCAGCAATCTTCGATAATATCGGATTGGGCGCTTCAAAAAATTCGTCCCAATCAAAATCCAAATCCACTTCAATACCAACAATTAATATATCTTCAATTTCGACAACCTTTAGTCTCATTATATCCCCCATTTTTTAGCAATCATAGCAAGAATGGGCGTAACAGTAAATAATGTTACGCCCAATAAGTCAACTTAAATTCCTACCCATGGGAAGAAATGATGTCCTTCAAGTCTATCCCATGAACCGTTAACCCTCCCCATTAAATGGAAATGAGGAAGGTTGGCTAACTTAATTCTGCCTCTTCCATCTGTGTAATGAGGGTCCTCATACACATATTTAAAGTTCGGCTGTGTAACAACTTTTTCAGCATAATCCTTTCTTACACTGAATGTGTCTCTCTCTTGACGAGCTAATAATCTTGCCTCACTAAGTGTCAGCGGATCACCAACTATTACTCCTCCAACAGGGTTCAAGAAAGCTCGAAAATGCTTTATTTTATTCTTTTTAATCTCGTAAGCAACTGTTTCACTAATTACAAGACTTTCTGTCACTACTTTAATGAAGGATCTACCTTCATTATTTCCAATGTCCCTAGCAAGCCGATCCTTTCTTGCCACATAATCATTTAGGTAATCACTAATTATTACTGCCCCAGTGACAAGAGCAATAAAATCACCTACAGGCAACGGACCATCAATCGCTGCAATAACTCCCAATGCCGCTAAACGTGCTGCCAACTGTCTTTCGGTCATACGAATACCAGCGTTGCTTAATACTGTTAAAGCTTCACTCGTAGCAATACTTCTTATGGTCATTACCTTTGAAGACTCTTCTTTCGGGAACTCATTGTGTATCTGGTAGTAATCATAGTATTCTCGAGCGAGTGCATCTATCCGCTCAAAATCCCTCTGTAGTGATTCTTGATCTACTTCCTTTATGTATCGAATCGCATTTGTATCTTTAGTTGTTTTCATTACACGATATTTATCAACAATTGACGCTACTTCTTCAAATAGGTACTCCTCATGTTCTTCCAAATATTTAGCCAGTTCAGTAATCATTTGCATTGACTGTTCTGTACCATCTTCCGACGTTATTTCCATGAAATGCTCAATTTCACTTCGTTGCATATATCCTTCATCTTCATCATTCGTGTTAGCGAAAACACCATTGGCATTTACAAATAAAAGCCCTACGATCAATAAAACTGTTAACCACCACTGATTTTTTAACATAATAATCGTTGATTCTACTAGTCTAGTAGTTCAACATGTCACTCCCCTCGAAATGTATTTTTCGGAAATGATGGTTATCATTACCATTCATATTTATACCACAAACCCAACTTTTGGTAAATAACTTTATAGATAAATTTTCCCATAGAACCATACTTTTGCGACTCGTTTACTTGAATGTGATAATCGCTATTTTTGAGTGGCTATCTTTAGCACGCAACTCATTTTTCCACTTCCTTACAGAATAACAAACCTAGAGTCCTTCACAGTATCGATTTCAATGATTCCTGTAGGTTGGTATGTTTGCCATCTGACATATTCTTGATGCAATAGAACCCGCAATCAAGATTGCCTGTTTCCTGCATGTCTGACTTCATCTGCTTGTGCAGTTTATTCAATTCTGTCTCCAGCAAATGCAGTTGTTCTTCTGTAGCGACTCTGACCAAATTCTCGATTTTCAACAATGATTTGTTGCTCATGCCACACGAAGCCGCAAGCTGCTTTCGCCCCAACCGCAAATGCATTCGCTTATTGATCAACTCGTGGATCTTGGTGACATACTCTTCTGTAAATTCTTCTTTCTGCTTTTTCACTGGTTGCAGTGCTTCTTCCAGCCAATTTTGATTCTGTGTCAGCTTGCGGTACACCGCCTGAAATACGCGTACTGTATTTCGGGTGTCGTCTTTTGCAGAGTGGTGAATCCCCTCGAATGACGAGCCGATAAGCTCCACCGCCTTTTTCAATCCAATCTGCTGCCCTTTTGGAAATTGGAACAGCTCCATGCATATTCGTTGAAAATCAACATGCCGCTCAAGCCAGCTTGCGTCAAGCCTATGAAACTCACAGTTCTTCCTGAACACATCTTTGTCATCTGGGCCCCAGGAAACGAGGACGTGCGGCTCCCTGCCGATCCACTTGTGAAATCGTTGCAGCACTTTGAAAAAGCGGCCGGCCAACCACGTGTCGGGAGTCTTTACTGGAAGCAATTTTTTGGTTCGCTTAGAAAGAGGAAAGCAAGGCCTGACGAACGAATGAAATGTCTCGCCGGATACCAGCATGCCATCCACCTCTTTTAGCTTAATCGCCGCAATCTCGATGATTTCCGGACAATGATGCTTCTTCGTTACGGCATTCCATTCAAGGTCAAACAGGATGTAGTTCATCTCTACCTGCCCCTTTCCCATGAAACGAGAGAATCGTCTCTTTTCTCTCATCCTACTAGGGAATAAGACAAACCCTGTCAGAGAACAGGTGTTTCTGGTGTTTTCGTTCTAGACAAAAGGAGGTGTAACCGTTGCGCAGACGAGTCATTACGTACATCCTGCTTCTCGTTCTCGCCATCTCGTCGGTCGGCGGATGCTCGACGTTTTTCGGAACCATCACTGGGAGGATGGAGGCACTTAGCCAAGCCATCTCATATATCCACAAAACGTATGCCGTTCCCACGGAGCATTTGGACGCAACCATCCCCTTCTATCGTTACGAGACACTTGGGTATCACCTGAAAGTCTATGATTCTCATACGCATTTCACGTATGCGCTGACTGTTCGGTTTCCCTCTGACAAGGATGGAGTTGATATAGAAGAGTTCCCGTATAATCCGTTTATTGAATGATGCGGACGCCCCTAAAAAAATCAAACCCTGTCAGAGAATGCTCTACCGACAGGGTTCTTCCAAGTACTTTTTGACCAGCGCGCTGTATTCTTCCAACATCATTTCCCGGTATTCCTTCGGTTCCAGGATAACCGCATGCTCTCCGTACTGCTTGACCCAGCGGAGGAACTCTTCTGCGCCTCGCGTGGTGACTTGCATCAAGAGGGAGCCGTCTGCTTCTTCTTCGTAGCGCACGTCAATATGGTAGCGCTCCTCTCGGATATAGCGTGCCACGTCCTTCGAAAAGCGGATCGTGAATGTGACCTGCTCGGCATCTGCCGTAGCTCCCCATGTATTTTGGTAATGGGTATCGACATGGAAATCATCCAGCACGTAGTACTTTTTCTCTGTCATCTCCACTGCCTGGAAGCGGCTCAGCCGGAACGTCCGCACGTCATCCCGTGTATGGCAGTACCCAATTACATAGAGATTGCCTTGGCGAAGTACCAGCTCGTATGGGTCGATCATCCTTTTTTCTGTCAGCGAATCACGGGACATCGTGTAATAATCGCAGATGATCGTCACCTCGCGCGCGATGCTCTCCAGGATCGCCTGCAGCACCTGCTCTTGTTCCCGCTCTTCTTTTGGAGCGTGTATACGTATCTTCTTGCTTAATTTGAGCAAATCATCGTTTACCTTAAAACGGTTCACAATCTTCTGCATAGCTGACTCAAACGGCTTATACAAGGCGTTCTGCTTCATTTTCGTCTGGCCCGTTATTAGAGGGAACAGGGAGATCGCCAAAAATTCTTCTGGACTTAGTTGGGATGTGGTCGGGACGGGAGATTCGATCAGCTTGTAGCCTTTGTTCGTTTCCGTCACGATACGGACGCCGAGGTTATCCATGCTTCGGATGTAGCGGTAAATCGTGCGCGTCGAGACCTTGCACAAATCTGCCAATTCCTCCGCAGTTATACCTGGACGCTCTTTTATGGTACTTAAGACATAGTGAAGGCGTTCTCCTTGTTTCATGCAATGCACCTCTGGGTGGTATTTTTCTATTTCCACTATTACTTATTTACCATATATTTTCAATGGTGAAACCTTAATTGATGCCAATTCATTATAAACGACTGTGTTTTAGCGGAAGTTTGTCTTGCCCGACCCAGGCCGTCTCCAATCATAACCACCCGTCACACGGGTGGTTTGCTCTTGGGGTATAACCCCCTGTTGCCAAACTGCGCCTAAAGACGCTAGCCTGACAAAAAATTTGTTCAGGCTCAGTGTAATTGTCACTTTTACTTACCAGTTAAACTGGTTTCAGACTGTCAACAAAGTACCTGTCGGCAGTCTGAAACCCGGAGTATACACTCCGGGTTTGTTTCACCTTGGATGTGTCTGCTTACATAGTTTGGATCGAGGAGGGGTACAGGTCTCCTCCCTACTTGGAGACAAGCTGCTCCCATTTTTCCAGCGTACGCGCGCGATCCCGCTCCAGAATCGGTCCCAGATACTCGCCTGTGTAGGAGCCCTTCACGGTGGCCACCTCTTCTGGCGTCCCCGTGGCAATAACCTGTCCGCCGCGGGTACCGCCCTCCGGCCCCAGGTCGACGATGTAATCGACGGTTTTGATCACATCCAGATTATGCTCAATGACCAGTACCGTATCACCGTTCTCTACCAGACGTTGCAGGACCTTCAGCAGGCGGTCGATATCATCTGTGTGCAGGCCGGTAGTAGGCTCGTCAAGGATGTAGAGTGTGCGGCCTGAGCTTCGGCGATACAGCTCCGAAGCCAGCTTGACACGCTGCGCTTCTCCTCCAGAGAGCGTCGTGGCTGGTTGGCCCAGTTTCATGTAACCGAGTCCGACATCAACCAGCGTTTGCAGCTTCCGCTCAATTCTCGGCAGGTTGCGGAAGTACTCCAGGGAATCCTCGATCGTCATCTCCAGAACATCGGCGATGCTCTTCCCTTTGTATTTCACTTCCAGCGTCTCCCGGTTATAGCGTTTTCCGTGGCATACTTCGCATGGCACGTACACATCCGGCAGGAAGTGCATTTCGATTTTGATAATCCCGTCACCGCTGCACGCTTCGCAGCGGCCTCCCTTTACGTTGAAACTAAAGCGGCCTTTTTTGTAGCCGCGAACCTTGGCTTCATTGGTCGAAGAAAACAGATCGCGGATATCGTCAAACACGCCGGTATAGGTTGCCGGATTGGAGCGCGGTGTCCGGCCAATCGGAGACTGGTCGATATCGATGACCTTGTCCAGATGCTCCAGTCCGTTAATTCGCCGATGCTCGCCCGGCTTGGCCTTGGCCCGATTCAGATCGCGGGCCAGTGTTTTGTAGAGAATTTCATTAATCAGCGTACTTTTTCCTGAGCCCGACACCCCGGTCACAGCAACAAAAAGACCAAGAGGAAGCTTTGCCGTTACGTTCTTGAGGTTATTCTCTTTGGCCCCTTCAATCGTCAGCCATTTACCATTGGGCTGACGGCGCTCCATCGGAACCGGGATGAATTTGCGTCCGCTCAGATAAGCTCCGGTCAAAGAATCAGGGTTTTCCATTACTTCCTGAGGCGTTCCGGCGGCAATGATATTTCCCCCGTGTATGCCGGCACCAGGACCAATGTCGATGATATAGTCACACGCCATCATTGTATCCTCGTCATGCTCGACGACGATCAGCGTATTGCCCAGCTTGGTCATGTGCTCCAAAGTCTTGATCAGACGGGCGTTGTCACGCTGATGCAGCCCGATACTCGGCTCATCCAGGATGTAGAGAACCCCCATCAAGCTGGACCCAATCTGGGTGGCCAGCCGGATTCGCTGCGCCTCTCCGCCTGAGAGCGTACCGGCGGCGCGGCTGAGTGTCAGATAATCAAGACCGACGTCAATCAGGAAGTGAAGGCGAGCCTTGATCTCTTTGAGGATCAGGTTGGCGATCTTCGCCTCTTTTTCCGTCAGATCCAGCGAATCGACGAATTGACGGGCATCGATGATCGACAGATCCGTCAACTCCGAGATGCTGCGATCTCCCACCCGCACCGCAAGACTTTCCTGACGCAGGCGATGTCCCTTGCAGACCGGACAATGCTTCTGGCTCATGAAGCCTTCAATCTGCTCGCGGATATAATCAGAGCTGGTCTCCAGATGGCGGCGCTGCAGGTTGGGGATGACCCCTTCGTACGGAACAGTCGCCTCTCGAACCTGTCCAAACTCATTTTCATACCGGAACTGGATTTTCTCTCCCTGGCTTCCGTACATCAGGATCTGTTTATGTTCGTCTGAAAGCTCCTCATAGGGGATATCCAGCCGAATGCCAAAGTGCCGGCAGGCTGACTCCAGCAGTTGTTGATAATACGTGGAGGATTTTGGTTCCCAGGCCCCGACCGCTCCGTCATTCAGCGATTTCGTGATATCCGGGACGACCAGATCCGGGTCTACCTCCAGCTTGACACCCAATCCATCGCACTCCGGGCAGGCACCGAACGGACTGTTGAAGGAGAAAATGCGCGGCTCCAGCTCACCGATGGAAAAACCGCAGATCGGGCAGGCATGCTTTTCGCTAAACAGCAGCTCTTCCTGTTCCATGACGTCCACGATCACTTTCCCGTCCGCCAAACGAAGCGCTGTCTCCAGAGAATCAGCCAGACGCGCCTGTACATCCGGTTTGACCACGATCCGGTCTACGACGACCTCGATGCTGTGTTTTTTGTTTTTCTCCAGCTTGATTTCTTCGGAGAGATCGCGAATCTCTCCGTTTACCCGCACGCGGACAAAGCCCTGTTTGCGGATATCCTCCAGAAGCTTGACATGCTCCCCTTTTCGTCCCTGCACCATCGGCGCCAGAATCTGCAAACGAGTGCGTTCCGGGTATTCCATCACACGATCCACCATCTGTTCGATGGTCTGTGACTGAATCTCGATGCCGTGATGCGGGCAGATGGCTCTGCCGACACGGGCGTACAAGAGGCGCAGGTAATCGTAGATTTCGGTTACAGTTCCAACCGTGGATCGCGGATTGCGACTGGTCGTCTTCTGGTCAATCGAGATGGCAGGGGACAGTCCCTCAATCGAGTCCACATCCGGCTTGTCCATCTGCCCGAGAAATTGTCGGGCGTAAGCAGAAAGCGACTCCACGTACCGGCGCTGTCCTTCTGCATAGATCGTATCAAATGCAAGCGATGATTTACCCGAGCCGGACAATCCCGTAAGCACAACGAATTTGTCACGCGGAATGACGACATCGACGTTTTTCAGGTTGTGAGCACGGGCACCTTTTACCACAATATGTTCCAATGGCATGTCGTTACCTCTCCTTAGAGCTCTGCCTTCAGCTCAAGAATCAAATCACGCAATTCGGCTGCGCGCTCGAACAAAAGGTTGCGCGCGGCTTCTTTCATTTCTTCTTCCATCCGTTCGATTACCAGCAGACGATCTTTTTTCGGCATCTTCTTAAATTCTGCATGCGGCAGGTAGTCCGCTTTCTCTTCCGCTACTTTGGTCGCTTCGATGACTTCACGGACCGCCTTCTTGACCGTCTGCGGCGTAATTCCGTTTTTCTCATTGTATTCTGTCTGGATCGCACGACGGCGCTCAGTCTCGCGGATCGCCGCCTGCATCGAATCCGTTATTTTGTCCGCGTACATGATGACCCGTCCCTCAGCATTCCGGGCAGCGCGGCCAATCGTCTGGATCAAAGAGCGCTCGTTGCGCAGGAAGCCCTCTTTGTCCGCATCCAGGATCGCGACAAGCGAGACCTCCGGCAGGTCCAAGCCCTCCCGCAGCAGGTTAATCCCGATCAGCACGTCAAATTCGCCAAGACGGAGGGAACGCAGAATCTGCATGCGCTCAATCGTCTTGATATCCGAGTGGAGATAACGCACCTTGATGCCGACATCCTTCAGGTAGTCAGTCAGATCTTCCGACATCTTTTTCGTCAGGGTGGTGACCAACACACGCTCATCTTTGGCAATCGTCGCCTGAATCTCTCCGATCAGATCGTCAATCTGCCCTTTGATCGGGCGGACAGTTACGGTAGGATCGATCAGACCGGTCGGACGGATCACCTGCTGTACGACCTCTGGGCAACGCTCCAGCTCATAGGGTCCAGGCGTAGCTGACACGTAAATCGCCTGGTGTACCTTGGCTTCAAACTCTTCAAATTTAAGCGGGCGGTTATCGCGCGCGGACGGCAGGCGGAAGCCATGCTCTACCAGGACGTCCTTTCTGGCGCGGTCCCCGTTGTACATCGCACGAACCTGCGGCAGTGTCATATGCGACTCATCCATGATGAGCAGAAAATCATCAGGAAAATAATCGATCAAGGTATACGGCGCGTGCCCCTCGGGCAAGCCCGTGAGGTGACGCGAGTAGTTTTCAATGCCGGAGCAAAAGCCCATCTCCAGCATCATCTCAATATCGTAGCGGGTGCGCTGCTCCAGACGCTGGGCCTCCAGCAGCTTGCCGGCCTCACGGAATTCCGCCAGTCTTTTCTCCAGCTCCAGCTCGATGTTTTGAACTGCACGCTTCATCTTCTCTTCCCGCGTGACGTAGTGGGAAGCAGGGAAGATCGCGACATGATCACGCTGCCCCAAGATTTCTCCGGTCAGGACATCAATGGATGTAATCCGCTCGATCTCATCACCGAAAAACTCGACGCGAATGGCCTGTTCGCTGTGGGACGCCGGAAAGATCTCCACCACGTCTCCACGGACGCGGAATGTGCCGCGGGTGAAGTTGATGTCATTGCGGTCGTACTGGATGTCCACCAGACGGTGCAGGATCTCATCCCGGCCTTTTTCCATGCCAACACGCAGCGACAGCAGCAGCTCCCGGTATTCTTCCGGTGAACCCAAGCCGTATATGCAAGACACCGAAGCGACGATGATCACATCGCGCCGCTCAAACAGCGCACTCGTCGCGGAGTGGCGGAGCTTGTCGATCTCGTCGTTGACGCTGGAATCCTTTTCTATATACGTGTCCGACTGGGGAATGTACGCTTCCGGTTGATAGTAATCGTAGTAGCTGACGAAGTATTCCACGGCGTTGTTCGGGAAAAACTCCTTGAATTCGGCGCACAACTGCGCAGCGAGCGTCTTGTTGTGGGCCATGACCAGCGTCGGCTTGTTCACTTGGGCAATTACCTGGGCAGCCGTAAAGGTCTTCCCCGTACCTGTCGCCCCCAGGAGTGTCTGATGCCGCTTGCCGGCCAGCACTCCTTCGACCAGACCGGCAATGGCTGTCGGCTGGTCACCGGACGGCTGAAACTCCGATACCAATTCAAAACGGTCCATTCCCTCGTTCATCTCCTTGTCACATCTCATTTCCATTATAACACATTCGTTCAAAAAATAAGCCGGAAATTCGAACAAATGTTTGTCTTTACTTTGGAGCCCCATTTGCCGATACCTTTGAAAGAAGAACGTTTTGCATTGAAGCACCCGTCAAAGACAGGGAGGTTCACCATGTCAGATACAGTCAAAGTCAACAACAGTTCGAATATACAGCCCCATCTCAGCTACAAAGGAAAAAAGGAATTCTCCACCGAGCTGGACCAGAACGCCTTTATGAAGCTGATGCTGGAGCAATTGAAGCAGCAAGACCCGCTCTCGCCAATGGACAACTCGCAATTCCTGCAGCAGACCAGCATGATGACGATGGTCGAAAAGCTGACCAAAATGACCATGCTGATGGAGCAATCCAACAACAGCATGCTTACCCTGCGTGAATACGAAAACCTGATCGGCCGAACAGCCACCTATGATCTGCAGCAGAAAGATGAGCTGACTGGAGATGTCACACATACGAAAAAAACAGCGATGATCGAGTCCGTTTACCTCGATCAGGGGAAAATCTATTTCCGCATGAAAGACGAGCCAACACCTATTGCCCGCGACTGGGTTGAAGGCCTGGAGTCCAAAGGCTTCTCCGGCAACAGTCTGGACAACAGTCTGAAATACGCCGACATGATCGGCAAAGAGGTCTCCTACAAGGAGTCCAGACAGGTAGATCAAAATGGACAGTCAAGCACGGTAGACGAGATCAAAAACGGTGTGATCGTCGGCTTTACCATGAAAAACAATGCCGTTCAATTTCAGTTGGACAATGGGTCTTCCATCGGCGTAGAGAATATTACCGGGATGTCGGTCAAGCCGGAAAACCTGCCCATGGACCATACGCTGCAATACGCGCAGATGATCGGCTACTCCATCACCTTTACCGAGTCGAATACGCAGCCTGACGGCAGCTCGTCGACAACCGAGAGCAGCGGGCTGATCAAAGCGGTCAGCATGAAAAACGGTCTGGTCGAATTTGTCCTGGACGACGGGAAAAAGGTGAAGCTGAATCAAATTACGGGATACGAGGCCCAAGCCTATACCTAAGAACCACTTTCCTCATATAGCCTCTATTCGTATCGCTATAGCCATCGGCTTAGCCGGTGGCTTTTATTATCGTCATTGCCTTGATCAAAAGAAATGACCACCCTTGAGCTGTGGCTGGCTAAGGCGGTCATTTCGCACACTTTGCAAGTAAGCTAAGCCGATATACCGAAGGGAACCGTCAAGTACTTCACCGGCATGGTGCTATCAACACCGTGACGGTGTTTTTCATTTTGCCCCTTAAATCGGCTAAAAGATAACGCTTTTACCGGGATATATACCGTGGAATATGTGGTATAATCTGGTAAATGTTAAGTCATTTAAAGGAGGACGATTAATGAAAGTGAAATTCCTTATCACCTTTGTGCTGTTGTTCTTCACCTTACTTGGTTGCTCATCTTCTGCAGAACCAGGCGAGAATGCATCTAAGCTTATTACCAGCTATAAGCAGGCCCAATATCAAATAGAACCTGTCACCATTACTACCTCAAATCGACAGCAAGTAGCGGATGAAATTAACGAAAAAGTTAAGCCGTATTTGACCGATCATACACACCAATTGTTTGTAAATAATCGAGATGCTTATACAGCAGTTCATTCAGCTGAGAAGAGCTATACTGTGCTCGTAGAAAGTGTTGTTATTGATCAAATCGAAAAAGATACGGACAAATTTCAAGTTAGCTACACGATGACGCTTACTTATACTTCTTATGATAAAAAAGAGACAAAATCTGAAACCGTAAAATGCCAGGCGGACATTGTAAACGAAAATGGTGATTGGAAAATCAGTCGAGATTGGGAATCACGACACCCTGAAATACTTAACTCTCTGTGATTGGGGAATTTTGCTGATATTTCGTTTCCCTGTGGCAGGAACCTGAAACCAATACTGTCGCTCTGAAAAAACCGCTCGGCTTCATCCCCGAACGGTTTTTAACATGCGAATATGGCTGCCAATGCACAATCTCATTTATTCATCTACAACCACTTTTCCAGTCAAGGCATCGATGTAAACCGTCGTGTCCACTTTTTCCTCTCCCCCGCAGAAGCAATGTGCGCGGGACTGCCGGAAGGACAAGTCATAAGCCAATTTCCACTCCGGTGCTGGCTCTGTTGCTTCCGTTGCCCTTTCTGCCTTGCTCCAGATCTTCACGTATGAAAGCTCAAGCGGGTACGCTTTTAAGAGTGCGGACAGAGCTGCCTGTTCCGTAACGGCTTTTTTCCGTTCAGGATAGGTTACTTGATCATATGGTTCTGCAGTCAGCTCGAGAATGGAACCGTTCACCGGGTTGACCGCGATGACAAATGCCCCGTCTTCTGTGAACTGTCCTTTCCGATAAACAGGCACTCCTTCTTTGAGCGGGTCGGCAATCCAGCGGCTCATTTCCGTCGTACCGGCATCATAGATGCGGAACTGCTGCGCCCCTGCCGGCAGCAAGCGCTCGATCCAGGACACCGCTGCTTTCAAATCCCTTGCCTTGTCCGTCTGTTTCCGCGGCTCTGTTCCGTCGTTTTTCACCATGCGAATCAGCTTTCCGGTCTTCTCATCCACCTCGACCAGAATATGCAGCTTGCTGTCTGCCTTTACATCGCTTGGAAATTGGCCCAGGTGAAATGGTTTTTCCTCGTCGGCAATCTCTTTGTCAAAGCTTCCCCACAGGTAGACCTGCGCCTTTTTCCCGTCACCCCGGTCATAGGAGAAGTCAGTGAGCGGCAACTTGCCCAGGTCCACTCCTGTAATATCCTTGGCAAAGGCTTTTACTTCTGCCTCAGACTTCAGAGTCGCATAGTTGCCTTTTCCTGTGATGGAGAGCGTCTTCGCTTGGTCGTCCGCAGTTGACATCGTTTTTCCTGTCATCGCATCAAGAGCACTTCCTGTATGCGATCCTTTGACGATTCCGCCTTTGACTGCGTAAACCAGATGGGCTTTCAGCGGCGCTTGTATTTTTTCATTTTCCACAGCAGCTGCAGGTTGCAACTGATCCTCGACGAGATAGACCAGCTCAAGCGGTTTTGATTCCGTATAACGCTGCATCGCCGTCGCATAGGACATCACGCGCTGGGCAGACGGCATACCTTTGGGATCAATCGTTTCGTACATGGCACCGCTAAACGTCTGGAAGCCGACAATCCGTCCGGTCGCATCGACTGTCACCAAACAATCATAGGGATCGCTCAGGGCGATCTGATTATGTTTACGGACAAAGCGGACGACAGAGGTACCGTCTTGACGGGTCACACTGCTCGCTTCGTACATTTTTCCATATGGATGGAGGCCGTAGAGGAAAGAAGCCGCTTTTGTCTTGACCATTTCATCGCTGAGTTTGCCTGTCTGACCTTTCTCCTCCGCAGGCTGCAGCTCCAGCACCAACAGATTGCCAGTCTGTGAATCAAAAATGGCCCGGTTGTTCGTTGCCGCGTTTGCCGCTTTGGATGCCGTTACGAATGACACCATATCACCGCTGACACCTGGTCCGTCGACGGGTCCCTCGTATTGCACGGACATGCTCTTCAAGTCAGGGAGCAGCCGCGTTACATTTTGAATCCCCTTAGAGATCGGTACAGGAGTGGGTGTTACGGGTGTTTCTGCGTTCGCTGCCAGCGCAAGCGAGGAAGAGGCAAGCGGGAACGAAAGCAGACCGGCTGTTGCCACTACACCGGCACATATTTTCACGGCATGTTTTCTGTATCTGTTCATGCTGGTTAATTCCTCCTTTTTCTACTCGCTCATAAGACGGCCGGATAAATGGTCTCGTTACATTCCCTCACCATAAATTAAAATGAACAATTCTGAAGAGTTTTCAAACGACAAAAAACCGGGTTGAATTGACTGCCAGCCATTTCAACCCGGGAGTTGCAAACAAGACGCGCACGCTCTTTTCACGCACCAAGATTCAATTTTTCCAGCTTTTGCTTTACCAACTGCACAACGCTTGCCTGCTGCATATCCACGAACACACGTGTGGACGCATCCGGTACGACGATGATCCCCAATTGATGATGGTTGCCTGCATAGACGGCGCATTGCACGAATTTGACCTCTCCTTCCAGCGTCAATACTTCCATTTTGCAAAAGGCGGAGTTGACCTGCAGGGCAGGGTAAAGGTCTTCTTTTTTATGCACAGCTTGTCCATTTACTTTCACGATGATTTCACCGGGACGAATCCCGATCTCCTCCGCAGGTGTCCCCGGCAACACGGCCATCACTTTCACCCCGCGTGAGGATTGAATAAAGTAAGGCGCTTTTTGTCTTTCCTGCCACTCGCCCAGCCAGAACAAGCCTTCATGGCCCAGGAGTGCGAACAGTGCTGCCAGGAAGGTCAGCGGCGACCACAATAAAGCCAGGGCCGTGAGTCCAAGCAGCAAAAGCGCGTAGGCTGTCAGCTGTCTGGAAATTTGCCCAGCCTTTCGCTCGGCTGTTTCCGTCTGTGTCAGCGCAGAAAAGCCGGTAACCGAGGGGAGCAGCAAAAGACCATAGGACGCTGCACCGGATGCAAAGAAGGGCCAACCGGAATACAGCGTACCGCTAAATCCGCCCGCATCTACGGGAACAAACAGCACGAGCGGCGTCACCCAAAAGGAATGCAGCAGATAGGCGCCGACGATCCGCCCGCGCTGTCCCTCTACAAATAATGGCGAAGCGTCTCTCCCTCGGTTCCAACGGACCAAGAGCGCCTCGATCAGATGCATGATGGCCACCAAAGCTAGAAGCGGCATAGGCTTTGCCTGAGCGATCATGTTCCACACCCCTCCGATCACCGGCGCACTTTCAAGTCCGGGCAGAAGGCTCGCCACTGGTTGGAAAATGGCTAACAAGCCAGCGGCATAGGCAAAACAAAGATAACGCAATCTGATCAGGGCCAACAGAGCAGCCAGTCCCCACAACAGCCATAAATCCTGCATCTGGATGACAATTCCCAGAGCCGCCGACAAGCATGAGATCAACAGACCCCCTGCCACCCCCATTCCGAGGGCGCGTACCGTCTGCTGGAGAGGGCTTTGAATGCGAACGGCAAAAAGCTGTCTTTCCAAAAGCATCTGACGTCGGTAGTGCAAATAAATCAACAGCAAAAACAAGTAAAAGACAGGGTTCAGAAAGAAACGGCCAAACCCTGCAAGTATCGACAGAATATCTCCGTGCATTGTCATCTGTTACACCTCACATGTGAACAGCTACTCATACCGTTCAAAAGAAAACCACGGCCGCTTTCAGCCGTGGTTACCATTTCTACGGAAAGGCGGTAATTCCCTGCCTTTGTCTCCTGGATTATTTTGCTTTTGCCTGCTGGGCCACAACCTCAAGTGCTTTTTGCAGCTGGAGATCGTTTTCCGGTTTGCGCATTTCCTCACGCAGGCTGTCTTCCATAGCCGTCCGTGTCGCCTGATCCACCACACCGGTAGTCGGCAGCTTGTGAGCCGTCTGGAAATTCTTTACGGCCTGCTCCGTTTTCTCGTCAAAGTATCCATCATCACGACCGGTTGGCAGGTTCAGACCTGTCAGGATCAACTGCAGGTTTTTCACATCATTGCCTGCCATGTCTTTGCCCAGCACCTTGTCTGCCGGAAGCTGTGTAGCATTAAAGTATGCCGGTTGTTCTACCTTGACATCCGGTTCGATGCCTTTTTCGTGAATCCAGTTTCCTTTCGGCGTGAGCCATTTGGCAATGGTCAGCTTCAGTTGACTCTTATCCGCCATCTCCATGGTGCTTTGCACGGTGCCTTTACCAAAGGATTTTTCCCCAATCAGTTTGTAGCCGCCGCTTTCGCTCAAGGCTCCGGCGAGAATCTCGGACGCACTCGCGCTGCCGCCATTGATCAGTACAGCGATTGGATACGGTTTGGCCGCGTCCAGCTTGGAGAAGTATTCTTCACGCTGCTTGTTGGCTGAACCGTACTCGATTTCTACAATTTTTCCCTTGTTCGGTATCAGTGTCTCACCGATTTCTTTTACAGCCAACAGATAACCGCCTGGATTGCCTCGAACATCGATCAGCAAACCGCCAATTCCCTGTTTCTCCAGATCTGCCAGTTGGTCTGCAAAATGCTTCGCCGTTTCCGAGGAGAATTGTGTCAGGTTGATCACACCGACTTTTACTCCATTTTTCTCCATCACATGGCTGGTCACTGTTTCAATCGGAATATCGTCACGAATGCAGACAATGGTCAAAGGTTCCGGGACACCCGGCCTGATGATTTGCAGGACGGCCTTGCTTCCTTTGGGTCCGCGGATCTTGGTGACGGCCTGGTGGAGGTCCAGCCCTTCGAGCGACTCTCCGTTTACACTGACAATCTGGTCATTGGGACGCAAGCCCGCACGTTCGGCCGGGGAACCCTTGAAGGGTGAAACCACGGTCACACGTCCGTTTTGCATCGTCACTTCTGTCCCGATCCCCTGGAAGGTGGAGTGCAGGGTCGAATTGAATTCTTGCGCTGAGCTCGGGTCCATGTAGTCGCTGTACGGATCTTTCAGCGAGCCCACCATGCCGCCGATGGCTCCTTCCACCAACTGGTCTGTCGTTACGTCTTGAATGTACTCTTGCTTGATGGCAGAGAAAGCATCAAGCAGTTTTTTAAATTCCTTCGGGTACTCTTGTTGGCCCCCACTAAACAAAGAACCTGCCGCAGCCGTAATAGCAGGTGCGTTACCTGTGCTGGCAGATGTTTTTAGCAATCCCATGGTCAAAAAACTGCTGGCTACCATGGAAACGAGCACGAGGGCAAATACGGAACGTCCATTCCATTTCATTGTCACGACACCATCCTTTGTGCTCCCCGGTGGAAAAGGTATGCAGCTAGTGTATGCGATTCTGGCAGCCAATATTGCCGAAAGATCTCCGGATCAAGCCTAGCGCAGGAACGGCATCGGATCTACAGCCACTTCATTTTGATATACGGTAAAGTGCAGATGATTTCCGGTCGAGCGGCCGGTGGAGCCGACCTCTGCAATCTTTTGGCCTTTCTCCACTTTTTGTCCCACGGAAACCTTGATGCCACCCTCACGGATATGGCCGTATAGCGTGGTGATTTGCGGACTGTGTTTGATCATCACCGCGTTGCCGAAGCCTCCGTAGTATCCGGCGAAAACCACGTATCCCGATTCTGCCGCTTTAATCGGGGTTGATTTTGGCGCTGCCATGTCTACTCCATTATGCCCAGCAGATTTACCGGTAAACGGGTCTTTGCGGACACCGAAACCGGAAGACCAGCGGAAAAGGCCGTCGTCTATCGGCAATCCCAGGCGTCCGCCTTTGTAACCGTTGCTGCTGGCACTGAGCAAACGTACCTTTTCAGCGTACTTGGCCTCTTCCTGTTTGACAAGAGCAAATAATTGCTGTCCGTATTCTTCCAGGCTTTCATTCAACTCCACTTCCTGCTTCTGCAGCTCCGCCTTCACGACGGCGCTTCGCTTGTACTGCTTGTCCAATTCTGCTTTCAGATTTTCCGCATCTTCGTACATCCCCGCATAGACGGTCAATTGATGATCAATTTCATTCTTCTTCTGTTCTATCGTATCCTTGTCGCGCTTATTATCTTCCAAAATTTTGGTATCCTGCTCCAAAATCAGCTTCAAGCCTTGAACGCGCGTGAGGAAATCGCCGAAATCGGAGGAGCCGAGCAGCACATCGAGATACGAGACATTGCCGCGCTCATACATCACTCTTACCCTGGTTCGAAGCAAACTGTCACGTTTGGCGACGCGGTCCTTCGCTTCATCCAGATGATCCTGCGCTTCCGCTGCCTTTACCTTGGTGACTTCCATCTCCGCTTCAAGCTTGTCCAGCTTGTTTTGGGTTTCGTTGCGGCGAAGATCGATCGCCATCAGCTCATTTTCCAGATCCTTTTTCTGCTTTTTTACAGATGCAATCTTATTCTCCGTCTCTGTTACCTGTTTCTTTTGCGCATTTCTTTTCTGCTGAATCGCCTTTAATTCCTGGTTGATTTTGTCTAGGGATGACTGGCTGGCTGCCCAGCTAACAGTGATTGGTGCCACGGACGCGGTCAACAGACCGGTCGCCAGAATGGATAACAGTATCTTCTTCCTCATGGTTCTCCTCCCTAGTATGTATTACACCCGCAAGAAGCGGCGTACGGACACCAGACTGCCCCAGATCCCGATAAAAGCGCCAATCGCCAGCAAGGCGAGGGACACTTGGTACACGAGTGGGAACAGCGGCAACAGTTGGAATAATTGAGAGGCGATCATGCTTTCATTGATCGCTTTGACCACATAGTGGTAGCTGACAATCAGCAGAACGATGGGAATCAACGCACCGACAATCCCCATCAGCAAGCCTTCGACAAAAAACGGCCAACGGATAAACCAGTTGGTGGCGCCTACCAGCTTCATGATTTCAATCTCCCGGCGGCGGGCTACGATCGTCAGTTTGATCGTATTGGCAATCAGGAACATCGCCGTAAAGCCAAGACCGATGATAAAGCCGATCCCTACGTTGCGAACCGCGCCGGTTGCCGCAAACAGCTTTTCTACCGTTCCCTCACCGTAGGTGACGCTGCTGATCAGTTCGAGCTTTTTAACTTCATCGGCAGCCTGTGCCGTGTCCTGCGGCTGTTTGGTCCGGATGACAAAAGTATCAGGCAACGGATTTCCCTTCTCTAATCCTTCAAACAGATAGGCTTTATCCCCCATACTCTCCTTAAATTGCTTCAGCCCTTCATCTTTGGGAATAAACTGAACAGAGGCTACCTTGGGAATCGCCTTAATCTTTTGTTCCAAAGAAGTAATATTCTCTTTTGTCGCCAGCGTGTCGATAAAGGCGCGAATCTCCACCTGCTTTTCGACGTTTTGTGCGAAGAAATTGACGTTCATGGCCAAAACCAGAAAAACACCGAGGATTAACAGAGTAATGGTCACGGCGCTGATGGAAGCAAAGGTCATCCAACCGTTCCGGACGAGGTTTTTGACCCCTTCACGGGCGTGACGGCCCAGCGTTCTAATCTTCATAACCGTATTCCCCTCTCTGTTCGTCACGGGCAATCTGTCCCGCCTCGATGGCAATAACCCGCTTTCTCATGGTGTTTACGATTTCTCTGTTGTGAGTAGCCATGACGACCGTCGTCCCCCGCTGATTGATTTCCTCAAACAGCTTCATGATTTCCCAGGATGTCTCGGGGTCGAGGTTACCGGTCGGCTCATCCGCGATGATGATGCCGGGATTGTTCACCAGCGCCCGCGCCAATGCAACGCGCTGCTGTTCTCCGCCGGACAACTCTCTCGGCAGCATTTTCGCCTTGTGCTTCAGCTTGACGAGTCCCAGCACATCCATGACTCGCGGTTTGATCTGCTTGGGAGAAGCCTCGATCACTTCCATCGCAAATGCTACATTTTCAAACACACTCAAGGTCGGGAGCAGTTTAAAATCCTGGAAGACTACGCCGATGCTTCGGCGCACGGTCGGGATTTGGCGCTCCTTGATGCGGCTGACATTGAAGCCGCCGAGAAAAATCTGTCCCTTGGTCGGCTTTTCTTCGCGGTACATCAGTTTGATAAACGTGGACTTTCCTGCACCGCTCGGGCCGACCACGTATACAAATTCACCTTTTTCGATGCGAATATTAATCCCTTTGAGGGCATTGGTACCATTGGGATAAGTCTTCCATACGTCAAACATCTCGATCAAGCAAATCACATCCTACATTGTCAGATCCATCTATCAATTACTCGGCAGATCTTTGATTTTTGGGTACGCCTGCAAATGACGGACGAGGCAGACATGTCAGTCGCCCGTTTTTCCGACACCGCTTGCGTACATTCTCCGGCATTTGCCGCGAGCAGTTGCATGAGGCGACAACAAGAATAGTCATCCCATCTATTATACCACCCTGTTTCGATGATGGTATCCACTAAATCTCTCATTTCTTGTCGAATTGGCAATTCTTCCGGGATGTGTTCGACATCTGCCGTTTTTTCTGCTTTGGAAGATTGCACTTTGCAAAGCGCGGGCAACTGGTTTGAACGCTTTGGATTCGCTACAATAGAGGGGAAAAAGTCGTGAAGGGAGCTCTCCTGATGAACAATTTCATTTATCATAATCCCACTGAATTGCTCTTTGGAAAGGGACAATTGTCCCATTTGACAGAGAAAGCGCGGCAGCTCGGAACTTCGGTGCTGCTGGTATACGGGGGAGGGAGCATCAAACGATCGGGGCTTTACGACAAAGTCGTCGGCTTGCTGCAGGAGGCTGGATGCCGAGTGCATGAGCTTTCCGGTGTGGAGCCCAATCCGCGTCTCTCGACGGTGAAAAAGGGGATCGAGATCTGCCGTCAGGAAAATGTGGAGTGGATTTTGGCCGTGGGTGGAGGAAGCGTGATTGACGCGGCCAAAGCAGTAGCTGTGGGCGTGCCGTATGAAGGCGACGTCTGGGATTTTTACCTGCGTACAGCCGTTCCTGAGGCAGCATTGCCGCTCGGAACCGTGCTGACACTGGCAGCAACCGGCTCAGAGATGAACCGCAGCAGCGTTGTGACGAATTGGGAGACGCAAGAGAAGCTGGGCGCCAGTACCACATTTCCCACCTTTTCGATTCTGGACCCGGAGCACACCTTCACCGTTCCCCGCGATCAAACGATTTATGGAATCTGCGATATGATGTCACACGTCTTTGAGCAGTATTTTAGCCATACAGAGGAGATCGCGCTGCAGACACGGTTTGCCGAATCGATTCTGAAAACCGTGATCGAAACGGCTGAACGGGTCCTGGCAAACCCCGAGGACTACGACGCTCGTGCTACGATCCTGTACTGCGGCACGATGGCTTTGAACGGAACCCTGCCCGTCGGTGTCGAAACAGACTGGGCCACCCACAAAATCGAGCACGCCGTAAGTGCCGTCTACGATATCCCGCATGGCGGCGGTCTGGCAATCATATTCCCCAAATGGATGCGCTATGTCTACCGTGAAAATGTGAGCCGGTTTAAGCGCTTTGCCGTAGAGGTATGGGGTGTCGACCCGTCAGGAAAATCGGAGGAAGAGATCGCTCTGGCCGGAATTGAAGCGACGGAGGCCTTCTTCGCCCGAATCGGTGCGCCGACCCGCTTGGCGGATTACAAAATCGGCGAGGAAAAACTGCCAGTAATGGCGGAAAAGGCTACGCCCTTTGGGCCGATTGGAAGCTTTAAGCAGCTGACCAGTGCAGATGTGGCGGAGATTTTGCGGATGTGTTTGTAGCGTACCCAACTCCTAATTCTTAAAGCTATCCGGAACGGACAAATCCGCGAATATCCCGCAGATAAAATGCAAAAGGGGCGTCTCTTAGTCGAAAAAATCGACTCTTGAGACAGCCCCCGAGATTTTTAAGTGCTAAAGGTGGTAAGTCTGGAGTTCTTTTTAGAAATTTGACTATAGTATAGCAGCATTTCCTCCAACAAGCTGGCACCTATTTCTGTGAATCTCCCATGTTGTTTTAAAGTAGACAGTGCATCAAACAAATCATCGATGACCGATTGCAATCTTTCATGTATCTCCGGATAAGGATGAACTTCCTGTAAACGATCATACCAAAAAGCAACGCGAGTAAATACATAGGCCCCGTGATAAATACCGCTAATGGGTCTTGGATCTTTTCTCCAGGGGGAACGAAAAAGCTCATTTTGTGGATTTAAAAATAGGGAATCAACTTCCAAGAGCTGATTTAATCGGTTGTGACTCGCTTCATGAATGATATTTTCAACCGTGTAAAGTTGATCATTTGTACGGTATTGTAAGAAGATAGCTCCTTGAAAGGATGATATTGTCCCACCTCCGATAGCATCTGTGTCAAGTAGACTGATTAGCCTGAGGTGTCCGATAATTTCCTTGTACATCTCTATCCAGTAATTTCTAATAATATCTAGTGAGCCTTTAAAATACCAGTAATCTAATAAGCTATATCTTTCATAAGGAGGAAGAACGGGGGAATCGCTCCCATTATCCTTTAACAACTGATTGGATTCATGTGCTAAATATTCTCGTATTAATCTATCCGATGAATCTAATTCGACGTACCCGTCTAACAAATCCATTTTCCTACAAATAAAATCAGGATACGGTGTGTTTTGTTCTTCGTATGAAGCGGGAATCAAGTGATCCATTGATAGTTCTTTAACCAACTCATTAACACTTAAAGATATGGTATTGTTGTGAAAAGTCATCTCCAAGGGTTGGTTAGCATACCGCACATGAAATCTAAGAAAATAGGGATGGCCAAGAAACCGCAACTCGGCGCGGTCATCTAATAGAAAACTCATGCTAGGTAACAATAGCTTTCTTCGAAGCAAAGGGATCAACAAAAACCTATTCAATTCGTATTGTTCTTTTTTAATCCCCTCTTGGTCACCTGCCGTAACGACTGGCTGCCACCTCTGAGATAGCCAAAAGATAAAAACGGGATGGAGAATTTCTTTCCACAATTCTACATCATTTGTTCGGACAAACCCAAGCTATGAAAATAGCCATTTTCCATAAACTGAGTTACATGTTCGAATTTTTTTTGTACTTCTTGACGAATAATTGCATAATAAAATCATTTGACATCAAAGATGGTTGGACAAAAGCAAACATAATGCTCATCCCCTCATTCTACATAATTTTACTAGCTACTATTCTTTTCTAAAATTTGCGTTTAGGCTGATTAAAATGACCACGAATATTCCCAAAATTGACATAAAAAGAAGCAAATCTTTGACGCTGTACATGACTAACAATGAACCTGTTAATAGTAGAGATACAGGCTTTGCAAGTCCCAAAAAGACTTTTAAGGAACTAACGGCTCTGCCTAGAACATCACTGGGAACCTTTGTAATAAACAATGATTGGAGGGTTATGTTCGCCAAAGGACTGCCCATCCCCATAAGCAAAACAAACGCAACTGTGATGAACATGTCACCCGAGTACGCCATACCTATAAACGATAAGAGGACCATACTCAACCCTAACAGGATAATCATGATCTTCTTTACCTTTTTTAAAAATCCAATCAGTAGGGAGCCGCTCAGAACCCCGATAAAGAAGAACACTTCCAACGTAGCCAATTCGGAAGCATTGGTAACATAGAGAGGAAATAATATGCTAATCGGAGCAAAAATGAAGTTTATTGCTATTAAATAAATAACCAATCCGCGCAAAATAGAAATTTCCCAGACAGCTTTGTATCCTATAAGGATTTTCTCCCCCAATTCCTTCATTCTCAGTGTTTCTGTTGTTTTCTTAATCAAAGCTTCATGCTTTATCAGAACTATAAAAACCAGGGACAACAAATAAGAAATTGCATTAAATAAAAAGGCATACTTTATGTCTATACTGATCAAAATCCCTGAAATAACCGGTGCGAGCAACCCAACAATCGTTTGCACCGTTGTCGAGAAGCTTTGCGCTTGCATGATGAGATTTTCCGGAACGATATAACGTACTGCCACAGTCCTTGCCGGTGAAAAAAAAGCGCTAAACGAAGAAAGCAGAACGGCACCTACAATTAACATCCAGGGGGCCAGTAAACTAAGAAAAGACAATACACTTAAAATAAGCACAATTCCCCCGCGAAAAAGATCAGAAACGACCATGATCTTTCTTTTGCTCCAACTGTCAACAAATACTCCCGCAATCATACCTAGCAAGATTAAGGGTACAATTTCAGCGACCAGTATGATTGACATTTGAAGAGAAGAGCCAGTCATTATCTTCATCGCCCAAATTAACGCCATCGCGTATACGCCGTCACCTAAATCTGATACGGCCTGAGCAATTAACAAGTATCTGTAGTTTTTTATTGAAAATACATGGCTACTGGAAGTGGAAGATTGTTTTTCTTTTATTACAGGAGCAGAATTAGAATTCACAAAACTACCACCTCACTGGAAATTAGGCCCTGGAAAAATGGACATTACCATGGAGTACCATATCTTAGCGGCTGTTCCATGATCGGAACTGTCCCGGTCAAATTCTTTATCAAACTCCTCTTGTAACTTCTTCACTCTTTCAATATATTCTTGTAATCGATCAGAAGAAATTTTTACGTGCACCATCCCTAAGTGAGAGGTGGATTTCGTATGAATGGCTTTCATCATGTTATCCCTCATCGTATTTAGTGCATAGGTTAATGCTTTCACTTTTTCATTTTCTGAACTTTCCGTTCCCAGCTTTAATTGAAACGTTTCCATTTCAGCTTTGTGCAACTTATTGTGATGTTTGCATTTACGGTTCATCTGATAGGGAAATTATACGTGAGATTTAAATAAAGTGGTTCATGGGGAGGCAAAGAGGATATGTATTAAATTTACATTTCAGTAAAATGTATGCTTATTTATGGTCTTAATATACCTCAAGATTATCTAGAAATCAACTCACTTTTTTTACTTTTTACCGTTTTCGCCTCCTCTTATCCATGACATTTTCCATGCACGGCGCCGTTAGTAAGAAAGCCTTTGACTTTCCAAAATGGTGCTAAATTAATAATGGAACCGGTGAAAACAACTCGTTTTTCACCAGCTCCATTTTGCTTAAAACTAGCCACCTTTAGGAGACGATGTTTTCAAAGCATTTATCCAATGAACTTAGCGGTTACCTTATGGCTTGACTGTAGATGGGAATTTTTTCGGCAATTCAACCTTCCATTTTCCATCCGGATATCTCTTATTGACTGCTGCGAGTGAAAGCGTCAACTGTGTCGGAATTTCTTCCATTTCCTCCAGTTTCAACTCCATTTGAACCAAACTGCGCCCTTGCTCATCCTCGCCATTCCAAGTATAACTGGAACCGCGGATCGGATATGACTTTCCGTTTTGATCCTTTAGCTCCCACCAGACATGTTCAATCGAAGAAATATCCTGCAGAGAGGCTTCCAGCTCCAGCTTCTTTCTCGCCCTCCGATCGCCTTCGTCCCCCTCCTTTAGTTGCTTGACGGTGAACAGACTTCCCTCATATTCCGCCTGCTTTGGGCTATTTTGCAGCTTCGCCGGCTCAAAAGGAATGGTCAGGGAGACTGGCTCCACCATGGTAACCGCGTCCAGAACGAAGGTATAGGGGCCCTGATCGCCAAACGGCGTATATCTCGAATTCCGGATAAAGTGACCGAATTCATCACGGCCGAGATTATAATCGTCCAGGTGCCCTCGTCTTCCCATTTCCGCTTCTCTCTGGGAAACGCCAACGTCCATGCCGTTCCGGTCCAGAATCCGCAACTCCACATCGTAATGTTGAAAGGGATCAGAAGCATACCTTTTGTTTTGCGTTTTGCCTGACATCTCCTTGGCATACTGCTCCAGTCTCTTCTTCGCTTGCTCCTCCCACATCGTTTCCCATTTGAGTACGGTTGACGATGGCGCCTGTGTGACTTCATGCAGTATGATTTTCAATCCCTGTGGGGTCACGTATTCCTTATTAATAGGTATCGTCTTGGTGGCTTCCATTGCTTTCTTTAAGGAAAATGGCACCTCAAGCTTCCATTTCCCCTCGACGTTTCCCAGTGTGCTGATATCGACGAGAAGCTTCATCTGCTCTGTTTCTTCTCCGTCCAGGTCTGAAAAATCAAGAAAGCCAATATCAGGTCCCTGCTTACCGGCAGCACGCGCAGTAGCCGTGGGCCTGGGATGATTCATAATCCCTTCACCAAGTTCATTGACTAGCCGGATGCTGCCCACCAGTTCTGCAACAAGGTTCTCTTGCTTCTCTCGCTTGAGCGGCTTGCCATCCGGTCCGGTGATTTGATACGCAACTACGACCCGGGTTGGATCAGCCATGATTGCCTTCACCCAAAACGTGATTCCCTGATCGGCAACAGAGGCGTTCACCACCTGAACAAACCCGTCCTTCACTGCTTTCTCGATGCCGCCATCCACTTCTCCTGGCGGAAAGAAATCAGCAGCATCCGATGGGGACACGGGGGAAATTTCCGCAGGCACCTGTGCTTCTTTGCCCGGTTCTGTGTTTCCCCCGCTTTGACCCAGCACACCTTTTACCTGGGATGCAAACTCTGGTGAGACATAGGTTCCGACACCGACGAGAAAGAGGATGGCTCCTGCTGTCGCAATCGACATCGAGGTCCAGCGAAACCAGTGCCGTTTACGCGTGAGCCGACCCGCCTCCTCCTTTATACTGTCTGCTTCCGGCATCGTAAACTCCGGCATTTGCTCGCGCTGGGCTACTCGCTCCAGTACGGCTGAGATTTGCTGATCCAGCTTATTCATTTCCACTCACTCCCATCCTGGACATCGCTCTTCCCTCTACCCAGCCTTGCATCTGTGCCGCAATCTGTTTGCGCGCATAGTGCAGCCGAGATTTTACGGTTCCCTCAAACAGACCCAGCACCTGCGCTATTTCCGAGACTTGAAAATCCCCATAGTAGTACAGGATGACGACAGTCCGATGCTTGACCTTCATCGAACAGATCGCTTTCCAAATCGCTTGCTGCTGCTCTCTTTCGATTACACTGTCGAGCGGATTGGCCGACATATCTGCCCACTCCTGGAATTCACCCATCGGTTTTTGACGCCGAACGGCATTGAGCGCACGATGCATCACAATCTTGGCAAACCACGTGCGAAAAGATGTCCCTCTGGCGGGATCAAAGCGATCCAGCGACCGAAAAACTTCAAACAACGCTTCCTGCACGGCATCCTGGGCCAGCTGACGATCGTGGATGATGAGATAAGCGGTCCGATAGGCGGTCTCCAAATGGGGCCGAACCAACTGCTCAAAGCTGGCACTATCCCCGTTTCGACTCTTTGCGAGCCATTCTATTTCCTTCATTTCCTGCACATCTGGTGCCTCCTTGAAAGGTCTTTGCTGTATATTCACCGTCCATCATGATTTGGTTCAAAATTTTTTACAAAATCCCTCTTTCATTCCTTGAAATCGAGAACGACAAAAAGAGGGACAAAATTTCTCTGTCCCTCTTTTACTTGCAGTATACGTCTCACCTTTACGCTGGTGATCCGACGTCAATCAAGGATTCGATCATGACCTTCTGACTGTTTTGATGGACCCAGCCATGCGTATCGGCGAGAAGCTTCCGATATTCCGCAATCTGTACCTCTACCTGATTGCGCGCGGTTCCACCCAAGACATTGCGGGCGTTTACCACGGTTTCCACAGCCAGAGCTTCGTACACGTCCCCGTCGATAAGAGCAGAGAAGGTTTTGTACTCCTCCAGCGTGAGATCGAGCAGGTATTTTTGCTGCTCGATGCAGTAAAGCACGGCACGCCCTACTACTTCATGCGCTTGACGGAACGGCATCCCCTTGCGAACCAGATAGTCAGCCAAATCAGTCGCATTGGAGAAATCCTGCGTCACCGCCTGGCGCATCCGGTCAGCTCTGACCTGCATCGTCTGAATCATCGGCGTCAACAGCGCCAAAGCCCCGTGCAGAGTAGCCACCGTATCGAACATGCCTTCCTTGTCTTCCTGCATATCTTTGTTGTAGGCCAGCGGCAGTCCTTTGAGTACCGTCAACAGCCCAAACAGATTCCCGTAGACACGTCCTGTTTTCCCGCGGACAAGCTCAGCCACATCCGGATTTTTCTTCTGAGGCATGATGCTGGAGCCCGTGCAAAAGGCATCGTCCAGCTCGACAAAAGCGAACTCCTGGCTGCTCCAGATGACCAGTTCCTCGCACAGGCGTGAGAGATGAGCCATCAGCAGAGAACTGGTTGCCAGGAACTCAACGATAAAGTCGCGGTCACTTACGGCATCCATGCTGTTTAAATAGATTCCGTCAAACTGCAGCATCTCGGCGACGAATGCGCGATCAATCGGGAACGTCGTCCCGGCAAGCGCTCCCGCTCCCAGCGGCAGGACATTGACCCGCTTCCAGCAGTCGCGCATCCGCTCAATGTCGCGCTGCAGCATGGAAACATAGGCCATCATGTGGTAGCCGAAGAGAACCGGCTGAGCACGCTGCAAGTGGGTGTAACCCGGCATCACTGTGTCGAGATGATTGTTCGCCTGCTCCAACAGTGCTTCCTGCAGGTACATGGAAAGCTGGATGATCTCCATCAGCTTTTCCCGCAAATAGAGGTGCATATCAAGTGCCACCTGATCGTTGCGGCTCCGTCCGGTATGCAGCTTGCCGCCTACCGGACCGATCTCCTCGATCAGCATTTTTTCAATATTCATGTGCACATCCTCGTTTTCTACGAGAAACTGCACTTGCCCCCGCTCGATCTTCTCTTTTACCTTTTTCAGACCGGCAATGATTTGTCTGACTTCGTCCATCGGCAGGATGCCGCACTTGCCCAGCATTGCTACGTGAGCCAGGCTGCCGACGATGTCTTGCCGCCACATCTGCTTGTCAAAAGAAATGGAAGCTGTATATTCCTCTACAAGCTGATTCGTCGGCTTTGTGAAGCGTCCTCCCCACAGTTTCATTGCGTGATCGCATCCTTTTCGTCCAAAATCTTGATCGGTGTCTTGATGTTTTCATGCAGCACACCTTCATTTACCTGGGCGTATACCTTGGTTGGCAGACCCCACAGCTTGATGAAGCCAATCGCTGCTTTATGATCAAACTGATCGCCAGCATTATAGGTTGCCAGCTCGTGGCTGTACAGGGTCGAGTCAGATTTGCGGCCGACCACGATCGCATGTCCTTTGTGCAGCTTCACGCGGACAACGCCGGTTACATGTTTTTGCGTCTCTTCGATAAAGGCTTGCAGCGCGTTGCGGATCGGCGAATACCAGAGACCCTCGTAGATCACCTGTGCCATCTTTTGCTCCACAATCGGCTTGAACTGCGCCACTTCACGCGGTTGGGTCAAAAACTCCAGCTCACGGTGGGCAAGAATCAGTGTCGTCGCAGCAGGGGTTTCATACACTTCGCGGGATTTGATGCCCACGAGACGATTTTCTACGTGGTCGATACGTCCTACCCCGTGGTTTCCGGCAATTTTGTTCAGCTTCAGGATCAGCTCAGACAGGGGAAGCTCTTCACCGTTCAGCGCAGTCGGTACGCCTTTTACAAAAGTAATTTCCACTTCTTCCGCCTGTTCTGGTGCATCAGCGATTGATTTGGTCAGATCATATGCACCTTCTGGTGGAGCTGCCCATGGATCTTCCAGAACACCGCACTCGCAGCTTCTGCCCCAGAGGTTTTGGTCGATGCTGTACGGATTGTCCAGATCGATTGGAATCGGAATACCGTTTTTGCTTGCATACTCAATCTCTTCATCCCGTGTCCAGCCCCATTCGCGTACAGGCGCCACGATGTTCAGATTGGGATTGAGAGCGGTAAACGAAACGTCGAAACGAACCTGGTCATTTCCTTTCCCGGTGCAGCCGTGGGCTACCGCTACTGCGCCCTCTTTTTCCGCAATCTCTACCAGCACGCGGGAAATCAGGTAACGGGACAGCGCAGATACCAGCGGGTACTTGCCTTCATACATGGCATTCGCCTGCAGTGCCGGGAGGACGTATTCACGCGCAAACGCTTCTTTGGCATCCACTACGATGGATTTCAGCGCGCCGACCTTCAGAGCCTTTTTCTGAACAAAATCGAGATCTTTGCCTTCTCCCACGTCCAGTGCTACAGCAATAACGTCGTAGTTGTATGTGTCTTGGAGCCACTTAATTGCAACAGATGTATCTAAACCGCCAGAATAGGCCAACACGATTTTTTCTTTTGCCATCGGTTTTCTCCCCTTAGAATAAATCGGTGAATTGTTCATGAGTAATTATACAAATGAATTTATAAAAATACAATACGTTTTTTTAACTTATAGGTCGAGAAGTCTCCCACTTCTAAAACCTTACAGCGTTTGGTTGTAAGTAGGGGATGAATCGACTTTGGACAAGGACAGGCTTTTGCCTGTTCAGTTGTCCGACACTTTGGTAAAATCTACTTATGATGTTCTTTGATAACTGGATATATGGGGTTGCATGGAGAAACAAAATGCGAAAACCAAGCTTATCCTTCCATGCGTAAAATATCCAAGGTAACAAAAGAACTCCGAAACGTCGGACATCTAGGGTAGGGACTACCCGAAGTAACGCTCGAGGAGACGAAAGGTTACTTTCGTCGTGGATTTGAGAAGCTCCCACTTCAAGGCGTTAGCCTAAGTGGAGAGTAGTTCACAGTGTATCAATATTTCATCTCTTGATCCGGTGAATCATCAGCAGATTGGCAGCGGCACCGACCACCTCAAACGCAACCATCCCCCAAATAATCCCTGCAAGTGACCACTCTGGAATCCCTACCACGACGTATGTAACACCGGTAGATGCAAAGGAAGCGAAGAGCAATCCCAGAATCGGACCGTTTTTGTTGTTCGCTGTCCACAAGATCGTTGTCGTCAGCTCCCTGATCCCGCAGAGCAGGGGAAGCAGTGCCAGCGAGCGGATTTCACCGCCCAGCGAAGTATTGCCGTATACCAGGTATGAGAGAGTCGGTCCGCACAGAAATAGCCCCGTTGAGGCAAGCAGCCCCCACCAAGCCCCCGCGGACAATGCTTTTCGGACGCGCTGGTGAAACGAGGGCAGCCTTCCTCTCTCCCAGTCTGAGGCAAGCTTGGCGGCCATAATATGGGACAACGCAGCCGTTATCAGCGTCGGTGTATAGACGATTGTACTGACCATTCCGATGTACTCGCCAAATACGGTAGCCGCTTCTACTTCGCTCATCCCCCCTTGGATAAGACGATTCGGGATGATCAGTGAATCAAGAAAGTCATGCAACGGCAAAATAATCCGCGTAGCGAGAATGGCCATCGCCATTCGGAAGACTCCTCCCACTGGCAATTTGCCAACCAGACGCAAATCCCGGCCAAAAGAGTCGGTATCTTCCGAAAAAGAACGCCGCAGCGCGGGAAGCAAAAACAAAAATGCGCCGAGAGCACCAATCGCTGCGGCCGCAACAGCTCCCCCTACCGCCTTAGTTAGCCCGGCGTCCAGCAAAAAGGTAGCCAGGAGAATCATCCCGACAATCCGCACGGTTTGTTCAACCAGTTCCGATACGGCAATACTCCGATACCGCTCCATTCCCTGAAGGTACCCTCGGATCAGATTTAAAACCGGCACGATGATCAGCGCCGGAAGCAAAAAGCGGAGGGGGATGATCAAGTCCTGATTTCCCATCCAACTCGATATCTCTGGAGCGTAAACATAGGTGAGCAGCGCCCCGACGCATGCCAGAAACGCAACAATCGGCAAAATAACGTGGAGGAGCCGCTCACCTACCCGGGCATTTGAAGCTGTAAAAAAGGTAAGCGCCGTGGAGAATCCGCCTGTGGCCAGCGTGATCAACAGACCAAACAACGCATACGCCATCTGGAACAGACCGGTACCTTCTGCTCCCAGCACGCGAAACAGAAACATTTTCCCGATCGTCCCAATCACTTTCACCATCGCAATCAGTCCAGCACGCATGACCAATTGTTCAAAAGCACCTGTGATTTTTTTTGCTCTCATACGTTTGAGTCCCCAACATGGATATGTTGTTATCAACGTATGTACGGCTTGTCTTCGTTATGCTTTTTCCAACTGAATCTAATCGACCATGCGAATCAGCAAAAACTTTGTATGCTTGTCCCAGCCAAGATCCCAGGGAACATGATAGCGGTCAGCCGTATGCGAATTGACCAGAACGTACCCCTTGGGATCAAGTGCCGTCACAACGGAAAAATGGTCGAGATCGCCTCCCATTTCGTAGCCGATCAAGTCGCCTGGCCTCAGCTCTGCCAGGGCTGAGTGCGGAAATTTCTTGGTGGGCTTGGCGACCGCATTGTAGTTTCCTCGTGCAATCAGCTTCCCGTAGCCGCTGGACAATAAAAAGTGCTTGAGGGAGTCCGTTCTTACCCACGCGGCAGATCCACCCTGCTTGTATTTGTAAAACCAGCCGCCTCTCATGGGCAAGCCGCCGCCTTCTTCACGATCTCCGATCACCTGTGAAGTAAAATTCGTACAATCCCCGCCTTGGTACGTGTAATCCAGGTATTTTGGATTGTAGCGGTTGTTATTCCCGGCAAAAAAAGCGGTGCCTGCATATTTATTAGCGTATTCGACTGCCTTTTCCCGGTTGTACTTCCGCTTTCCGCTCACCTTTCCGACAGGCTGCTGCGGAAGAGAAATAACGCCGCTGACATGGGGCTTTTTGTGTACCGGGATCAACTCAGGATTTTCATCAAGAGGGTCCAGATACCACTCCTGTTTTACCCGCCATTCGCCGCCCTGCCGTTTGATGGTTAATCCGTGTCTGGTCCCAACCCCAAAAGAGTGGAGTGTCCCATCCGTTGGGTATTGATAGGTCAGCTTCAAGGATTGAACCAATCCCACTCTGAAGCCGTCGCCGACCTTTTTGATCCGCGCAATACGAATGCGCGTCTCGACATCGGTAAAGGCGACACCGCGTTCTTTGGCCCAGGCTTGGATATATTTCATCCTCGCTTTTTCACGCCCAAGTGCCGCCCTCCCCTGCTTCTCTTCGAGGATATAGTAGGGCTCCAATGCACTAATGTTGCGATCTACCAACATCTTGGCCCTCGCGTTGTACAGCTTTTCCAAAAACTGTTTGCTGCTTTCCTCGTCTACTCCCTCTGTCGCTTTTAGCGTGTAAGACCCTGCGAGGACCGACGTGAAAAGAAATGTCATGACGATCGCGGCCACCAATTTTTTCAACATGCAGCTGCCCTCCATTAAGATTGTCACCACATATTTATCTCCAGGTCGTTCCATAATAAAGATGTCTCAGTAACGACGTTTGCATTCATTCAGTAATGGAGAAAACAGGAGGTCGATGGAATGAATCTGACCGCAACGTCTCTTTTCCTTTGTATATCCCTCAGTTTGTCGTCGTTGGTACATCCTTTATCTTCAAAAGCTCCCGACAAAGGAAGAGATTACTATGAAGAGCGGGGAGATGTCGTCTGGGAAGTAAAGACGGAACACCCCATGATCGCGCTCACATTTGATGATGGACCAGATCCGGTGTATACCCCGCAAATACTTGCGCTCTTAAAGAAGTACGACGCGAAAGCGACTTTTTTTGTTTTGGGTGCACATGTAAAGAAAAACCCGGAGCTTTCACGTTCGATTGTGGGTGCAGGACATGAAATTGGCAATCATACGTACAGTCATCCCAATTTTTTCAAGCTGCGGCCTGATCAGATTCAACAAGAGATTGAAATCACGTCTGAGATCATTACGGCTGTCACGGGCAAAACTCCCGTCTTATTTCGGCCTCCTGGGGGTGTCTATAACGAAACCATTGTGAATACGGTGAAAAATTTGGGACTTTTGACAGTTATGTGGTCCTGGCATCAGGACACCCGGGATTGGAGTAATCCAGGCGTGAACAAAATCGTCAGAAAGGTATTAAACAATGCCCGACGAGGAGATATTGTTCTCTTCCACGACTATGGCGGCAACCGTTCCCAAACCGTCCGGGCTTTGGAAAAAATCCTCCCCGAGCTAAAGCGGAGAGGTTTTCATTTTGTAACGGTTTCCGAACTGATTCACATCAGAGGAAAGCTGCCCGTACACATGAAAAACTAAGTTACATGGTTTTCGCCAGCTTTGAAAAAACGACCAGCCTTTTCTCATGCTCTCCTGTTTTGCGATTGTATTTACCAGAACAGGTGATGAGATTCAAGTGAGCCCCCTTTGACTGGGAAAAAATTTCTTCAACAGGCGCTTCACTGGTTTTAAAGGATTCCACCCGCGTAACCTGAAAGGTTAGACTAGAGCCTTTCGGATCGGAGACGATGATCTCATCCCCGGCCTTTAAATCACGCAACCGATAAAAGACAGCAGGTCCGGTGTAATGGTCAAAATGTCCGGCAATCACGGCACTGCCCAGCTCTCCGGGATTGGTCCAGGGCGCCAAAATCCCCACCTTGTCAAAAGACTTGGGGACTCCCATTTGGCCATTGGCCAAAACCCCTACTTTTTCAATGGCCGTTTGCAGACGTATCGCGGGGATGCGAATTTTGGCGGCTTGAAAGCCCTTTACGACTTGTTGCGGTTTGGCTTCGGCTACTTGTTCTGGCGCGGACGTTTTCGCCATTTTGTCGCCTGCATCTGCTGGTTTATTAGTAGTATGGTCTACGTTAGTCGCCGCTTGGTTTGCTGTTTCTGTCTCCGCATGGTTAACTGCTTCTGCCGACGTATGGTTTACCGCTTCTGCAGTAGCATGCTTTACCGTTTCGGCAGCAGTTGTGTCCGTACCCAGCACCGCATTTTTTGATTTTGCAGTATCCGTTAATTCCGCTGAATGTGTGGCAAGCCCTGTTGGCCGCCCTGTTTGAGGGTGGCTCGTCTGTCCCGTTCCCTCTGTGTTTGACAGCCTGGCTTGATCGTCTGCCTTAAGCGCAGCTGAATGGTTTGTGATGTGATCCGCGGCAAGCAATCCATCCGTTTTTCCGTCGTTTGCTGCGGAAGAGCAAGCCGTACATATAATGAATAAGACCCCTATCAGAACAAAACTTTTCCTCATCCTCTTCATCCTCACGATATTGGTGGGGAAAAAAGAGGGACATGCCCTCTTTTTTCTTAGTTGCTTTCGCTAGCTCCGCCCATACCGGTTTTTGGCATTCCAGGAGCTGCTTTGATATGCAGCTTGTGTCCTTTGGCTGCTTTGGTATGCACCTTATGCTTCATGGATTTCGTGTGCATTTTATGGTGCGTCTTGTGCTTTTTGCTGTGATCCGTTTCTGCAAAAACGGACGTACCCGCAAATACTACACATGTGGCCAGCGCGAGAGAGAGAATTTTTTTCAAGGGTGTCACCTCTTTTATATGATGGTGGTACATTCTTAAAATGCACAGAACCAAGGGAGCTATGTTCGGAAAAAAACGGATGGGGGCAGCTTCCTTTTAATTTGAAGAAGCTTTTTTGAAATTAGGAGTTGACCTTCACCTATACGTAAAGGTGTACAGTGATGTTGTCGGGAGGTGAACACTGTGGAATATACAGTGCAAAAGCTTGGGCAGTTGGCGGGGATTAGCACTCGAACCCTGCGGTATTATGACGAAATAGGCATCCTGAAGCCGGCCAGGATCAATTCGTCAGGATATCGCCTCTACGGTCAGGCGGAAATCGACAGATTACAGCAGATTTTATTTTATAAGGAGCTGGGAATTCCGCTTGAGGTGATCAAGGAAATCGTCACGTCCCCATCCTTTCATCGAGGAAAAGCATTGCGAGAACACCGTTCTAAACTCCTTGACAAACGAATGCAGTTGGATCTGCTGATTCGTAATGTAGAAAACACAATTGCTGCTATGGAGGGGAAGATAACCATGTCCGATCGTGAAAAATTTGAGGGATTCAAGCAAGAGATGCTCGATGAGAATGAGAAGAAGTACGGTGCTGAGATCCGCGAAAAGTATGGAGAGACTGCTGTCAACAAATCGAATGAAAAGCTGCTGAAGATGACCGCCGAAGAGTATGAAGAAGCGACCCGTATCGAAAATGAGCTGACATCCACGTTAGCGGAAGCAATGCAAACCGGCGATCCCGCAAGTCCGCTCGCCCAAAAAGCTGCGGGTTTGCACAAGCAATGGCTGCTTTATTACTGGAGTGATTACAGTAAAGAAGCGCATGCCGGACTTGCCCACATGTACGTCGCGGATGAACGGTTTCAGGCCCATTACGATGCCAAGCAACCGGGTACGGCAGAATTTTTGCGAGATGCCATTCTGATTTTTACGGGTCAAACGAAGTAAAAGAAGAGGGTGTACCAGCGTCTTGCCGCGTTGGCACACCCTTTTTTTTCAATTTTTACATTTGAATTGAAATAAGACCCTCATCCCTTTACGATAAGGATAGATCCAGTCTCATGATACACACAACTCGGAACGCAACCCGTGGCAATTGAAAAGGAGATGTTGAGGGTTTGAAACTTTCCCGCATTCACCCCGTTTTTTACCACTTGCGAGTCGCCCAAAAGCGACTGGGAAGGCAACTGTCTGATCGCTTCGGCGGCACTCGCTTTGCCCGGCAGCAGGCAGATACAACGAAATACACGTACTCCTGCAAAAAACACCAATCCTTGCTCCGGCGAAAACTGGGCCAATCCGATCCCCGGCTGCAGGAGAACAAGATCATGAATCTTCAGTTGGCCATCCCTGCTCTCGACGGACTTTTGATCCAGCCTGGCGAAACCTTTTCTTTTTGGCAGCGGGTTGGCAAGACAACGGCGGAGAAAGGCTATGTGGAAGGCCTGCTCCTGTCGCAGGGCGAAGTCACTACAGGTATTGGCGGCGGACTTTGTCAGCTTGCCAACCTGCTCTTTTGGATGGCTCTCCATACGCCTTTAGAGATAACGGAAAGACACCACCACCAGTTTGACCCCTTTCCGGATGACCAGCGGGTTCTTCCTTTTGGCAGCGGGGCCAGTGTTTTTTACAATTATGTCGACCTGCGCTTCCACAACCCCACCCAACAGACATTTCAACTGCGCGTGTGGCTGACTGACAAGCATCTGAAAGGTGCCATTTTTTCCGATCAGCTCTGGCCTTTTTCCTATCACCTGGAAGAGCGAAACCACCAGTTTCTTCAGCAGGCAGCAAAGAACTATCGCCGCAATGAGATATGGCGGTTGGTGTACGATAAACAAACGGGAAACCGGATTTCGGAGGAGCTGATGATCCGCAATTTCTCCGAGGTCAAATACAATCTGGACGATCTGCCGCCCATCCTTCACGGATGATGCGCTCAGCCGCTCTCCTCCGCTGCTCAGGCGCCTGTCTTGTAGGGAACCTGCGGCACGAAAGCTGCTCCCTTATGTTTTCCGATCCACGTCAGTTCTGCCTGGGCGAGGCGCTCGAAATTTTCGGCCACATGGATATCTCCTTCGGCTCTCCAGCCCGCAATGATGGGATACAGCGGGATGAAGTAGCCGTTAATAAACCACATGTCAAACAGCAGATCAGGGTGCACCAGACCGTTTTTGTGCAGCACTCCCACCATTTCAAAAAAACCATACAGGGTCACGAATTGGGTAAAACCTTCACTTCCCCGCGGATTCGACTGAATAAAGGATTCATAGGTCCAGACTTCATCCCGAAATGTGACTGAAAACCATTTTTTCGCCTCGCGCAGCCGCTCTGATTCAAACTGATCGTACAGCTTCAATACAATGTCAGCATCCTGATAGGTAGGAATCATGTTGACTCGCCACTTCCTTTTCCTTTGAAATGAATATCCTTCCATTATTATCCATGTTCGCCCATTTGTCTATGGTCCAGATCATGAGGCAAAGAGCAGGCGTTCAATCCCCCGAAGAGGGGGGCGTTTTTCACAGAAAAACAGTTACAGAGAGGTTCTTCTAGTGAATCGCCTCCTGTAACTGCTTTTCGGTTTGTCCGTCATGCTGAATAATGGTTTCGAGCTCTTCACGTGACAACTGGTTCACGACACGTATAAATTGCTCAGCAAGCTCACTGTCAAACTGTGTGCCAGCACCGCGTCTGATCTCCTGCAATGCATCTTCTACCGGGAGGCCTTTGCGATAGGGCCTGTCCGCTACCATGGCATCAAACGCATCGGAAATCGCCAAAATTCGGGCCATAAGCGGAATATCCAATCCCTTCAAGCCATCCGGATATCCTTTTCCATCAATCCGTTCGTGGTGGGAGCGGATGGCAGGCAACAGCTCATGAAACATCCCTGCCTGCAATATGATCTCATATCCAATCACCGTATGCTGCTTGATCTTGTCGTATTCCTCTGGTGTTAATTTCCCTTTTTTATTGAGAATCTCATCTGCGATGCCAATTTTACCGATGTCATGCAAGATTCCGCCGAAATATATTTCTTCCACTTTATCCGAGGGCAGGCCGATCGCACGGGCAATTTCGCGCCCCCAATATGCAACGCGCTGGGAATGTCCGCTGGTGTAGTGATCGCGGGCATCGATGGAAGCGGCCATCGTCGTGAGGAATCTATGGTTGAAGGTTTTGATTTCTTCTACTTTCTGTTGCAGCTTTTGCACACTGCTATAGTAATGATGGAAAACGTAGCTGATGGTCACAAACGCTGCCATCATGGGAATCAACGGCATTAGACCGTATGATTCAACCAGACGGGAGCCTACCCCGGCCAGGATCAGCAGCAGCAAATACGTAGAAGTAAAACCCTTTGCCATTTCCTTAATGGTCCCAACCCAGTCTTTATTATAAAAATAGGAAATTCCCAATCCGCATAAAACCAAATTTACGAACCAATAAACGAGTGCCAAAAACAGATCAGAGAGAATGGGAGAAACCGAATCAAACGTGATGAGCCAGTCTTTTAACGCACCGACTGTCCATATGGTCATAACCAGCTGACCGATATTCACCGCCGCTTTGACCGGATTTACTCTTACCAAAAAGGCAATAATCAATGCCTCGATAACTGCACACCAAACGCCAATCCATGTGCCAAACAGCAAAATACCCGAGAAAATGACGGCATTGTTTACCGTCAGAATCGTATTGGATAACCGTACCGGGGTAAAGGTTGAAAGAATGGTAAGGAGAGTATAGGCAACTAATACTCCCCAGTGTTCGCGTGACTGCCATTCAAACAAGGATGAGTAAAGAATCAGAATGGCAGCCACAACAAATCCAATTTGAACAACAATACCCTTTGTCATTCTTTGCAGGCTAACTTTTGGTTGCATAACTTTTACCTTCTCGAAGTTGTAATAGCGAGATTGGCTTATTCATCAGCCGTTGAACAAGTAAAAATGCCCCCAGCATGATGAAGATATCGCCGATACTGATCACCCGCGGAATGATCGAAGGCATGTAAATCACATCCGTCAAAAACGGAAGATTGGAGCTTTCCGTCAATACACTGTGTTTAAAGTTGGTGCCATTAATGACCGGCTCCAAATCATAGGGCAATCGTTTGGCCTGCTCCAGATCAATCGGCATTTTTCCGCGATTGCTCCAAATCGCAAGCGCATTCAAAAACCAGCCCACCATAAAAATTCGCATGTCCTCAAATTGGCGATTAAACAAGAAAAATCCCAAAATGAGCACATAGGAAATCGATATGAAGATTCCGCTCAAAGAGGGAAAGAACGCAGCGCAAGCTTGCAGCACCAAACTTCCAATCAGCAGCCCTACTTTGTAGAATTTGGGCAATTCCTTTATTCTTCCGCCCCGAATCAAGGCAACAAGAAAAGAAACACAAATCACATCCAAAAGCATGTAACTTTCCTCCAAAGTTTAAGAAAAAACACCACTCAACCAAGCGGTGTTTCTTCCAAAAAGTTATTAGCCGATGTGGAAGTTTGCCGATGTAGCAGCTACAATTGCAACTACCATCATGATACCTACGAACCATTTTTTCATAGCCTTTTCCCTCCCCTTTTTATAATGGAGAAAGTCGGATTCGCTACTTGCTTCTGCAAGGACCAAGCGACCAAATAAAGCCCTTGCATGCCTTTCCCCTTGCATAAAAAGGGGGCGGATTCGCTACTGGCTCCATACAGACCAAGCGACCAGATACAGTCTGTACTTCTTCGCTCCTTCTTTGCCTACATTTTACACGAAAATGACAATTTTCGGCAATGGTAGATTCCTAGTCTATTAGCTTCAATTGCAGCTAGGAATAAGTGCCTAGAACTATATCCTTACAACAGCCGCCAAAACTGCTTTCTGTGCATGCAATCTGTTTTCTGCCTGATCGAACACCACGGAGTTCGATCCGTCGATTACACTGGCTGACACCTCTTCCTCCCGGTGAGCCGGCAGGCAGTGCAGGAACAGATAATCCGGCTTGGCGTGACTGACCAGCTCATCGTTTACCTGATAAGCTGCGAAATTCTTCAAGCGTTGTTCGTTCTCTTCCTCAAAGCCCATGCTGGTCCAGACATCCGTGTAGACCACGTCTGCGTCTTGCACCGCTTCCACAGGGTCGTTCGTGACGAGCAGCGCTCCTCCGTTTGCCGCGGCATACACTTTTGCCTTCTCCAGAATTTCTGCATTCATTTCATACCCAGGCGGGGTTGCCACCCGGACATCCAGGCCCAGCAGTGCCCCCGCCAGCACCAGCGAATTGGCCACGTTGTTTCCGTCTCCCACATAGGCCAGCTTGATTCCTTTCAGCTTGCCTTTATGCTCCCAGATGGTCAGCATGTCTGCCAATGCCTGGCAGGGGTGAAACTCGTCTGTCAAGCCGTTGATGATCGGGATGGTGGCATGTTCAGCCAACTCCTCGACACCAGCGTGGGAAAAGGTGCGAATCATAATGACATCGACATAGCGGGACATGACCTTGGCTGTGTCGCTAATCGGCTCGCCCCGGCCCAGCTGCAGTTCCTTTCCGCTCATAAACATAGCCATGCCGCCCAACTGATGCATGCCCACCTCAAAAGAAACACGTGTGCGTGTCGAAGCCTTGTCAAAAATCATGCCCATCGTTTTGCCCAGCAGCGGCTGGTACGGCTGGCCGTTTTTTTGCAATTTCTTGATATGGGCTGCCAGCTCCAGCAGCTGCATCAGCTCTTCTCCGCTGAACTCGTCGATTCTGAGCAGATCTTTTCCTTTAAAGCTGGCCCACTGCACGTTTGGAAAGTGATCCAATATCTTCACAGACTGCATTGCCTGCACCTCTTTTCTCCGAAATAGCTTTCACGTACAAATCAAAGGTATCACTCGAGGTAAACAAGGGGACTCCTTGCTGCATCACGCGGCTGCGCAGGGCAAATCCCCGACGCCCGCGCTGGTTTCCTTTGGTGGCGGTGATGAGGGCAAACGCTGCCGTCTCTTCCTGTACCAGCTCCACCAGCTGCTGTTCATCCTGAATGATCCTGGACACATGATACCCCTGTTCCTTTAGCCAAGCTGCTGTTCCCGGCGTCGCTGCCCAAACCGCCCCCAGCTCCTGCATGCGGGTGAGCGCAGGCAAAAGACGGTCCGTTTTATCTGCATCTGCCAGAGAGAGCAAGCAAACCTGACCTTCTTGCCACTCCGCAAAAATGTTATCTTTATAGGCAAACGCCTTGCCCGCCGCCTCTGCAAAAGAAGCTCCCAGCCCCAAGACTTCACCGGTCGACTTCATTTCCGGCCCGAGGACGGGGTCCACACCCGTCAGCTTCACTGTAGAAAACACCGGCCCTTTCACCACTGCAAACGGAATATCAGGCAGCAGCCCTGTTCCGAAGCCCATTTCGCTCAGCTTTTCCCCAAGCTGCGCCCGGACAGCGAGCTCCACCATCGGGATTCCCGTCACTTTGCTGGTTATCGGCACCGTACGCGAAGCACGAGGGTTTACCTCGAGGACGTACACCGTGTTCTCATTGATGACAAACTGGATGTTGATCAAGCCCACCGCACTCATTTCGCGGCCAATCGCTTCCGTATAGCGTGCGATTGTTTCTTTGCACGATTCGGACAAATACGGCGCCGGAAACAGTGCGATACTGTCGCCCGAGTGAATCCCGGCCTTTTCAACATGCTGGAAGACACCGGGAATCAGTACCGATTCGCCATCACAGATCGCGTCTACCTCTGCCTCCATGCCTGGCAGATACTTGTCAACGAGCAGCGGAAAAAAGGCTTCGCTGTTTGGATGATGCAGCCACTCGTTGATGGTTGCCGTCAGTTCCTGCTGATCCTGCACGACTACCATGCCCTGACCCCCGATGACGTAGGAGGGACGCATCAGCACCGGATAGCCGATGGTGTCGGCTGCGGCCACCGCTTCCTCCAGTGTGGAGACACCTTTGCCAGGGATATGCGGGATGTCCAGCTTTCTCAACATCGTGTAAAAGAGCTCCCTGTCCTCTGCCCTTTCGATCGCTTCCAGCTTGGTCCCCAGCACGGCCAGCCCCGCTGCTTCCAGCTTCGCTGCCAGATTGATGGCCGTTTGCCCGCCAAACTGCACCATCACCCCGTCCACCTGCTCATGTTCTGCCACTTGGAGGACATCTTCAATGTGCAGGGGCTCGAAATAGAGATGATCGGCTGTCGCATAATCGGTACTCACCGTCTCCGGATTGTTGTTCACCACGACAGCCGCGATGCCTTTTGCCTGCAAAGCCTTGGCCGCGTGAACGGAACAGTAGTCGAATTCGATGCCCTGACCGATGCGGATCGGTCCTGACCCGAGCACCAGCACTTTTTTCCCGGTCAGAGGCTCTACCTCATCGACACCATGCCAATCTGAGTAGTAATATGGCGTCTGTGCGTCGAATTCTGCTGCACAGGTATCGACAATCTTATACAGCGGCACGATTCCGTGCTGCTGGCGAAGCTGCTTCACTTCCGCCGCTGTGCGTCCGCTCAATGCAGCAATCGTCTCGTCTGCAAAGCCGCGCTTCTTGGCTTCTCGGAGCAGCTCCGCCGGGAGATCTGCGCTTTCGGCCAGCTTTTTCTCCAAAGAAACGATTTTGCTCAGGCTTCTCAGGAAAAAGGGATCGATCCCCGTCAACTGATGCAGCTCTTCCTCAGAAAAGCCTTGGCGAATTGCTTCCGCCAGAGCGAATAAACGGATATCTGTAGCTTCTTGCACAAGCGTGGTTAACGTATCCTTGTCACATGCCGCAAGCTCAGAACGTGACAGATGTGTGCAGCCAAGCTCCAGGGAGCGGACGGCTTTCAGCAGACCCGCCTCGAGGTTGCGGGCAATCGCCATCACTTCACCGGTTGCTTTCATCTGTGTGCCCAGCAGTCTGTCTGCTAGCGGGAACTTGTCAAAAGGCCAGCGCGGTATCTTTACCACGATATAATCGAGCGTCGGCTCGAAGCTGGCGTAGGTGTATCCGGTAATCGGGTTTACGACTTCATCCAGCCGATAGCCCAGCGCCAGTTTGGCCGCGATCCGGGCAATCGGGTAGCCCGTAGCTTTGGAGGCCAGGGCACTGGAGCGGCTGACACGCGGATTGACCTCGATCAGGTAATAGCGGTCTGAATGGGGGTCCAGCGCAAACTGGATATTGCATCCGCCCACTACGCCGAGCGAACGGATAACCTTGGTAGAGACACTTCGCAGCATCTGATACTGGCGGTCCGTCAGCGTTTGGGACGGAGCCACCACGATGCTGTCCCCCGTATGAATCCCGACCGGGTCTAGATTTTCCATGTTGCAAACGATGATGCACGTGTCGCTGGCATCGCGCATCACTTCGTATTCAATTTCCTTCCAGCCTTTTACACTGCGTTCAATCAACACCTGGTGAATCGGGCTGGCTGCGATTCCGGATGCGGCGACCTGACGGAGGATTTGCTCATTCTCGGCAATTCCGCCCCCGGCACCGCCCAGCGTATAAGCCGGACGGACGATGACAGGATAGCCGATCGATTCGGCAAATGACACCGCATCCTCTACCGTTTCCACTGTTGCACTCTCTGGTACGGGCTCGCCAATCTGCTGCATGAGCTGCTTGAATAGCTCGCGATCTTCTCCATTTTGAATCGCATCCAGGGGTGTTCCCAGCAGTTCCACTCCGTACTGCTCCAGTACGCCTGCTTCCGCAAGTGAAACGGCCAGATTCAGCCCCGTCTGCCCGCCCAGTGTCGGCAGCAGTCCATCCGGTCTCTCTTTGGCAATAATCGAAGTCAGGGACCGAAGCGTGAGCGGTTCCAGATACACCTTGTCGGCTACCTGTTCATCCGTCATGATCGTGGCCGGATTGTTGTTGACCAGCACCACTTTCACGCCCGCTTCCTGCAGAGAAAGGCAAGCCTGCGCTCCGGCATAATCAAACTCTGCCGCCTGCCCGATCACAATCGGCCCGGACCCGATGACTAAAACTTTTTGTATGTGCGCCAATTTAGGCATAGATCTTCGCTCCCACTCCACGAATCAACTGCAAGAATTGTGTAAGCATATGTGAGGTATCGCTCGGTCCGGGATGCGCCTCCGGGTGAAACTGGACCGTCATCACCGGCAAATGTTGATGGCGCAGTCCTTCTACGGAGTTGTCATTTACATTGCGATACGTAACCAATAGCTGCCGATTGTCCAGCGACTCTTCTTTTACCACGTATCCGTGATTTTGCGAGGTCATGTACACCTTGCCCGTCAGCAGTTCTTTTACCGGATGATTTCCGCCGCGATGACCGTACTTCAATTTTTCTGTCTTTCCGCCAAACGCAAGCGCAAGCACCTGATGTCCCAGACAGATCCCCATGGTCGGATACTGCTCGGCCGCTTTGCGCCACTCTACGCAATAGGTAAGCAAATCTTCCGGGTCACCAGGGCCGTTGGAGAACAGCAGGCCGTCCGGCTGCAACGCTTGAATCTGCGCATAGGTTGTATCAAAAGGGACGACCGTTACACGGCATCCGAGGGATTGCAATGATTCCAGGATCGACCGTTTCATTCCAAGATCGATGAGAACGACATGTTCCTTCGTCCCTGGGTAGCGCTGTATTTCCTGGCTGGACACATTGGCAACCAGCGATTTTTTGATGTATTTTTTTCGGAGTGCCGACACCTCTTCAAGAGAAAGCGGCCGATCAGCAATCACTCCCCACAGCGGCCCCTCTTGGCGAACTCTTTTGGTGACCGTTCTCGTATCTACCCCTGCGAGGATGGGAAAACCAAATTCCTCCGCCGCTTCAGCCAGCGAACGGCCGGATTGATAATGACTGGGTTCGCTGCACAACTCACTGACCACCATCCCTGCCAAAGCAGGCTTTGCGGCTTCGTAATCCTGATCGTTAATCCCGTAATTCCCGATCAACGGATATGTGAAAGTGACGATCTGCCCTGCAAACGAGGGGTCGCTCATGACCTCCTGATATCCTGTCATACCTGTATGAAAAACCACTTCACCAATACCTTCGAGAGGAGCGCCAAACAGTGTTCCGGCAAATACCTCTCCGCTCTCCAGTGTTAAGTATCCTGGGCCATATCCGTGTTTCTCTCTGTTCATCGGTATAGCTCACTCCTCTCCCGCGGGAACTCTCTGACGAAAATTTATGCAACTACTTGTATTAATATACATTCGTACTAATAAAAATGCAATGAGTTTTTCGCAACTTTTCACTCATTGCCTGGCAGATTTTCTTGCTTGCTGATGCCTGCTATCCCGGAAAAGAGAAAAACGGAAGCAGCCTTTGACTGCCTCTCGTTTTCCCTTTATTGCTTTACCTTTTTTCTCTTTATCCTGTAGATTTTCCTGTTATCCTTTTTGAAGCGCCTCGTCCAGTACGGCCACGACCCGCTCTATTTCATCCTCGGTGGTGACAAAAGACGGAAGCATGCGAATGACCTGAGGCCCAGCCAAAAGCACCAGCACTCCTTTTTCCCGAGCGTAATCCAGCACCCCGGCTGCCGGGATCGAAAGCTTCATTCCCAAAAGCAAGCCCTTCCCTCGGATCTCCACTACTTTCTCTGGATGGGCTGTTTTCAACTGCTGCAATCGACTGACGAGCAGCTCGTTCAGCTGATTGACCCGACTCAAGAGGCCGTCTTCTTCGATGGTCTCCACGGTTGCGATCCCCGCTGCCATTGCCAAGGGATTGCCACCGAAGGTCGTTCCATGCGTGCCGGGCGAAAAGGCTTGAGCTGCTTCTTCTGTTGCCAGGATGGCGCCGATCGGAAAGCCGCTGCCCAACCCTTTTGCCAGCGAAATCGCATCAGGGAGAATCTCATACTGTTGAAAAGCAAACCAGGTTCCGGTCCGGCCGATGCCGGTTTGCACCTCATCAATCAAGAGCAACAGGCCATGCTGGTCACATAGTTGACGGAGCCCTTTGACGAACGGCTCTTCTGCCGAATGGACTCCGCCCTCTCCCTGCACCAGCTCCAGCAGGATCGCGCATGTTTTCTCATTCACAGCCTGCTTGACGGCATCCAGGTCATTGTACGGTACGGTCACGAAGCCTTCTGGCAGCGGTGTGAAGCCGTCCTTTACTTTTTCCTGCCCTGTTGCGGTCAAAGTTGCCAGTGTCCTGCCGTGAAAAGACTGGCCAAATGTAATGATCTCGTAGCACTCTGTCCCCTTCACCTTTTGCGCGTAGCGGCGTGCCAGCTTGATCAGCCCCTCGTTTGCTTCCGCCCCGCTGTTGCAAAAAAGGGCGCGATCCAGTCCTGAGACCTGACTTAGTTTCTGTGCCAAGACCTCCTGCTGAGGGATGTGAAACAGATTGGAGCAATGCCAGAGTGTATCTACTTGTTCATGCAGCTTTTTGGCTACCTTGGCTGGCACATGGCCCAGCGAAGTGACAGCAATTCCCGAGATAAAATCGAGATACTCTTTGCCTGATTCATCCCAGACCTTGTTGCCCTCCCCTTTCACCAGATGAACTGGCCATCTCGCATAGTTATTCATCAAATGGTATGGAGCAGTCGTTGTACTCATCATTACCCTCCCGTATTCAAGCGTGGACCTGGGCCGCTTTGGAGACAATGGCCGTACCAGCCGTCTCTCCCTGGCAAACCCGGAGCAAATCCTCTGCAGTCCCCCTGCAAATGACAACCTGGGGAACCCCCTCAGAAAGGGCATCGAGAGCAGCCCTCACCTTGGGAATCATCCCGCCTGTAATGATCCCTTCCTGAATCATCTGCTCGATCTCCCGGGGATTTGTTTTGGGGATCAAGGCAGTGCCCTCTTCTTTTGGTGCCAGGATTCCCGGGACATCAGTCACCATGATCAGGCTTTCCGCCCCTAGTGCAGCAGCGATTGCCCCCGCTGCTATATCTGCGTTTACATTGTACTTCTGGCTCCCTTCCGTCCCGACAGCGAGCGGGGCGATAACCGGCAAATATCCATGGGAAAGAATGGCCAGCGGAATCGCCGCATCCACCTTTTTTACCTCTCCAACAAGTCCAAGCGGTTTATCAGTCTGCACTGCGGTAAGCATGCCGCCGTCCATCCCGCTTACCCCCCAGGCTTTGGCTCTATGCTCGGATAGCCGCCTCACCAGCCACTTATTGATTTGCCCGCACAATACTTGTTCGACGACCTGCAAGGTATCCTCGCAGGTCACCCGAAGTCCGTCCACGAACTGGGAGGGGATCGCCAAGCGCTCCAGCATGCTGTTGATCGCCGGGCCGCCACCGTGTACAATGACGAGCTGCTTTCCCTTTTGCTGAATCTCCGCAATTGCTTGAAAAAAGCGGTCAGGCAACTGTTCCATCGTACTGCCCCCGCATTTGATGACCACGATTCCTTCCATCCTCTTTCTCCTCCTCTACGGGAAAAGCGGCACCAGGGACAACCCGGCCGTCTCCTTCAGCCCAAACATCAGGTTCATGTTTTGAATCGCCTGCCCCGCAGCCCCTTTGACGACATTGTCGATGACCGCTAGCACGATAACCCGGCCCGTACGCTCGTCGACATGCAGTGCAATGTCGCAGAAATTGGAACCGTAGACCTCTTTGGTCCGCGGATGACTGCCCTGCGCACGGACCCGGACGTAGGGTTTGTCTGCGTACACACTCTCATAGAGCTCCTGTACCTGGGAGGGTGACACTGCGCTCTCCAATGTTCCGTAAGCGGTGACGAGAATCCCCCTGGTCATCGGAACGAGATGGGGCGTAAATTGGATAAGCTGCTGAAGTCCGGTCTGTTTGCTCAGCTCCTGCTCGATCTCCGGCGTATGCTGATGGGCTCCCACTTTGTAGGCATGGATGCTCTCGTTTAATTCACTGTAGTGAACTCCGAGTGAGACACCACGGCCCGCCCCCGAAACGCCGGATTTGGCATCGACGATCCAGCTTTTCGGATTTACCCAGCCCGACTGTGCCAATGGAAGCAAGCCCAGGAGCGCAGCCGTGGGGTAGCAGCCCGGATTGGCGATCAGATCGGCTTTGGCTATTTCCTCCGCGTGCCACTCAGACAGGCCGTACACGGCTTTTTCCAGCCATGGTGCCTCAGCAGGCTGCCGTTTGTACCAGCTTCGGTAGTCTTCGCCATTTTTCAAGCGAAAATCTCCAGACAGATCGATTACTTTGGTACCGTTCTCAAGCAGGGCTGGTGAAAGCTCCGTACTCACACCTGCCGGAGTAGCCAGAAAAATGACATCATTGTCTGCTGCCATCTGCTCCGCATCAATTTTGGCCAAAGGCGGCAGTGGATGTGCATGCAAATGCGGAAATACATTTGCGAGCGCTTCTCCCTCTGATGAACTTGAATAAAGATGAGCCACCTGCACATCAGAATGGCCCGCCAAGAGACGTATAAGCTCGACACCGCTGTAACCAGTAGCGCCGACAATCCCGACCCGAATCATAGTCTCTCTCCCTTTTTTGTATTTTTATACATGAATGATAATAAAAATTCATACAAAACACAACCCTTTCCACATAGAAAAAGCGCCCGACGGGAAAAATCGGACGCTTGTCTGTGTCATCTCTATTATTTTTTGTCTGCAAGCCACGCAGCTACGGTATCTGCGTCTGCCCCGGATACAAGACCACCGGGCATTCCGCCTTTCCCGTTTTTCAGGATCTCCAGAATCTGCTCTTTGGTGTATCTATCTCCGACCTTCGTCAGATTGGGACCGACTGCACCCGAAAGATCCTGCCCATGACAGCTGGAACATTTGCTGTTGAACAAGGTTTGTGCCGTGGCAGCATCATATCCGCCCGAAGGTGCACTCGGAGCAGTTTCGCCCGCTGGTGGTGTCGTCGCAGGTGGCGGTGCAGCTTGTTTGCCGCCGCCTCCACAAGCTCCCAGCAACAGAACAAGCGCAGCGGAAAGGACAGTTAATGGGAATCGCTTCATGGCTGTTCCCTCCTTATTGAAGAATATTTCTTCGCTAAGTATGCCTCCGCTGCGCTCTATTCATTCTTGATTTAACAAATCATCCTAAAGGAAATTCCAGAGCGCCCCACTCTCGCAGTTCCAGCGTCCGCGCTCCTTCTTTGATTACCGGATCTGCTTCGGCCAGTTCCCGTGCTTCCTCTTCGGATGAAGCTTTGTAAATTACCATGCCGCCTTTTTTGTCCGTAAACGGGCCTGCCATCACGACCTTGCCCTGTTTGTACAAATCATTGATATAGTCCAGGTGGGCCGGGCGAATTTTTGCATTCAAATCCGCATCCGTAATGGTTAGCATTGCGACGTAGTACATTGGTTTCCTCTCCCTTTGCTATGGTTTGTCGTCTCATCCTGCCATGCGGCACTGCGAAAATGGACCTGCTTATTGTGGACGGTCGATTTGTGACCGCAGGTAGGCATCAATAAAGGAATCAATCTCTCCGTCCATCACCGCTTGCACATTTCCAATCTCCACATTGGTGCGATGATCCTTCACCAGGCTGTAAGGGTGGAACACGTAGGAGCGAATCTGGCTGCCCCAGGCGATATCCTTTTGCTCGCCCTGGATGGCTTGCAGGGCTTTTTCCTGCTCTTCGCGCTTTTGTTCAAAAAGGCGTGCCATCAGCATCTTCATCGCACGCTCACGGTTTTTAATCTGCGAACGTTCGGTTTGACAGGTGACCACAATTCCCGTGGGCAAATGGGTAATCCGAACCGCAGAGTCGGTCGTATTAATATGCTGTCCACCCGCTCCGCTGGAACGATAGGTATCTATCTTCAAATCCTCGGAACGGATGTTGATCTCATTGTCATCCTCAATCTCGGGCAATACGTTGCAAGACACAAAGGAGGTATGACGGCGTCCCGATGAATCAAAGGGGGATATCCGCACCAGACGATGAACGCCTTTCTCTGATTTCAGGTAGCCGTAGGCATTGTGTCCCTTGATCAAAAGGGTAACGCTTTTGACCCCCGCTTCGTCTCCCGGCAGATAATCCAGCGTTTCGACCTTGAAGCCACTGTCCTCGGCCCAACGGGTATACATGCGGAGCAGCATGGAAGCCCAATCCTGGGATTCGGTCCCGCCGGCCCCCGGATGAAGCTCCAAAATCGCGTTGTTTTTATCGTACTGATCACTGAGCAGCAGCTCCAGCTCGAAGCTTTCAAATTCCTTGCGCAGCTCCTGCGTGCTGTTGTACAGATCCAGAATCATCGATTGATCGCCTTCTTCGATGATCAGCTCCAACATCACCTGCAGGTCTTCATATTGGGAATCCAGCTTGACCATGGTCTCTACCAGGCTCTTCAATGCGTTCAGTTCGCTGATGGTCTTCTGGGCAGCGTCATTGTCATCCCAAAAATCGGGGGCCAGCATGCGCTCTTCCAGTTCACCAATCCGCTCCTGTTTTACTGGGAGGTCAAAGAGACCCCCTGATATCCGCTAAACGTTTAGCCATGCTTGACATCTCTTGTTTGATGTCCGCAATATCAATTAATGCCATGTGCGAATCACCTACTCTTTTTTATGCTATGTTTCATTGTACCGTAAATCGGCGGATTCGCAACATGACTGCTGCTGTTTGGGTACGCCCCTATTCGTGAGGGTTGTACGTTTGTGCAGGTTGTACATCGTTGAGGTTGTATATTGGGGCAGGTAAGACTCTAGCTGTCACATCAAGGCGGCGCGGGAGCAGACCTCGTCTCCTGCGGTTCCCTCGACATTGCGACCGGTCCTTCTGAACGCTTGCTGTATTCTCCCATCCAGACCAGGAAACCGCCTTTTGTGGACTTCTGCCTGTAGAGTAGAACCCGTTTACCCACGGACCTGTTCCCTCCCTTTGGCTGTCTTTTATAGCTGCTCCCATTTCCCCCGTCCGTGATCAAAGCGACTTGTTTTGGGGGCATTTGTCCCCAGCCGTTCCAGTTTGGCTCTGCCAGCTCCGTGGTCAGCCGATGATCGTCGAACACCGCATCCTGCCGGAGGAGCAAGGTCCAGTCCTGCTTCTTTGCCTCTTGTGTTTCATTGGCTTCTTGAGCTGCCAGAGCTTCTTGAGTTCCCAGAACTTTTTGAGTTCCCAGTACTTCTTGAGCTTCCATAGCATCTGTATGCTCTTGGGCTTCCTCAGCTTCCGGAACGGTGCATTTACCGAACAGAAAACTGCTTGTTCCGGAAGCTCCCCTTTTCTTTATCAGCGTCCAGGTCTCGTCAATTCTTTCCAGAATAAACTTCGCCTGAATCCCCATGACACGATCTCCGGTTCTCATGCCTCTTAACCTCCGTCCCATATTATGTCGTAACGGCTCGTTTAAACCTCAGCGTAAAGCGTAGGTGGAGGGAGTGTTCATTCGGTCAGTGCATTGTAAATATTTGCTTCCCCTGCTCCGAAGAGCTTGTCCTGTCCACGCTTGCCGTAATCCTCTGCCGTCTTGTAGATCAACGCCGCTATCTGATTTGGCTTCATCTTCGGATTCTCTGATTTGATCACAGCAGCGATTCCGGCCACTTTTGGCGCTGCCATGGAGGTTCCATGCATGAACGCATAGCCTTTCAAATCGGAGGTAAAGTATGGAGGAAGATACGTCGGGTAAGTGGACAATGCGCGATAGTGGAAGTCTCGCTTGTCGAGATAATCGCCCTTTGGATCTTCCCTGTACAGCCTGTCGTATTCCGGCCCGTTGTCCCCGCCTGGCGCAGCGATATCAATGGGGTTTCCATAGTTGGAATAGAAGGCGATTTTATCAGTAGACCATTCATTGGAAGACGATACGGTAATCACTCCCGGAATCTGGGCAGGCACCACGCGGGAGGGTCCTTTGATATCCAGGCCGTAGGTTTCCTTCCAGTACTCCTGCATATCATGCAGGTTCCCCAGCTCACGCGAGTCGTTTCCGGCTGCTACTACGACGGTCACGCCTTTTTTCACGGCGTATTGGACCGCTCTCTTGTATGCAACCATAGAGGCGGACTCTCCCTTTTCCCCGTAGTTATGAGCCATCCAGCGCCAGCCGCCGAGACTCATGTTTACGACATCGACGCCGTCATTGGCTGCGGCCACCAGTGCATTGGTAATCCATGACTGCTGCGCTCCTCCTGACGCCCCAAATACGCGGTAGGCGCGTACTGTCAGATCAGGCCCCACTCCCAATACCTTTCCATTGGCAGCGATCGATCCAGCCACATGTGTTCCATGGCCATTTTGATCCCACGCATCTTTTGTTCCCGGCACGAAAGTCCGGCTGCCCGCCTCATCCGCATTATCCCGTAAATCAGGATGGTCAAAATCAAGACCCGTATCGATGATGCCGACGACGGTGCGGGAGTTGCCTTTACTGATATCATGGGAGCGGAAGTCATTGGTAATCCGTTTGATATCCCACTGGAGATCATGGTAGTTCTGGTCGGGATCATCCCAGTCCGGTTGCGGGACATCTGTGATCGGCTGGCCGTCAGCCGCTTCCGGTCTCTCCTGATCCAGATATACCTCCAGCTCCTCTTCGGCCGCCAGAATGGTTTTGTCTTTTTTTATGTTTTTCAAAAAGTTCGGATCATTGGAAGTAACGGATACAATCCCTACTTCATCCACAACTGTTTCCACTGATCCTCCCAGTTCTTCAATCCGTTCCTCAAAATCGCTCGGAATATCATTTTTGTAAGCGATGAGATACGTCGTTTCCTTCCCTTTCGCAAAGATAGGCGTCTGTACCGCTGAAAGGGCGGACATCGCCAACCCCAATACCAAAGTGGAACTGAGTAAAACATTCACGGTTTTCTTCATCGCTATCATCCTCCAGGCAAAAGTAATAAGACGTACCTTTGATTCTACGGATTATGCCTACCTTTTCCAGAAAAATCGTTCGCTACTTTTTTGCAGGGTCAGACAAACCATTCGTGTTTCGGCAACGAAAAAACCGGGAAAGGGGCGAAGCCTGTCTGACAGTCAGGAAGAAAAACGAAAAAAACCACCCCTTCCCATAGGGAAAAGGTGGTTCGCTGATCGAGATTATCCTCAGGCTGTACTTGCTTTTTGCTTACTGACCGCGCTTCATCTGACGGCGGCGTTCCTGTTCCTCCGCCCGGCGCTGTGCACGGTTTTTAGGGTCGGCATCCCCCGAAGTCTCGCTTACTGGACGTTCGGATGGACCGGACGTTTGCAGCTGGGACTGATCGGCAGCCTGACCGCGAATGACTTCTTGACGCTCCAGGTTTTGGCTGACTTCCGCTTTCATGATGTACATCGCCACTTCTTCTTCTACAGCAGCGACCATCGACTGGAACATCTCATAGCCCTCGAATTGATATTCACGCAGCGGATCGTTCTGGCCGTAAGCCCGCAGGTGAATACCCTGACGAAGCTGTTCCATAGCATCGATGTGGTCCATCCATTTGCTGTCGACAGCGCGCAGCACAACGACCTTTTCAAATTCACGGAACATCTCACCGATCTCAATCTCACGCTGCTTGAATTGCTTGAGGACCTCTTCCTTCAGGAATTCGGTAATTTCCTCGGCTTCCTTGCCCTTCAGCTGATTGACGGTCAAGGTTTCATCATGCAGGATTCCGTTGTTGACCGCTTCGACCAAGCCTTCCAGATTCCATTCCTCCGGCACTTCTTCCTTCGGACAGAAGGTCTCGACATGACGGTCGACGACACTGTAAATCATCGGCAGTACCACATCGCTGAGCGCTTCCTGCTCCAAAATGTCGCGGCGTTGCTTGTAGATGACCATACGCTGCTGGTTCATCACATCGTCATACTGCAGAACCACTTTACGGGCGTCAAAGTTGGAGCCCTCCACCCGTTTCTGGGCGGATTCGACCGCACGTGTAACCAGGCGGCTTTCAATCGGCATGTCTTCTTCCATACCGAGGCGGTCCATCATGTTCATGATGTTGTCCGCTCCAAAGCGGCGCATCAGCTCATCCTGCATGGAAAGGAAGAACTGGGAAGAACCCGGGTCTCCCTGACGTCCAGCACGTCCGCGCAGCTGGTTGTCAATCCGGCGGCTCTCATGGCGCTCTGTCCCGATGATATGCAGACCGCCCAGATCCGCTACACCTTCTCCAAGCTGAATATCGGTACCGCGACCAGCCATGTTCGTCGCGATCGTAACCGCACCGTACTGACCCGCGCGCGCGATAATCTCGGCTTCACGGGCGTGCTGCTTGGCGTTCAGGACGTTGTGCGGCACACCTTTTTGCTTCAGCAGATGGGAGAGCATCTCAGAGTTTTCGATTGAAATGGTACCGACGAGGATCGGCTGGCCTTTTTTATGTCGCTCGACGATGTCATTCACAACAGCGCGGTATTTGGCCGCTTCTGTTTTGAAAACAAGGTCGGGATGGTCTTGTCGAACAACCGGTTTGTTCGTCGGGATAACCACGACGTCCAATCCGTAGATTTTCTTGAATTCTTCTTCTTCCGTCTTGGCTGTACCGGTCATACCGGAGAGCTTCTGATACATCCGGAAGTAGTTTTGCAGGGTAATCGTAGCCAGCGTCATGCTCTCGCTTTGGACCCGCAGGCCTTCTTTGGCTTCGATCGCCTGGTGCAAACCCTCGCTGTAGCGGCGTCCCACCATCAGACGGCCAGTAAATTCGTCAACGATGACAACTTCGCCATCTTGAACGACATAGTCTACGTCGCGTTTAAACAAGACCTGAGCCTTCAGTGCCGCAGTAATGTGATGGTTGAGAGTCATGTGGGCCGTATCGTACAGGTTTTCGATGTTAAAGGCCTGTTCGACCTTGGCGACACCTTCATCCGACAGGGTTACGATTTTCAGCTTTTCATCGACGGTATAATCTTTTTCCTGCTCCAGTCGCTTCACAAAATGCGCGCAGATATAGTAAAGCTCTGTCGTCCGGTTCGCAGCACCGGAGATGATCAGCGGTGTACGCGCCTCGTCAATCAAAATGCTGTCCACTTCGTCAATGATGGCAAAGTAGAGCGGTCGCTGAACCATCTGCTCTTTGTACAGCACCATGTTGTCGCGGAGATAGTCAAAGCCAAATTCGTTGTTGGTCCCATACGTAATATCACAATAGTAAGCCGCTCGTTTCTCCTCCGCGGTCAGTCCTGTTTTGTTCAGTCCCACACTCAGACCTAGGAAATTATAGAGCTGTCCCATGATCGTGGAGTCACGCTCAGCCAAATATTCGTTCACGGTTACGACATGGACCCCTTTGCCCTGAAGCGCGTTCAGGTAGGTAGCCAGCGTCGCGACGAGGGTTTTCCCCTCCCCTGTCTTCATCTCGGCGATACGGCCTTCCTGCAGGACCATACCACCGATCAATTGCACATCAAAGTGGCGCATGCCCAGCACCCGTTTGGATGCTTCACGCACTACCGCAAACGCTTCGTTCAGAATGTCTTCCAATGATTCGCCCTTTGCCAGGCGATTTTTAAATTCCTCTGTCTTCTCACGCAGTTGCTCGTCCGTGAGTGCTGCTACTGTTGGCTCCAGCGCATTGATTTTTTCCACGCGCTTGAACATCTTTTTGACTTCACGTTCATTGCTGTCGCCAAAAATCTTTTTCACGAGTCCCAGCATAAGGACACCCCTTCCAAGTGGCAATACTACCTCGATTATTTCTTCATGCGCAGCCACATCTGCAGTCCCCGCAGGGGGCTACCTGTGACAAATGAACCAGCTTCTTGGTACCTTTGTATTTTCATGTGCAAACCGCTGTAAACCTGAACGGCGTACAGGGGGACACACTCTTCCAATCCATGAAAACAGGAAGCCATTTTGTGATGTTTCTTCCCTAAAATGATATTTTATCAAATGATAGCGTAAGTACACAAGTAAAGGGAGTTGCCATAATCAGCAACTCCCTGTTTGCCAGTCGTTATTTCGGTTCAATCAATCCATAGCGCCCGTCATTTCGGCGGTAAACTACATTGACATCATTTGTGTCGCTGTTTTGGAATACAAAGAAGCTATGTCCTAGCATATCCATCTGCATGACGGCTTCATGGGCATCCATCGGCTTCAGATTAAAGCGCTTTGTGCGGACGATATCGATTTCGACGTCGTCCCCGTCTTCCAGGTCCTGCGTCAGCACGGCTACTGGCTGGCGGGCATTTCCGATGGCCCTGTTGTTGGATTCGAAACGAAGCTTGCGGATCAGTTTGGTCTTATGCTTGCGGATTTGTCTTTCCAACTTCTCTACCACTAGATCAATAGCGGCGTACATATCTTCGTGCGTTTCTTCTGCGCGAAGGATGACCCCGCTGAGAGGAATGGTTACCTCGATGGTCCCATCACCTCTGATGACACTCATCGTTACTTGTACTTCTGTGAGGCTGGAATCCTCAAAATACTTAGCAAGACGGCCCACTTTCTTTTCTACATACTCTCGAAGTGCTGCGGTTACTTGAATGTTTTCTCCACGAATTTGGAATTTCATGGTTAAAACCTCCTTCCGTCTTTCCTATAACTATTCCTTGCGATTGTAAAAAATCCTCCCGCTTCCTTCAAAATTCCTTTACAAAAACTTAAATTTTCTACAAGAAACGACAAGATTCTAGTAAAGTCACCAAGCTATGGTATACTACTACAATTAGGTAATATTTACCGTGAGCATTTACCGTGCATGACTATAGAATGGAGGAATCCTCATGGAAGAGGCAAAACCTTCGCATTCCATCACGGGGAAGACGCTGGCGGAAGACGTTTACAACGAAAACGGTCTTTTGCTCCTGCCGGCGGGCGCGGTCTTGCACCCAAGTGATATACGCTTACTCAGCGCTCACAAGGTCAAGCAGGTATTTGTGGCCAATGACGACCTTATACCAGACCCACCTTCTCCCTTGCTCCATTGGAACGAAGTACAAGCAGCTCACGAATATATGGCAGCCGTTCAACATACAGAAGAGTTATTTATCCGCATCGCTACCGGCTCCATTCCTCCTCTTCACCAATTTAATCAGGTGTTTTACCCCTTGCTGGACGATATCTTGCAGCGCCATGGCGTTCAACGCTTTATCTACGTAAGGGAAGGAAATGCCCAATACACGTACCGCCACTCCCTGCACGTCGGCATCCTTTCGGCCCTGATCGGCAAATTAATGGGGCAATCGGAGGAGCAGATCGTGTTTTTAGGCCAGGCCGGACTTTTGCATGATGTGGGAAAAATGATGATTCCCCAAGAGATCCTGGTCAAACCGGACAGCTTGACAGACGATGAGTATAAAATCATGAAACAGCACACCAAACTGGGAGAGTACCTCATTCGCAATATGGATGGAGCCGATGAAATGCTCGCCCTGTGTGCGTTGCTGCATCATGAGCGTTTGGATGGCTCAGGCTATCCGGAAGGACGCCGGCAAGAAAACATTCCATTTGAATGCCAGATTGTCAGTGTCGCCGACGTGTTTGACGCCATCTGTACAGACCGGGTCTATCGCAAAGGCACATCTCCCTTTGAAGCTGCGACCATTCTGTCCGATCTTGCCTACGCCGGTAAACTGAACCCGCAAATCGTCACTCCCTTTATCCACTACGTCATCATGCTGTATGTCGGCACAGAAGCTTATCTTAACTCTGGAGAGCGCGTCGAGATCCTTCTGATTCACACGGACGAGCCTATGCGCCCGTTGGTGCGTCGCAAAGGAGAATACCTGGATTTGCGTCAGCATCGCACCCTGCAGATCCAATCGATCATTGAATAACGAGAGGTTTCCTCCCGCACCAAAAATCCCCTGTACCTTTCGGCAACAGGGGATTTTCATTCATGTGTCTCGTGCATTTATTTGGGGGTATATTTCTTTTCCAGGCCCCTGACCACGACTCTTGACAAGAAAAGGGTCAGGACCAGATAAATGGCGGCTTCCGTCAGGTACGGGGGATAGCGCTCGAAGGTGCTCTTGGCGATGCTCATGGCCGCGTAGTTCAATTCCGGAGTCGCGATAACAGCCGTGAGCGACGAGTCTTTCAGCAGGGAGATAAACTCGTTCCCCAGCGCAGGGAGCATCCTCGTAAACGCCTGTGGTATCACGATCAGTCTCATCGCCATCCCCTTGGTCATCCCAAGGGAACGAGCTGCCTCCATCTGCCCAGGATCAATCGATTGTATTCCTGCACGGAAAATCTCTGCGATATAGGCTGCCGCATTCAAGGATAACGCGATCATACCTGAATAAATGGCTTCCGGACTGCTCTGCCCCGGAAAGAATACCTCCCAAATGGAAGGAATGACTGCAAAGTGAATCAAAAGGATTTGGACCAGCATCGGGGTTCCGCGAAACAGTTCGACATAGATGGAACAAGGTATACGAATCCAGGCTTTGCCGGACTGTTTCCCCAAAGAAATAAACAGCCCAAGAAGTGTACCAATCAAAGTAGCTACCGCCGTCAGCAGTATCGTGTTGAAAAATCCTCGGATAAGCAACTCTCGATAATTATAAACGACGCTCCAGTCCAAAGGTGTGCCCTCCCTTCCATGCTGCTTGGCTTACATAGAAAAACAGGGCACGCCTTTTGACGTACCCGGTCGTATCCACATTTACTCTTTACCGAAGTACTGGTTGCGAATTTCTTCCAGCTTTCCGTTTTCCTTGATCTTCTTCAATCCCTCGTTGATTTTGTTCATGATTTCTGTGTTTCCTTTTTTCACCATGATGCCGTAATTCTCTTTCTCAAAGGAATCGTCCTTGATCAGCTTAAACTTTTTGTCCTGGATTTTTTTCACATAGTACTGAATGACACCGTTGTCTCCAATGACGGCTTCCACACGTCCATTAAAGAAATCATCAACAGCAGACGGCATGTCATCGTATTCCTTCAGACCTTGATACGTATCGCCAAATGCTTTCTTCACCACTTCTCCGCCGGTGGTAGCACCTTGAACGCCAATTTTCTTGCCTTTCAGATCAGCCAGCGTATTGACGGGTGAATCCTCCGCTACCAGGATCAATTGATTGGCCTCAAAATAGGGTTCAGAAAAATCATACTTCTTTTTGCGGTCATCAGTTATCGTGATGGAAGAGATCCCAATATCTACGGTCCCTCTGTCCAGGCCATCAAACAACGGGTCCCAACCGGTATTCTTCCATTCAACCTTAAAGCCTGCTGCTTCGGCGACCGCATTTAAGACATCAATGTCGTGTCCGGTGATCTTGCCGTCAGCCTCCAGCACTTGAAATGGAGGATAAGCTGCATCTGTGCCTACGACGTAAACCTTGTCTGCTGTGCCTCCTCCTGTCGCAGACTGGTTCCCTCCCGATCCACAGGCAGATACCAAAAGCCCTACGCCAACAGTCAGGATCAATGATGTCCACCATTTTTTCCTCAGTTTCATGTGTTCAAGCCCCCCTCATCTGTATCTGTCTTGATTCTTTTTTCCCCAGCACTGTCCACAACGTGAGGTTGATTATTTTGCCTCATCCACAGATTTATCCACATTATCCACAGGGCGTTGTGCACAAGCGGGGGATAACTCACCCCTGCTGCTCATGCTGTCCATACTATGTTAGCGATCAAGAAAAAAGGAACAAGGGTTCGTATAGAAAAAGAAAGAAGGATTCCTATCAGATATACTTCTATCTGATACATGCGAATCCTTCTTCAAACTTCGGTTATTTACAGAAAATTTTCTGTATTATATTTTTTCTGCCAAAATGACAATTTCCACCCGCCGATTTCGCTCTCGATTTTCAGCATTGGAGTTGTCCACCAACGGCTTGTGCTCGCCCCAACCGGCTACCGTAAAGCGGGAAGCCGCCAGCGCATGCTCATCGACCATCTCGCGCATCACGGCGATCGCCCTGGCGGAGGAGAGCTCCCAATTGGAGCGGTACACACTATGTACAATCGGCATATCGTCTGTATACCCTTCGATCCGCACCCGGTAAGAGAAGTGCTCCAGTACCTTTGCTACGGTACCGATTACTTGCTTGCCCTCTTCCTGCAAATCGGCAGACCCGCTGCGGAACAGGATCGCGGCCGGCAGCCTCACACGCAGCCCTTCTTCCGTTTCTTCATAGTCGATATTCAGCTCTTGCAGGGCTGAAGAGAGCTCTGTCCGCACGGTTTCCATATCGCGGTCTGCGTCGTCCCCCTTTTCCGTGGGCACCGCCGGTTTTGGCAGGACCTCCGTCCCCGTTTTTTCATCAACCAGCGATTCCAGGGTCGACCGCCGCGCCTCCAGCTCGTGAACCTGCCGCTGCAGCTCCAGCTTCTTGATGTTGAGCAAATCGAGGCTTTCCTGCACCTCCTGAAGGTTTTCCTGCTGCTTTGCTTCCTCCTGTTTGACCTCCTGCATCTCTACCTTCAGCTTGGCCGCATGGGCCGCTGCGACGATCAGGATAATCACAAACAAGAGAGTAAACAAGTCACTATAGCTGATCAGCCAGCTTTTCTCCAGCTCTTTCTCGTCGTACAGCCGCTCGTCATGCATGGAGATCCTGCCTTTCAATCGTCCCTTTCATACTGCCTGGGGTCTTGATCAGCACCAGCTTTTTGTCGCCCGGCAGGAACGAATTCAGTTTTTCAAACAACACGCGCGGTGTCTCCATCCGCTGCAAGCCGAGGCAGCCCTCCAGGTACAGACGCTTTTCAAACATCTCTTGATCCACCAGGTCCATCAGGCGATAGTAACACGGCAAGGCAAACATATTGGCCAGAAGCGCACCGTACAGTGTTGCCACAATGGCGGCACTCAAGCTGTATCCAGTCTGGGTCAAATCAGACAGCGTCTCCAATACACCTGTCATCCCGAGCAGCGTCCCCACCAGCCCCATGCCGGGAGCAAGCAAGCTGACCAGACGAAAGAAGCCAGCGGCCTGCTGGTAGCGATGCTGTTCCCCTTTTAACTCGTTCTCCAGTATCAGGCGGAGTTCTTCCTCCGGCACTCCTTCAATCGCCAGCAGACTGCCGCGACGAACGAACGAGTCCTTTTCATTCTGCAGCTCTTTTTCCAGCTCCAGATAGCCCTGTTCTTTTTGCACCAGAGCATAGTAGTAAAACCGCTTGATCGTTTCCTCTAGATTTCCCTCGCGGCCGTGGATCAACAGCCGCACCAGTTTTCGCACTTCCAGATGCTTGCGCTTGATCGCAAAGGAGATGATGACCGACAGCCCGACCAGCTCAAGGGCGGCGAGGTTTACCAGTTCAGACAGGCTCCCTTTCAAATAAACTGCATGTGTGAAAATAAGCACTACTGCTCCCACCAAGAGGAGCGAGCGTCGTTTTGTCGCCAAAGCCTGTCACCTTCCTGCTTGCATTCTTCTCTTCCTGTTATCGGAGATGTCCTGTTTCATTATAATAGCAAAGAGTTTCCAAGCCGATAAGAAAATGAGGGACCGTTGTAGAAAAAGGAGGGGAACTTCTATGGACCTAAACTCCATCATGGGAGCACAGCTCAGCCAGCTCCAGCACACCGTCAGTCTCAGCATGATGAAGATGGTGCAGGCTACACAGACTGCCAGCGCTACTGTCATGCTGCAGGACTTTGTCCAGGCTCAGCAAGGCGTACAGCAGGCCGCGCAAGCCGCACCTCACCCGACCGCGGGCAATGTGATTGATGTCAGCGTGTAGGCAAGGCTGCCAGAAGCTTACTCCGGCTTTGGGAAAAATGTATGACTTGTGATTTTCGACAGACGAAACAGGCTGCCTGAACGGGCAGCCTGCGGTCGTTTATGTAGGCACGTTATGTGTCTAACATGGTTCTACTTGCCAACCTCATCTTCTGCATGTTGACCTGGGCTGATTTTTCTATGTCCACGCCGTTCTTCCAGACCTTCCAGTCCATACTCCCGGAAATTTTTTACCCACCGGCGGATGTAAGAGCTGCTGCTAAGATTCAGTTCTTGTGTCACCCGATTATAGCCCATGCCATCCTCTACATACATCTTTACTGCCTTAAGCTTAAACTCTACCGAATATTTCTTGAATGTCTGGCCTTTCATAGGCATAAAAAAATCCCCCTGAGCAAACGGCTTCTCAGATGCCCTCCACTTCTATTAGAAAAGGAGCTTCTATACAAATATATTCAATACCAAACCCTTAATCTCCCCGACACGTTCAAGAATACGAAGACCCGGCTCCTGATTTTTCAGAACCGCATCTGTTAATTCCAACAACTTCTGGTCTACTTCCTTGACAACTTTAAACACTCGGGAGCGGCCTCTTCGATTAAAGCCTTGCTGTTCTTCCAACTTCAGACCGTTTTTGACAGCATCATCAAGCAAGCTCTTGACCAGTGATTTAAACTTCCTCAAATCTCCGACAGTGCGTGAGTCTGCAAGGATTTTCCCTTGCTCCTCAATGTCGACAACCAATTTTTGAAGGCGTTCAGCATTTAGCTGATTCCTTCCTTTGTTCATTAGTTCGGAAAAAACAACACGATCTGCCGGCACATCATGTTTGGCCTTTCTCTGTTCCACGGATAACTGTCCGATCTTGTTTACTTCCATCTCGATCCGTACCTTTCCTCAAAATCTATGACAGAAACTGAGCCGTCACGATCTTCCCTTCAGCTTTTCCATTTCCTCTATCAACAGAAGGATTTCAGCGACGACCGAGTACAACTGTGGCGGGATATTTTCTCCAAGATCCATATCGATCAAATTTCTTACAAGCAAAGAATCTTCCTGAAGAGGGATGTCATTTTGTCTTGCCATCTCCATAATCTTTTCAGCAAGATGACCTCTCCCCTGTGCGGTAACTGTCGGTATGTAATCCCTCTCCTGGTCATAGCGGATGACAGCTGCCATAGGGCCGTTTAACGCTTGCCTCTGTTTTTGATTAAAAGATTTACGGATCATATTTTTAGATCCAGCCCTTTCGCAGCCGAGACAGCCTCTTGGGAAGTAGCGGCCCCCCCTAGAACAGGACTCGGTCTTCCTGCTTCCGTCTCTTCTTTTTTCTGTTCGGTAAATTGGGTAAATGTGACTCCTATCACATTGTAACCAATCTCTGCCAGACTATCCTTGCATCTTGTGACAAGCGACTCCACTTGCTGTTTAAACTGGGGCTGGTCATTTTTGATGGTGATAGACAAATTACGCTCAACTGCTTGGATATGGATGCCTGTCTGTCCCATTTTCTTGGTTTCAATTAGAAAATAAAGGCTGCAATTTTCCCAATCCACTTTTTGACCTTCGTTCTTTGATTGGACATACATTTTTACGTTCTCCAGCCCGTTTTCAAGCAACAAGGGCAATTGCATAAACATGTTCTGCGGTTGATTCCCGGCTTCTGGCTTACTTAGCAATTGTTGCCCGGTTAAGTTTTGGAGGACTTGCTCAGCCGCCAGACTTACTTTGCCGTTCGCAAGCGTTCTCTCCCCTGCTTTGGCGAGCTGGAGCAGTGCTGTTTTTAAGTTATGAGGATTCTCTTCACGCCCTCGTTGCTGCTGATGTTTATGGGAATCTGCCAGATCACTTTCATAATTTAATCCAAGCGCTCTTATAAACTCAAACATGTTTCGTGCAGAAGGCGGGTGGCTCTGAAAATGCTGCGCTGTTTCTGCTACCTGGGAAAAAACCTGGGCCGCTGGAATCTTGTCTGCAAACAGGCTTTGTCCGGTCGCAAAGTGCTGTATCCGAACATCGGACGGCCTCCAGTTCATCGCATCCAGCTTTCCCTTGACCTCTTTGAGCACAGTTAAAGCCTGTACATGTTCTCCTCTGGCTAACAACCTTTTCGCCTCAGCTAAATCCCCGCTTGCCCTGATCAGCTCTTTTTCTGTTTCCATATCAGTCAGCATCATCATTTCACTCTTTAGAATCGCTTTGTCCAGCAAGTCAATGGTCGACTCCAGCAGCGGCTTAACTGCTGCCTGACTCTGAGTCCTGTTTATTTCTGCCACCTGGATGACATTGCTGATATATTTCACAATCTCTCTCTTGGCAGATTGGAACTGGGCCGCCGCCTCATTCATCCTCTGTGTGAACTGAGTGACGACCAGTTCTTTAGACGTCAAAAAGGGAGCAAGACTCATCCCTGCCTGATCCTCGTAGGCAACACCGCTTGAAGGGATCGACTGCGCTGCTTCTGCCGAGTTGGTTGGTTCCCCAACCAGATCACCCGCTGCTTGATCAAGCAGTTTGAGTATTTGCTCACGTCCGACCTGTTCCCACCCCATCTGTTGCAAGGTGACAGCTTGCTCAAGCGCCTGCTCTACCCGAGAGGCTGCTTTACCATTCAACTGAGGCTGCCTGCGAAGCTGGTCCTGATATTGATTCAATAGTTCCTCCAAGGAGGCTCCTTGCTGCGACAACACTTTCAGTTTTGAAAAAAGTTGACTCAGGCCCCCTGCATTAACCGCTTCACTCGCCCTGCCCTGGGAAACCGCTGCCGCCCCGGTTGCTGGCAAGGGCATCGTGGAGAGGCTTGAATTTTCTAACACAGCCAGTTGTTGGATCACATGAATCATCAACTGACGAGCTTCCCCTTCCTTACCAGTTTGCTGGAGCGCGGCAGCTTCATATAACACTTTGCTCAGCTTCTCAGCTACCTGTGGCGGTATTCTCGGGTTGCTGGCAAGCCTCTCCCGGATAGTCTTCATCGTCTTTTCCAAGTCGCTGCTTTTACCCATAAGCTTGTTTGTACTAGCTTCCGCACTCTCCAGTCCCGTCTCTCCAGCCTGTGCCAGATCGTTCAGCGCGCCGCTCAAAGGCTGGCCGTGCAGAGCTTCATGGACCGCTCGCAGATGCCCCGCAGTAACCTCAATTTTTTTATCAGCCAAAGCCTGGACTGTCTCCAGCTTTTGTTCCATGCTTCCGAGAGCTTTTCCCATGAACTCTTTTAAATCCTGCACTGCTTTTTTATTCAGAGAAACGCCGCTATCCAAAAGGATTTTGGCGGACTGCTTCATCTCCGGAGTGGGTTCCATCCCCAAACCGCGCAACATGCTGGCTGCATCGGGTTGACCCTTTGAGCCGGCTGTAGTGACAGTCGCCCCTGCTTGGGGAGAATCTCCCGGACTTTCAGTTATGGGACCAACCACACCTGGTTGCAAGGAACTTGACGTTGCGGTTATATTTACTCTCATTGGACTTCACTCCCCAAAGGATAGACACGTGCTTTGCTCTATCTTTCTTTATCGACAGAATCACTTAGGGAGTTTACACAAGAGCATACGTCCGCAGCACCTTTTCCAAGGCGATTACGACATCCCGGCGCATGCAAAGCTGCCGTGCCGTTTGTAAAGGCTACGGCATAGCGGGCCCCAACCATTTGCGCCACCTTTTCTTCAAACTCCTGAATTTTCGGTCCCTGTGTCAAAATTTGGGGAACGCAGGGTTTCCGTAACCATCGCAATGTCTTCTTCCGTAATCGACTGCCTTCCGTGCCGAAGCAGGGAGAGTTTCTGATTCAGAATCAGCAGAGTTTGTGGAAAGGAAAATCCTTGTACGAATTGTACCAAGAAGCCGCAACCCCGTGGTCATGGCACCAGCCGATATTTGAACGCTGCCGGGAGTTGGGGATGATTGGTTTCAGTTCGCCCTTTGATAGTTCTGCGGTAGATTTTTTGGAGAGTCTGGACGTCCCCCTCTAAAATGCCGATGTTCCATTGATCCGCAGAGTGGCCCGAACAGGAAAACCGTTGAGCATTTCAACTGGAATAGCCTCTTTGGCGGAGTTGGATGAAGCTGTGCGAGCTGCCTGGGAAGAGGGATGTACCGAACTGATTTTATTGAAATGTACTAGTACTTACCCAGCGACGCCTACCCAGAGGCATCCACACGAAAGAGGACATGGGCCATGGACTGCTCACCTCTGTAGCGCTTGTTTTCTCTTGACAGTGTATACGGTGGTGGGGGGGTGATTGTGCGTTTTCATAAAAAAACTCTATCTCTTCAAAAAGTCCATGGTTGGTGTGGTTGAAGAGTAGAGTTATTAGTTCGTTGTGATTATATAATTGTTACTTCCCTGGTTAAGTAAAGGAAAAATGAATACCCATCCCAAACCGAACTAAAGTTCAGCGCCTGTCCAACAGGAACAATCCGGTCTATCGCGCGATTCGGAATGACTTCAACTGAACCCCTTTTACGTTTAGATCAAAGGCCAACCCTAAGAGGCCAATTGATTCCCCTTCATTCCAAGCTCCGAGGAAACCATAGTGATGCTCTCCAAAAACCCTCCGGCCCACGGGATTTTCATAAAACATGTAATTCAGCAATGCTTATCCCTGCTGAGTACATGATTTTTTGCCCAAAGATTGAATAGCTGATTGCAACAAATCCGTTTCGTTACGGCGAAATACCCTTACTTCCATGGCACTTCACTCCTCGGAGGTAGCGAGATACAATCATATCGGTGTAACCAAAAAGAATCCAGCCCGTTATTGAATCCTGACTTTGTCGTAAAGGCCCCTTTGAACCCATGATCCCTTAATACTTCCCCAAGTTCTTTCATCATACGCTCTGCCTGCGTGCCGCCTCCAAATGCCGGGGTGTACCACTTGGCATCTACGCCGAGCCTGTCAGCCATAAATTTACGGCACGGCTCGATCTCGCTATCATAGAAAGCTTTCGCGTCTCCTGTAAAAGGCCGATGATGAGCAGCATGTACTCCAAGTGTCATGCCAGCTTGGCACATCTTAATGAATTCACGCTCATTAATGTAGTAGCTGTTAATAAAATTCTCAAATGAGTGAAAAACGGAAAGGGCTTTTTCCTCCAGGAATGACCTGCTTTGCTGTTCAGTTAAATGAAAGTTCAGAGCGTATTTATTATACCTTCTAAAGGGAGAAGACTCATATGAATAATAATGACTTCGTTCTGGTACGGCCTTTACATCAAACCTTGCAGTAAGCTCTCTCCATATTTCTTCGTCTGTGAAAAAAGATAACACTGTATGAATTAAGTGGAATACGGGAACGCGGCGCTCCAAAAGCGGACCTGACATGACTGTAAAGTACGCAGGAATCCCTTTCTTTTGAAGGATCGGAAATGCAATTTCATACTGGTCTTTTGTAGCGTCATCAAACGTCAACACACAATAAGGCTTTTTCCCCCTTGGCTTATTAAGGTCATCAGGAGCTACAATATCGTAATGTTTGGTTGCCCACTCGATTTGAAGCTCGAATTCTTTGGGGTCAAATGGAAAAATCCCCTTCAACCCAGGGATCTGAACATAATGGTACATGATGGATATATCTTTCAATACTATTTCTCCTCAGATGTTTTATAACTGTTTATCGAAAAAACTCTATCTCTCCACTGAACTGGTCAGAGAGGATAGAGTTCTTTTACTTTTTGGAATCAAAGAAAGCTCCGTAAGCATTTGGCCCAGTATCGTGGTAAGTATTCATGGATATTTTGCTTCGTTGAATATCCGCGAGCTTTTTTTGAACTTCTTGTTTTCGATTTAACATCAATGGCAACAATCCTTGATTGATTTCATGGATCTGGGACAATATTCTGCGATGCGAATCAGTGAGTACACAACCTACTGATATCATCCCGTCTACCTCATGGATCATCGCTTCACGCTTGTCTAGCAAACTCAACCACATATCTGGATCACTATCATTTTTCGTTACGGCTTGCTCCAGTTCAATCGTTAGCTGGAGTAGAGCTTCTACGGCAACGTCAATCCCCTGTACCATACACCTGCTCCTTACCCATGCTTTTTGGCAAGTACCATGGCTTCTTTCCATGTATCTCGAAGCTGTACGAAATAGTCCTCCACTTCCATAAGAATGGTAGCGTCTTTACGAATGTTGGCTTCAATCATCCGCTGAAGCATGTAATCGTACATTTTCTCAAGCTCTTTTGAAATAGGGTATTCCCCGTTTAGAGTGGAAAGAAGCTCGTACAAGATGTTTTGTACTTTTAAACAAAACTCATGTGCCTTTGCAATATCCTTCTCTTCCATAGAACCTTTTGCTTGTTTAATAAATCGGATTGCGCCATTGTACAGCATGAGCGTCAATTCGCCAGGAGTAGCCGTCGTTACCTGATTTGATTGATAGGTCTGAGCAGCATTATGTAACATCTGCATCTCTCCCTGTTATTGTTGGCCAAACATTTGGGCAAACCAATTGCCTTGAGATTGGAACTTGGCCATCGCTTTTTCCATTGCAGTAAACTGCTTCCAATAGCGGTCTTCAATCAATTTTAAACGATCTTCCCATAGGTCAATTTCTTTATTCGTGTTCTTAATGTTGCGACCGATTACACTATCGTCAACAGTTGATAATGAACTACCAGCTTCTTTTGTGACTTTGTCCATCGCTTTGGTTAGTTGGGAATAAAGACGCTCAGCTACACCACTCTCGCTAAACTTAGTTGCAGCATCGTCGCTTTTACTGAAATTAGTAAATAATTTAAGGACATCATCCCCATTATTACGTATAGATTCACGTAATTTCGTTTCATCGATATACAGTTTTCCGTTCTCTTGATACGCATATTTACCACTTGGAGGGCCGCCTATGCCGATTTTAGACAATGTGTTAAAGCTCTCATTAACTCCGTCGACTTTTAATGGTGTGCTGATTGCATAACGCATCTGGTCCAGGGCACCTTTTAAAATCGGATCGCGCAGCAAAATACCACTTTTGGCCATAGCCTCCATTTTGTCCGCTGTTTTTTCTGGCAATGCTTCTTTTTCTTCGTCCAGAAGTGGCTTGTAACTTCTATACTTGGGTTCGGAGATCTTTTTATTAATCTTGTCGATCACTTCGTTGTACTTGTCTACGAAGCCTTTGATCATGTTAAAAATTGATTCTTCATCAGTCTTTGTGCTGATGTTAATCGCAGATCCCTCATTCGAAGCTTTAAGGGTAAAATCGACGCCATCGAAGGAAATAGTATTCGTTTTTGACGTATGCTCTATTCCGTTTATATGAACGATCGCATCTCTCCCAGCCGACCGAGTAGAAGAATCTTTACTGCTGGTTATACCTAGTTTACTGCCGTCACCAAGAAACTCTACAGTAAAGAAATTCTTATCTCTTGTGGGGTCTAAATTATCTGTTCCCGTTAACGTAGCACCAGACGTTGATGTAAAAATCAACTTGCCATCCACAAATTTTGCCTCAACGCCCACACCTGATGTTGTATTTACTTTTTCAATAATCTTTGAAATTGAATCAGATTCCTCGATGGTTATACTTTTTCCGTTAACGATTAAGGTTCCAGAGACGTCAGCCTGCTGATCTTTGCCTGTAATCCCTTGCACTTTAAAATCTACACCCGCCGGCATCTCTGCTTTTGCCAGCTGCTTCACCTCGACAGCAAAGGACGAATATTGCGGAGTACCCACAACTTTTGCAGCAACAATCCCATCATTTTCCGAAAAGGCAACTTTTCTTTTAAAGTTGGATGAATATCGAATCATTTCTACTGATTTTCTCAATTCATCAAGAAGGGTGTTCATCTCGCGATAAGTATCGCGCTTCCACTCATCCGTTTGCTTTTTTCTTACCAAACGATTGACTGGTTCGCGTTGTGCCTTCATCAGGTCTTTTATCATTTTTTCGGTGTCTAAGCCAGAAGCCATGCCGGTAAAACGAATCGGTGCCATTCATGTTTCTCCCTTCTATCTTTTCTCGTCAACTAGCAATCCTATCATCTCGTGCATCTTCGCTACCATATCCATTACTTTTTTAGAGGGAATCTCCCGGATTACTTCGTTCGTTTGATCATTTATAACCTGTACATAGTATTCATTCAAATCTTCGTGAAGCGTGAATTTGATATGTGAACTCGTAGACTGTAACCACTTATTTATTCCGGCAATTTCCAATTCAATTTCGCCTTTACTATGCTGTTTATCTGGGGACAATGGCGTTTTTTCTACAGGCTGAGTATTAGGCAGGTTTACTTCGGAATAGGGCTTCACCTTACCATAGCCTTGGATTGAACCGACGTCCATTGATAATCCTCCTTAAGATATACTTTCTATCATAGTTATCGGGTTTTTGAGAGAAATACTTAACTTTTTCTTTGCTACCTATTCCCATTCTTTGCACTGTTCATCAATATCTCGCAAAATAGCATATCGTTCTCTGAATCTATATCAATACTTATTTCATTTTCCATATAAAATGGAAGCGCTGGTTCTATAAAAAAAGTATTCTGCTCTAAAAAACTGGCAGTTTCCATAAAATAAATTGCTCCATTTTGACGAACTACACGTGGTAATTGTTGTCTTGGTTTACTTAAACTTTGTCTATTTTTTAAGGGAGTAAGAGTGCCGTTTTCCTCATAAAAAGTCTTGTATGGATGGTGTTCTACCTCTGTCACGCTGATTGTACATCGTGAATTGTGTTTGAGGCTCATGACAATGCAATCCGTGATATATTTCTCAGACCGTAAAGGAGAAGTCGGCTGGAGAAGAACAAAAAAATCCGGTAGCCTCCCTTTCTTGATGCAGTCTTCTAAAACATGACGAACTACATCTTCTGATAAGGCGGTATCGGTTGCCAGCTCAAAAGGTCGATCTATAACCTCAGCCCCTGAATCTAAACTAATTTGTTTAATCTCTTCATCCTCCGTACTCACAATGCAGCGATCTATCAGGGGGGATTGAATAGCTGCCTCTATCGTATAGCTTATCAGAGGCTTTCCGGCTATCTTCCGAATATTTTTTCGAAAGATTCCTTTCGATCCACCACGAGCTGGAATGATTGCTAAAATGCTAGGCTTCATTGCCTTATCAATAAATCCTGAAACTGTTTTTGTTTCGATGTCTCCCATATTGCCCCTTCCTCCAACACATTCATGAATAGGGTCGTACTATTTCCGCGGCCAAAACTAAAGCACGGCTCCCTTTTTGTAATCTGCGAAACTACCTTAATAGCTTCCAATATCTCATTGCATTCATTAGACACATTGTAAATCGTACTATGAAAGAATCTATTCTCCTGTCTGCTTCCAATATTAATTGCTGGCACGCCGTATACTGGAGCCTCATGAATACCAGTACTGGAATTACCAATAATGTATTCAGTATTTTTTAATAAGGTTAAAAAATACTCAAATCGCAATGAAGGAAAGATTCTAAAATGAGGATTATTTTCTAAAAGCTTATATTCAGCTAAAATATCATTACTCCCCAAATCGTTATTTGGGTAGATAACAACATGATTTTGACCACTGGAAATCAAAGCCTTTACTAACTGATTGGCGTGATCTCGAATAAAATCCAATTCCGTAGTTACCGGGTGATATAATACAATTCCGAACTTTTCGAAATATATATCATACCGTTCTCGTACTTCTGCCAGGGATGGTAGTTGATCAGAAAGCATAACATCAATGTCAGGAGAACCAATAATAAAAATATGATTGGCCTTCTCGCCTAATTGTTCTAACCTAGCTGCTGCTTGATTATTAGCTACAAAATGTATGTGAGACAACTTCGACACAGAGTGTCGGATTGATTCATCTATGGTTCCCGACAATTCTCCTCCTTCAATGTGCGCAACTAAAATATTGTTTAAAGAACCAACAATAGCTCCCGCCAAGGCCTCAATCCGATCCCCATGTACAACAATCAAATCAGGTCTGTCTTCATGTATAAATCTTGAAAGTCCGCCAATTGTGTTGGCTAAAACCAAATCCATGGGCTCTCCATGGATTTGGTTTCGAAACGTATGGATATTTTTAAAACCAGCTTTATATACTTCTTCCACCGTGTTTCCATAACGGGAAAGCGTGTGCATTCCCGTAACAAAAATTGCACATTCAAATAAGGGAGATCCATCAACAGCACGTATTAATGGCTTTAACTTACCAAAATCTGCCCGAGTGCCTGTTAGAAATAAAATTTTTTTACTCATCTATATTCTCCCACCGAAGTTGCTCGTCTCGTTTAATCGGAGATAGTGCTTTTTTCCCTAAAAGGCCGTTAAAATGCTCCGCTTTTATTTCTCCCGTACCCGGCCTTTTCACCCAAATATTTTCCATTGAAAGCTCTTCTCCTGCTTCGATATCACGAATGGCAACTACACAAGCATACGCGAAATCTATTGTCGGCTGTTCTTCCTTTAAAATGGTTTTTCCGCCACCAAGAGCTTGGAAAATTGCTTTGCTCCCCTCAATTAACTCTTTTAACTCTGTAGGGTTCATTGAAATGGGAATATCAGGACCAGGCCAACTTTTATCGGAAGTAAAATGACGTTCAAGTATCCTTGCTCCTAGAGCCACCGCACCAAAGCCAGGATAGTTAGACAATGAGTGATCAGACAATCCTAGAACTGCATCGGGGAATTCCTGAGCAAGCTCCTCCAATGCTCCTAGCCGAACCTTGTCATATGGCGTAGGATAGATACTGGTACAATGCATGAGAGCAAAAGGAGTGTTATATTTTCGAAGAATAGCTACAGATTTTCTAATACTATCCAGGTTATTCATACCTGTGCTTAAAATAACTGGCTTTCGGTAACGAGCGATATGCTCTACGAGAGGATAATTATTACACTCTCCGGAACCAATTTTATACGCGAGGACACCCAATTCTTCCAATTGCACCGCTGCTGCTCTAGAAAATGGGGTACTGAGAAATAGCATCCCTTTCGCTTCTGTATATTGTTTCAGTTCTCTTTCTTCTTCTTTTGTTAAAGCACATCGACTCATAATATCCCAAATCGATTCTTTTGCATTCCCTGGAATAACGTTATTTGGAATCATTTCGTCATTTACAACATGAGTCTGAAATTTGACACACTCACATCCTACAGCCGCAGCATCATCTATCATTTGTATGGCTTTCTCAAAACTACCCTCATGATTAATACCAATTTCAGCAATTACGAAAGGAGGATGTGAAAGTCCAATCTTTCTGTCTCCAATAATGAATTCATTCATAGGATCACCTGTTTTATCATTATATAAATATTTGTAAAATCATTGCGGTGTTTCGATCTCAGACCCTCTATTCCATTCTAAAACTTTCTCATCTATTTTTTCGATCAAAGGTTTGATTGTATTCATATCTGATTCACAATGCTTTAAAAAGTTCGTAAAATGAGCAATAATATTTTTTGCCTTAGAGTACTCATCTTGCTTAAAGCGGATTTCCCCCATTAGTTTCAAGATATTTTCGAATAAGAGTTGGTTCATCGGTTGCAGCAATAATCGGTAGAATTTGTTATCTTGAAGTTTATCAAATAACTTGTCAAATTTATTGAAGCACTTCCCAAGATTTTTACTGTTGTATGATTCCATATAGTGCTCCATTTCATGGAACAAACGATAAAATAAATTGGATATGCGAGTAAATTCTTTTTGTTCAAATAGTAGTTCTTGAATTTTATTGCATAAGTATTCTTGATTATATTGATAGTCAAATTTAGTTAACCACTTCTGATCAACGACCCGATTTTGCAGTCGCTCATCAATAACTTTTGTCAGAGGTTCAAATTTTGTCCCTTCAATATGAGCGCCACCTCGCGTTGTATTGATTACCACCACATCTGATAACTTTTTAATACGGTCCTCCATTTCCTTTCTAAAACCATCTAAACCCCTATTCGTGTAAACATCGTTACCTTCTACATCCTTCACGAGTATCGCTTGTGTCTTTTGTGCTTCCGTAATTTCATTAGTAAATGTCATTCCTTGCGCATAGGTCCGCTCCTTCAGATAGGCTAAGTTCTGCCCAGCTAAAATAATCGGACTGCATCCGAGTTTATGTAATAATTGGAGCGTAATAATCGCAATAGATTTTGCTGGCAACACATAATCAATTGGTAAGTTGTTGTTGCTTTTTAAAATGAAGTTCGAAAAGTAATCTCCTCCAACCAGAAAATGCATCATTGGTCCAGGATATTTTTCGACTGTTTCATAACCTACCATGCTCCCGTATATAAGCGGAATATCAGTAATACCTCTTTCCACTACTTTAGAGAATACGAGATGGTTTCTCTCACTTCCGTCATATGTACAAGCTGCATCTGGATAAATTCCGTTCTCAATTAACGAGTTAATGGCTGAACCTACTGAGAAAATATAGGCTAAACCATTTTCTTTAATATATCGAAGGTTTTCATATTCAAAATCAAGCGATGGGCCCGCTGCAACTAATATTGCCGGTTTCCCTTGAAAACTCTCAGGTTTCTCATGAATAATGTTAGGTGTTTTAAAAGTAGTGGTTACATTGACAATACTATTTATCGGCTGTCGCTTTGAAAAAACTACGTTTGCGTAAATGTATGAAGCTTTAGCATATACAACATCGCGAAACTCCGACACAAACTTTCGTGTTAAATCTGTAAAAATACGTTCGTACCCTGGGAGAATGAACAACATAACCTTTTCTTTAACTGCATTAATAAAATGTGTTAGGTTTTTTGAGATTAATTCAGGAGTATGCCCAGCATAGATATTCATCAATGATTTAGAACTCCAGTCTTCCAATTTTTTATTCGATAGAAGTGTCTGGAAAATGTTCATATCCGGCTCGTACAAGGTAAACGGAATGTTGGGGTATTTCTCTAAAAACTTATCAATATGGTATCCCAACCCGATCCCGTAAAAAAACACATGCTGATATTCCCCTACATCAGAATAATTCTCTATAATTTTCTCAGCCTCAGAAACGGGGTCGTATTTACTGTGCAAATAGTTTGCACCCTTCACTGTTTGAATAGAGAGTGTCTTCATCCCTGTCCGAGTAGATTCTACCCTTACTTCATCCGAAATCCCTTTTTCCTCTTCTGCTTTAACCAAATCCCAAGTAAAGGGAAATTTATTTTTTAAGAAGATAACATTTTCAATTAAAATCATGTTTGACTACCTCATAGGATGTGATATTTTTCAAATGATTACCTATCAGTTGAAATTTGGGTAATATCTCATACTGAATAATGTCACCTAAAAGGATAAAATCTTGTTGTTCCACTGCCTCTTCTAAGAGAACTACTTCATTTGCAAAATTAAAAATTTCCTCCTGAATTTGACAATCATTAACGCTCTCCCTATTTTCCTTTATGAATACCCCAGTTTGTTGCAACCATTGAATGCCTTCCACTAATTGTCCAAATTTTACCCAAGTATCCTTGTCAGGACCTTTATAACACTCCTCAAAAAGCTCTTGAAGTTCAGGTATAGCCCGCTCACTATACTGTCCTGTAGAGATTAAAATGTCGTTTATCAACTCGGAAATTGTAATAAATATAGCTTCTACCAGTTCAATTGTTTGAGCATGATCCTCAATAAATTGCTCAACATTTTCATAAACATCAACACCATCTATCCTCATATGGCTATATACCAGATTTTCTAATCGGGATATTTCAACTACCTTCTCCATAATCTGAGAAGCTTCAAAATTCTTACCCTCAAAGTAATACTCCTGTCCAGACACTACAAGCCGCATTTTATTTTGCCCCCATCGAAAGGTTCTTATATTTTATATATCGTCATTCATAGACAAACTACTTAATGAGATTTTCTGGAATAAAAAAACATGGACTACTGTTTGGTCAGTAGTCCATGCCTTTATCTTGTTAATTAACGGAGCAACTGCAATACGCCTTGTGGCAATTGGTTAGCCTGAGCCAGCATAGCTTGAGAAGCCTGGGTCAGGATGTTGTTCTTCGTGAACTGCATTTGCTCTTTCGCCATATCTACGTCGCGGATACGGGACTCAGCAGCAGTCAGGTTTTCAGAAGTGATGTTCAGGTTGTTAATGGTGTTTTCCAGGCGGTTTTGGTTAGCCCCCAGATAGGAACGAGCTTTACTTACATTATTGATTTGCTCTTCGATCGCAGCCAATACAGCAGATGCTCCAGTTTGGCTTCCGATATTCCAGCCACTAACAGCTTGAGCCACAGAGCTCAGGTTAAAGCTAGAAACAGTCAGAGTCAGAACTTGACCTGCAGCTTCACCGATTTGCAGCGTGATGTCTTTGCTGCTATTTCCGTTGAGCAGGTGAATTCCGTTGAATGTGGTGTTATCTTTGATGTTATTGATTTCCTTTGTCAACTCAGCCAGCTCTTCTTGCAGACGAGCACGGTCAGCATCGTCACCATAGGTACCGTTTGCAGACTGTGTAGCGATTTCCTTGATGCGAACCAGCATGTTGTTTACAGTTTGCAGAGCACCCTCAGCAGTTTGGATCAGGGAGATACCATCTTGAGAGTTGCGGGAAGCTTGTTCCATACCGCGGATTTGTGCGCGCATACGCTCGGAGATAGAAAGACCAGCAGCGTCGTCAGCAGCACGGTTGATACGGTAGCCAGAAGAGAGCTTCTCAACGTTTTTCGCCAAAGAGCCAGTGTTTACGCCCAGTTGACGATGGGTGTTCATTGCAGAAATATTGTGGTTAATAATCATGCCTATTTCCTCCTTGATTTTCGACAGTCACGTCCCTGTGACTGTTGCAATTATAATGGGTGAGATCGCAATCGCGCGCTTGCAATCTTTTCCCTACATTTACATTATCGGAATCAGAGATTAGTTCCTTTAGCACTTTTTTCTTTTTTTCTTCAAGAAGCATATAAAAAAGGATAGTCGAATCGACCATCCTTTGCTTATTGATCATCACTAGATTTTCGGGCCTTTTTGAGTACTTCTTTCATTTCCGCCCAATCCGTTTGATGCTGAATCGCTATTTTATTTTCTTCTTGTATCGCTTCGTAGATTTCCTTACGATAAACCTCTACGTTTCTAGGAGCCTCTATCCCCAGACGTACTGTATCGCCTTCTACTGCGATCACTTTGATTTCGATAGAGTCTCCGATCATGATCGATTCATTTTTCTTCCGGGATAGCACGAGCATCAGCTCACCACCTACTCTGTCACGGCCGCTTCATTTTCAAGCAACGGCTGGCGAATGGAATAACGGTCATCCTGCAAAATCACCTGTCTGGCCATCCGTTTGATTAGATTAACAACGATAGGTGCTTTCAAATTGACGGTTACTTGCTTTTCTCTCATCGTAATAATGGTAAATACAGCAATAGACGTATCCTCATCTATGTGCAAGGCCGACTTCGCTGCATCTGTCAGAGAAAACTCGTACTCAGGAAAAAAGACAAACGGATTGATGACCCAAAAACCTACTTCTTTTTCTTCAGCCGACTGAATTAAAAAGAACGGACTTTCTTCCTCCTGCTTTAACAGGAAAAATTGCAGTTCACCAAACCCTGGAATTCCGTCTTCAAAAAACAGTTTACCCAATTCTACCTGTTGATTTGCATTCATCGCGGTCCCTCGCTTATATGCTTCGATCTACAAAAATACCGATTGCCTCAAGATGTAGATATGGCCATTTCAGTATGTAGGGTTCGACCTTTCCCGGAGTATATTTATGAACGGGCGCTTTGATTACCGGGTCCATCCGCATACCTCCGCGCTCTACATTTATAACAACAGGCTTCTGTTTGATATCTACGTCCACCCCTTCATCGTAGGAAGCCGCTGGGGGCGTAAAGCCATTTCTGAGCAGGATTCCGCGATCCATTGCCAGATCGGCAATCACGTTTGCTCCCGATTCGATGCGCATCATCGCATCGCCTTCGTAGCTGATCTGTTCGATCGCTTCCATCAATTGTGATCGTCCAAAAGAAGCGTTACTATCACTAAACTGCATGCTAGTCATGAGACCAATATTACTGCGTGCTTGACTTGCGTCGATCGATAGCTCGAGTTTTCCTTGCTGTATGTTGAGAACAGCCGCCTCCTGACGAAGGTTTAACTCCGCCTTTGGTTGCTCGATTTCCTGAACAGGCTTACGAATGTTCAAACCAAGCTGAACAAAACCGCTCTGCATGCGAATGTGCGGAAGCTGCATACGGTTAATTTCCCCTTCCGCTTTAAGGTTAACGCAAGAAGTCCAGTAAAGATGGCTGAATAATGCGAGCGCCTGCACCCAACGCTGCACGGTGGACACCTTCTTGGGTTTTCAGGTTCGTGATAACTTGCGCCATATCCGCATCTTCGTTGTTCGACATTAGTTCCTTCACATTTACTTCCTGGACATTCAATCTTTCTTCAATTAACTGGATTCTATTGACCCTAGCTCCTAATGTCGCCCGTTCTGCAAGAAGATTATCAAATTGACTGGCAATATCATCTTCAAACTGAGAAGCTGTCCGACCGCCGCTCAATTCACCAATGATATTGTCAAGTACTTTGAACATGTTGCCTGCATTATTCGGGAAATTAAAGATCTTCTGGGCGTTTATATTCGCTGCTGCAAACACATTTTGACTTAGCTCCAGTTGCACTTCAGAGCTGTTTGTATTGACAAAGTCTCCTTTTCCCCCGTTTACTGTCGGATCATATGGTGCCTTATCTGTCTGCGTACCAGCAAAAATATACTTGCCGTTGATCGTCTGGTTAGCAAGTGTACCTAAATGATTCCGTAATTCCTCAATTTCAGCACCCATCGTCTTCAAATCGTCTGGTGAAGCAGCCCCATTACCTGAGTAAACAAGTAACTCGCTGATACGCTTCAAAACATTTCCTACTTCATCGAGCGTTTTGTCTGTTAAATCCATCCAGGATAGTGCCTCGTTCACATTTCTCTTATACTGCTCATTTTCCATCAAAGAAGAACGATAAAACATTCCTCTCGTTGCCACAACCGGATCATCAGACGGTCGATTAATTTTCACCCCAGATGCTAGCTGCTGCTGCATCTTATCCATATTCAGCATCGATTTGTGCAAATTTCGCAACATGTTGTTATTTAGCATATTTTGCGTGACACGCAAGGCCATGTTTGATTCACCTCTTCCCGTGTTTTACAACGGTATTACAAGCCTACCCGCCCCATACCATTTATCACTTTGTCCAAAATCTCATCGATACTGGTCATCATCCGGGCTGAAGCACTATAAGCATGTTGGTATTTCACCAACTCTGCCATTTCATCATCAAGTGACACGCCAGATACGGATTGTCTCTGACTGTCGATAGTGCCTACAATCATCTCGGCGTTTTGTTGGTTTCGCTGTGCTTCTTGGGCGTCAATTCCAAGTTGACCAATGGTGTAGCGATAATAATCGTCTAAAGATGAACTCTCTTTTAAGTCCATTGGTCCAGGGCCAGGTTGAAGCACCTTAAATTTAATGGCAGCAATCGCGAGCGCATTTTGGTTATTGCCGGCGGAGTTTCCTCCTGCTTCAGGCTGTGCAGCCGCAATTGCGTCCAAACTTGCCAAAATATCTGGGTGTATGGATATCGTTCCGGCTCCTTTTGGATAATCTTTTCCTCCAACCGGTGTCGTTGTATCTACGAAGAATGGCAAGTCTTGGACAGTGCCATTCTTCATATCATTAAGACTTACACCCTGTCTGTGGAGATCGTTGATTTCTTTTGTAAGGTTAACAGCCAATACATCCAGACGATGCTTTAGGTTTGGGACAATTTGATTTCTTGATTCGTATACACCAGCCATATAACCAGTCGTAGGAACAACTATAGCACCTGCAATCGTAAGATCAAGCATTCCATTGGCATTTTGCTGAGTGGCTACCGGCTGTGATTGGGAACCTGTTACAAAATCGCGGCCTTCCAAAGTAACGTTAACGGTTCCACTTGCACCGGGTGTTACTTTAATTTCCATCAGCTTGGACAGCTTGTCTAACAAAACGTCACGTTGATCATACAAGTCATTCGGGACATAGCCATGCGGGACGACATCGGCAATCTGGCGATTAAGACTGGCAATTTGCTGACCAAGCGAGTTAATCTCCATCGCTTTTACACCGATGACATTATCGAGATCACGCTGTACTTCTTCCAGATGGTTGTACGTGCTCATCAAGGTATCCGCAAACGCCTTCGAGCGCTCTCTTACCACCGCACGAGCAGAGGTGTTTGTTGGATCCTTGGCGAGATCCTGCCAAGATTGCCACATCTGATCCATAACCTTCTGCAGCCCGGTTTCAGACGGTTCATTCATAATTCCTTCAAGCTTTTCCAAGGTTTCCAGTCGACCATCCCAATATCCTTGGCGCTTGTATTCATTACGATACTGCACATCCAGGAAATCTTCCCGCAGCCTTTGCAAGCTGACGACATTCACACCGGTTCCAAGTAAGCCCGGCTCCACATTGGCGTGCAAGCCTGGGTACGGAATTCCGGTCGTTGCCTGCATGTTTGCTCGTTGACGTGTATATCCCTCTGTATTCGCGTTGGAAATATTATGGCCTGTCGTATTCAGAGCAGATTGTTGTGCGAACAATCCGCGTTTGCTTACCTCTAATCCGTGAAAAGTAGAGCGCATCATGGCACCCCTTTCCCAATTTTTCGTTATGCCTTTGTATTAAAAAAAGTCCGTGTATGACTGCGATACCCATCCGATCTGGGTGATCTACCGTAAAAGAAATCGTCTTCCGGCGTATCGGTGACCAGATCCAGCGTCATATTCACAAAAGACAAGGATTGCTCCAGAAGCTGCTGATTCACTTCGTTTTGCTGGCGAAGCTCGCTGACGATTTGCGTCAGTTCTTCCCGGGCGTTCATCAGACGGGTTTTCTCTTCCGGGCTGGTCGTCAGCTTGATCAGGTCTGCCAAGGTACCGTTTTCCCGCTTCATGCCTTGCTCTGCAAAAATCTGCGTGACGAGTGACAGACGCGCGTTTTCAGCCGCATCTACGGCTTTGATCAGCTTCTTTTCCTTGGTGGTCACCGCCAACAGCTGGTCCACATCTCCTTGGACCAAAGCGTCCTTCTTTTGATGGGACAGCGAAAGCAATGCCTTATGCAGTTGGATCAAGTTGTCGAGCAGCTCGTAGAGATGGCTCCATTTCACCATGATGCTCCCCCGCTTACGTAAAGTGATACAAAAATTTCTCAGCTGCTGCGGCCCGGTTCGACTCGTGCAGCAAAACAAAACGAGGGCTAACCGCCGAGACGGCGCTAACCCCCAGCCCTATCGTTTACGCCAAAACGCCAGGAACTTTTCAGCAATCTTCTCGCTGGGAACTTTGTAGGTTCCCTCTTCCACTTGTTGTTTCAGACTGCTTACTTTTTCTCTCCGAGCAGGCGACTGCGGGTCTTCCACTTGTTTGAGCATCTCCAGCGCTTCACTCGAGATGTTGACCTCATCCTTGCCCATCGGCGTGCGTCCTTTGGCCGACTGGGCCTTATTTGATTGATTGTATGAGTTGATCATCCCGGTGCGATTCGGTTCATTTATTCGCATCTGTTACCCACCCTCTCAAACCGATCAAGCTTCATGAAAAAAGCCGACGATACTAGCTCTTAGTAGTATCATCGGCAAATTCCTTCCGTTCGATTAGGTTTTTTCTGTGAAAAAGAGTTGGCCCTCATCAGAGGAGCGAATCATTTCGAGCTTGATTCGCAAAGTGAGGGAGGGTTTATTCGCCCGTTTTCGTCCTTCTCTTATAAGCAGCCTGGGCTTGTCTCTCGCGTCTTTCCTCTTCCAGTCGACGATCCAGATCGCTCTGCTGCGTAATATCGTGCTGCAGACTGCGAACGCATGACTCACAGAGGTTCCCGCTGCGAATCAGGGTGCCGCAGCTTTCACAAGGATAGCCGAGACTGGGACTTCCCTCTACGGAAATCCGTCCTTCTTTTATAAACTTGGTAATCTGCTTGACGCTGACGCCCGTCGCTTCACTTACCTGATAAATGTTCGCTCCCCGATTTTCGCGCTTCCGCAAATACCGGGCGCATTCCTCGTACTCCTTTTCCACAGCCTGATGGCATTTGGGACAAATATCACGTACAGTTTGTACAAACAGAGCGTCGCACCTCGTGCAATTGGAAAGTTTGCCCAGGGACATAAAGACAACTCCTTTATCCGATCCGAGTCAACATTGAGAAAAAAATGGATGTATTACCATCATATCGAAAAATGGCGAATGTACAAGAAAAAATAACGAACGTTCAAAAAACAGATGAAAAGTCTATCAGGCCTGTCCGCTCGCGATAGATAATAAAGGCTACCTGCCTGTTACCGATAACAAGTAAGCCCATATACGTGATGCCCTGTACCCAGTCCTTCCCGGATAGATGCAGCGCAGGCACGCAAGGTGGAGCCCGTTGTATAAATATCATCGATGAGCAAAATGGCGCAGGTATCACGACCTGACCTACTGCCCGGATGTATCAATGAAAACGCCCCGCTCATGCTGTTCTCCCGCTCCTTTCTCCCTCGCTGCTGACTCAGCTTGGTTGTCTCTTTCGCGCGAACCAGCAGCGGTACGTACGGAACTCCAATGATTCCAGACAATTCTTTTGCCACCAGCTCCATTTGATTAAATCCCCGCTCTGTCAGCCGGCTTTGATGCAGTGGTACCTCTGACAAGCACCAAAAAGATCGATCCGCATAACTTCGATAGTACCCAATCGCCAACAACGTCGCAAAAAAAGCGGCCAGCCGCTCGTCTCCCCGGTATTTAAACCTACTTAGCATAGCCTTGCCCTGCTTCTCATAATGAAGCAACCCTCTGTTGCTGAGAAGAACTGAGGGAACCGTCTCCTTTTCTCGCAAGACTTTACAATCCTGGCAGAGTGAATCTGTCCCGGGTGGCAGGTTTGTCTTCGCATTCGTTTGTCCTCCTGCACCAACGGCCTCGTATAATTGCGGGCCACCACGTTCTTTTCGGAACAATCGAGCCACATCTCTATCTAAGTCTTTTCCGCAACCGCAGCAGATCCTGTCACCGATCACCGGCCACTCCTCCAGGCAATGGCTGCACAAGGCAAGGCGTTCCATCAAACGATACATACGCGGATACACGGCCGGGCGGGCAAGAGCACGACTCCAGAACCGTACCCGCTCCTCTCTGTTTTTGACTGATATGATCCCTCCGCAGCTCAAGCAGGAATTTCCGTTCATAACGTCTCTCCTTCCTGCTCGGAACTGGCTGCCAACCGATTCATTCGATTGATTTGACGGATCGCTGCTCTGGACGCACCTGTACGATAGGCTTCGAGAAAGAGGACCGTGCCATGCGGGGAGTCTGCGGACCTGCCGACCCTCCCTGCTATCTGCACCAGAGAAGCCTCATCAAAGACCGGAGCCTCTGTCCCGATCACGATCACATCACTACGCGGGATGGTCACTCCTCGCTCTAGGATCGTGGTCGTCACCATCACAAGCAGCTTTTTGGCACGAAATTGCCGAACCTTTTCTTCCCGCTCTTCATCAGCAGCATGGACGCCAGCCATGAACTCGGCATAATCTGGCAAGCGCTTTTGCAAATACTGAAGCATCAGCGGAACCTGGTCGACGCGAGGGACAAAGACAAATACCTGACGCCCTTGCGACAATGAAGCGTTTAACGGGTCGAGCAGTTCGATAACAGAGCGGCCGGATACCAATCGCTGATGCAATCCGTTCACCGTGCAGACCTGAGGGACTGGGAGCGGAGAACCGTGGTATCTGCCGGGCAAAAGGACATGAGTATGCGAGCTGCGTTCCGAGCTGGCGCCCTTTGAAGGAGAATGCTCTCTCTTTTTCAAAAAGAAGGGCCACTTCCTCACCGATCGGCTTTTGGGAACAAGCCGCTTTTGCAGATAGCGCGGGGGTGTCGCGCTCAGATAGAGTGTTTTGCCGCCAAGTTGTACGGCCCGCGATACCACATGGTAGAGGACGGGGTTGTTGTGATAGGGAAACGCATCTACTTCGTCAAGCACTACCAGTGGAAACCGCTGATAATAGCGCATGACCTGATGAGTCGTTGCAATGGTAATATCGCTATCCTCCCACTTTTCTGCACTGGACCCGTGAACTGCGATCACCTGTGCAGCCGGAAATACCTTGGCGATACGCGGAGCAAGCTCAAGCACCACATCCTTTCGCGGCGTGGCGATCAGAACGCGGCCACCTGAACGCAAGGTTTCAGCGACGGACGGAAACAACAGCTCTGTTTTCCCTGCACCGCACACAGCCCAGAGCAGAAACTCGGTATGTCCTGGCCTCCCCGATGCCACGAACTGCCGCGCTTTCTCTGCGGCGAGCTTTTGCATAGGCGAATACTGCCCCTGCCAAGCGAGATAAGCTGCCTCGGAGCGTCCAATCCCACCATGCTGAGCCGGAACACAATAATACGGGGTGCAGCATTTGCTTCGGCCCATCTCCAAACACTCGGTACAGTACGCGCAGCCCTGACTGCACGTATGGCAACGCGTCAGATGGATCGACTGTTTGGAACCGCATCTGCCGCACTGAAATTCCAGTCGATGTCTCAGCCAGCCCTTTCTGACCCGCCATTCAATTCCAGGCCTGCGCTCTGCTTTTCCCGAAAGCACAATCCACTGCAGGGCTTGCTCAGGAAACGTCGACACCCAACCTTTTTTTGCGAGAAAAACGGATATCTCTTCCTGCAACAGGGCTCTTCCGCCCAAAAGGCTCAACAGCTTTTCACTCTCCCCTTTCAGATCCACCAACTCGTCCCATGCTGAGAAGACAGCTTCCGCCGATCCAGCAGACCTGCCCCATTTCGAATCATCAGCTTCCGAGATGACTCCCGGCTCACCAACCGTTTCAAAGGAGAACCAATTCTCCCCAATGGGTGCCATTCCTGCCGCCTGCTTGCCATATAAGAGGCTGGCCTCTCGAACGTACAAACAAGCCATCGATCGCAAGCGCTCAATACTCCCCGTCGTAAAGGTCCGTTCCCCCAGCGCTTCGTTCAGTTTTCCCCGCAAGGAAAAAGCGAGTGCCAGCGACCTGCTCTTGCCGATCACGTACAACTGCGCTCCTTCTCTTTCCTGCCAAAATGCCTGATCCACCTGAAAACAAGGCGTGATGTGCGCCTGTGCTGCTTTGCCTGACACTTTGATATAAAGCAGGTATTCCCGCATGCCATTCCCCCCGCTCCCACTTGTTACCGCCAGTGTGCGAAAAGACTGGACACCCGCGCAAATATTTTTCGGAGCAAGCGCCTTGAGCAAGCAATCCCGAATGAGCGAGCTCAAGCGATCTAGAACAATGAGGGCTGAGCTTTTTTCCCTTTAAAAACGCAAAAAAGCGCGCTACTGTGCGCGCTTCTCCTCGCCGCTCCGGCGAAGGTCTATGGTCATGACAGAAACTCCCTTGAAGGTACTTTCAGGCTCCTCTCGGCACGGGTATTCGGTCCGCTCTAGTACTGTCATGATCCGGAGGGTATCGTCCACTGATCCATCATCTTGATACGAAATGCGAATAGGGACACCTCTTACATAGGAGCGGAATTGCAGTTTCCTGACTACTTGTTCGACTACATCCCCCGAGTTGAACAACAACAACCGATAATGTTCATACGTCGGGGGGACGGTGTGCTTCATCCGCCGCATCCAGCAGTCAATCAATCCCACCAGTAAAGAGGAGCCCCCATATGCCGCCAGTAACCAGATCACCAACTCTTCCATCACGGTCATACCTCCTCTTACGATCAAGGTATGCGAGATGGCTTGGACAGGGTGAGGGTTACAGCTTTACCCAGCCGTTTTTAATCGAGTTCACGACAGCTTGCGTGCGATCCTGCACACTCAGTTTTTGCAAAATGCTGCTGACGTGGTTCTTCACGGTCTTTTCACTGATGAACAGGAATTCTCCGATGGCCCGGTTGCTCTTCCCTTCTGCCATCAACTGAAGAACCTCGCGCTCTCTGCGGGTGAGAGATTCGATCACTTTGGGATCAATCGGTTCTGCATCAGCCAAAGCGCCGCTCCGGTCTCCCGAACCTTCCTGTTCACTGAGACGGCGGAATTCATCAATCAGTTTGCCCGTCACTTTGGGATGTATGTACGCACCTCCCGCAGCTACTACGCGAACGGCTTCCACGAGATCATTGGTCCCCATTTCCTTCAACAGATAGCCGGAAGCGCCGGAACGCAGCGTACGGTACACATAGCCTTCGTCATCGTGGATCGACAGCATGATAACACGAGTGCCCGGGCTGACCGAAATCACTTGCTCGGCTGCGGAAACACCGCTGACATTTGGCATGTTGATATCCATAAGGACGACATCGGGCTTATGATCCTCGGCCAGACGGAATGCTTCATCTCCATCGGCTCCCTCTCCCACGACCTGAAAATCCTTTTCCATTTCCAGAATACGCTTGACACCCTCACGGAACAGCTGATGATCATCTACAATCACGATGCGAATTTCTTGTTGTTGTACCTTGTCCATATGTCATCCTCCCTGTACACTCTGTGCATTAGAATTTAACTGGTATTTGAAACATCACTTTCGTTCCCTCTCCAGGGGAAGATTGCAGTTCCATAGTCCCTTCCAGCAGTTGCGAGCGTTCTTTCATCCCCAACAAGCCGAACGAGCTTCCCTTGGCTATTTGTGACGCCTTGTCAAAGCCGACGCCGTCGTCCTTGACAACCAGGCGCAACATTTCTTCCAGAAACTCCAATTTTACCTGAACACTGCCGGCACCAGCGTGCTTTTCCACATTGTTTAAGCATTCCTGTACCAGACGAAAGAGAGCAGCTTTCACAGAGCTTTGGAGTGGTTGCTCTACTCCAAAGACGACCAGATCAACCGAAACTTTTGTCCGCTCCTCATAAGTCTGGATGTACTTCTGAAGAGTCGGAACCAGCCCGAGATCATCAAGCGCCATTGGCCTTAGATCAAAAATAATGCGTCGGACATCCGCAAGGCTGAGGCGAACCATGTCTTTCAGTTCGTGCAGCTCCATTTGCGCTTCCAGAATGCGATCGTTTTTCAGCATTTTGTCGACGATCTCAGATCGGAGGACGACGTTTGCCATCGATTGGGCGGGGCCGTCATGGATTTCCCGCGCTACCCGCTTTCTCTCCTCTTCCTGAGCCTGGATGATTTTTAATCCCATCATCTGATGCTGCTTGGCTTCTTCCAATACAGCCCCTACCTTGCTCAAGTCACCAGTCAGATATCCGAGGACGACTCCCATCTGGGTAACCAGCTTTTCTGCGCGCTCAATGGTCTCTTCCAATGTGCGCAGCTGCCGCTCCAGATCGTTGCGCCGTTTTTTCAGATTATCCTCCCGCTCCCGGTATATGGACAGATCCACCTGGATGCGATTGGCCTCCTCGTAGGCGATGCGGATATCTTCCTCCGTGTAGGTGTTGAAGTTCCGACTGACCAAAACCAGACGTGCCCTGGCTTTGCGGTAGGACAGCTCAAGCTCGTCAACCTTGCTGATGACCTTGGCGATCTCCTGACGCAATTCATGCAAATCAAATTTAAGAGAATTTCCCTCTTGCCTAGCATTCTCGGCGATCTGAAATATTTGCGATTTACTCGTCTCCACCGTCTCGATTGTGCGATTAATCACACCATCCAACATGGTAATACTGATCGCCTGCTGATTCATCATTGTTCTCCTTCAACCGCATTTTTGACCTTTTGGAACAATTCCTGAAGTCTCCCTGCGTCGATTTCTCTGAGTCCCACGTCGTTTCGCGGGATCGAAAGCGGATTCACATCTGGAGCCACAACTCCCGGATTGGAATTGAAAACAAAGCGGTAGCCCGCCTGTTTGGCCGTATCCAGAACGATGCTATTGCTGTATCCAAACGGCAAGGATATCGCTTCCACCTGTTTGCCGATCAGCTCGCTCAGTCCGACACGCGACATTGTAAAATCAATATACAAGCGCGTTCGGTACTCCTGCTCTTCCTCGAGCCGATTCATATCCTGCAGATACACAGGGGCTGTCTCCGGTCCAAGATCGCCCCATTCGTTTTTTGCTTTCTCATCATGCAGACTGTACGTATGGGAACCGATATCCACCAATCCCGTTCGCAGCATCTCTTTGACTTGCGGACGAGTCAGCGGTGTCGTCATTTTTTCCCGCTTCCGCTCTTCGGTGTCCTTTAGCCGCCCAAGAATGGCAAAGTTGACGGACGGGAAGCCGTATCGAGTCAGAACGGGAAAAGCATGCGTGTAATAGCTTTCATACCCATCGTCAAATGTGATTAGTACTGCATTTTCCGTGGGCAGCAACCCCGTTTCTACAAATCGCACAAATTCAGCCAGAGAAATCGGATGCAGGTTGTTTTCATATAAAAACTGCATATGTTTTTCAAACTGTTTCGTACCAATGACATAGCGCTGGTCAGAATCGTCAGTCACATGATGGTACGTCAAAACAACTACCCGATTTCGATACCAAACTGTCGAGGGAGCAGCTTCTTTCTGATCGTTCACGGTCTGTCGTGAAGCTGTCTGCTCCTCACTTGTGCTTATAGACGTAGTAACCTGGGGGAAAGGTTGCATTTTTGACGCATTCTCTTTTAAAAAAGTGGTTTTTCCGAGCAGTCCACTCGCCACAACCAGCCCTAAAGTCATAAAAAACACCAAAAAGAAGGGCCATCTCTTCGGCACAAAAACTCCCTCCTTCATGCCTACATAGGAATTTCGACGTATGTATACAGATTCCTTTATGAACTCAATTCCAGTACACCCACTAGCCTTTGGTCCTGCCCATCTGCCACAGCATGGTTAGAAAACTTGGCTACGCCATGCTTTTTGGCGTGGTCTTCGTTGCACTTAACCTTTCACCCTCTATCGCTTTAGCGAAATTAAACTTTCTGAAAGTAAAAAAAGAGCCTAGCAATCACTAGGCTCTCGCATTTGTTCCTTACTGAAGGAGTGCAGCATCTTGCTTCAGTGCTTCCGCCTTGTCGGTACGCTCCCATGGAACATTCAGGTCATTACGACCGAAGTGGCCGTATGCCGCTGTTTGCTTGTAGATCGGACGACGCAGGTCGAGTTGCTTGATGATCCCTGCAGGACGAAGATCAAAATGTTTGCGGATCAAAGTGACCAAATGCTCTTCGGAAACTGTACCAGTACCAAACGTATCCACGCTGATCGATACAGGCTGGGCTACACCAATCGCGTAAGCCACTTGCACTTCACACTTGTCGGCCAGGCCTGCAGCTACGATATTTTTCGCAACGTAGCGAGCTGCGTAAGCACCAGAGCGGTCCACTTTGGTCGGATCCTTGCCAGAAAATGCTCCGCCACCGTGACGGGCATAACCGCCATAGGTATCGACAATGATCTTACGGCCAGTCAAGCCGGCGTCTCCCTGAGGACCACCGATTACGAAACGGCCGGTCGGGTTGATGAAGTATTTGGTTTCTGCATCCAGCAGTTCCGTTGGCACAACAGGCTTAATGACATGTTCGGTCAGGTCTGCTTTGATCTGTTCCAGCGTCACTTCAGGCGCATGCTGGGTCGAGATGACAATCGTATCAATGCGGACAGGCTTGTCCCCATCGTATTCTACCGTCACTTGTGTTTTTCCGTCTGGGCGCAGATAGCTCAGCATGCCATTTTTACGCACTTCTGTCAAACGGCGAGCCAGCTGGTGAGCCATGCTGATCGGCAAAGGCATCAGTTCAGGTGTCTCGTTGCAAGCAAATCCAAACATCAGACCCTGGTCTCCGGCACCAATTGCTTCAATTTGTTCGTCTGTCATTTTGCCTTCACGCGCTTCCAGTGCTTGGTCTACCCCTAGGGCAATATCAGCCGATTGCTCTCCAATGGCAGTCAACACACCGCAAGTCTCAGCGTCAAAGCCAAACTTCGCGCGGTCATATCCAATTTCACGAATCGTCTCGCGCACCAGCTTTTGAATGTCCACATACGTATTCGTGGTAATTTCACCGGCCACAAGTACCAGACCAGTCGTTACAGAAGTTTCGCATGCGACACGCGCATTTGGATCCTTGGACAGAATCGCGTCCAAGATCGAATCAGAAATCTGGTCACAAATTTTATCCGGGTGACCTTCTGTGACGGATTCAGAAGTGAACAGACGACGACCTTTTTGCAAAGCCATGTGTATACCTCCTTTGACCTCATACAAATAGTGTGGGTGCCGAAACAGGTTATTATGAAGGCACAAGCAAAAAAACCTTTTCCTGTATGAGAGGAAAAGGTGCTTGGTGTTTGCGTTCCCTACCCTCTTATCGGCCAGAACAGGGTTTCTGTCCTGCTGGTTAGCACCGCTCGAGTCGGTTGCCGGGCTTCATAGGGCCAGTCCCTCCGCCTGCTCTGGATAAGAGTATCCATTACGGTTTATAGAATAATCGTTTTTACCCTTGGTGTCAATAAGGGCTTATCGCAATTCGTATTTGCCGCGCACCATAATGTGCGAAACCCCGTCATACCCGGCCTGCAAGCGCAAACCGCGATTGTCCGAGCGCGCTATCAGGAGCAGGTGATTGGTCTGTACTTTTGCTCCCCCGCTCAAATCGACACCTTCTGTGATGTCCGTCAGGCCATCCCCTTTGTCTCCGGCTACTGCTTGTACTTTCCCCGTACGAACGATAAACTCAGTCCCCTCAAAGCCATACAGCGTCTGACCGGGATACAGCTCGACGACGGTCAAGCCGGTGGAGACACTCGCCCCGCCTCCACCACCGCCGCCAAGCGCTTGTTGAATACGCTGGTCTACATAGCTTTTGGTCACGACCGGATCATCGACAGAACCGGGTACACCAGAGACGCCGTCTGCCATCGCTTGCGAGGCAAAGACCGCTGTTCCTATAATCGCTACGGCAAGGATTCCCTTGGTTGTTTTTTTCATCTTCTGCCCTCTCCTTTTCCATCGGGTTATAAGTTATAGGCTTTGGCCAGCAGGACGACGACCTCGGCCCGCGTAGCTCTGCCCTGCGGTTTAAATATTTGTCCGTATCCACTGATCCACTTTTTCGCTACCAGCGCTTCGACTGCCGGGGATGCCCAATGGCTGGTCGGCAAATCGGCAAAAGATGAGGTGCTGCGTTTGTAAAGCAACAGATCATTGGCTCTAGCCACCATCAGCGCCATTTCTGCCCGCGTAATCGACTGGTCAGGCGAAATGGTACCGTTGGGGTAGCCCTGAATAATCCCAAGCTTGTGGGCGGTCAACAGGTTTCCGTAGGCCCAGTGTTTGGTGGTGAGGTCCCCAAACGGACTTGCCCCGGTGTAAGGGACGATATTGATCCCTTTCGCCCTCATGGACTGAATCAGCATCGTCGCAAACTGGCCGCGCGTAACCGGGTTGTCCGGTTGGAAGGTTGCGTCGTCAAAGCCTTTGACCACTCCCTTGCGGCTTAATCTGGCGATGTCGCTCTTGGCCCAGTGAGAGCTGATGTCCCGATAACCTTCGATGAGAGGCTGCTTCGTCACAGTCAGCCGGTATGTCTCGTATTTGAATGGAACAAAGCTGTTCAGCTTGATGTAGTACTTTCCGGGTTTGAGTTTCATCCCGAGCACTTCTTTTCCCTGATCGGACAACTGGGCGACATCGTTTGTCGAATACAGGGCGTAGTTCAGCGTATCGGCTCCGTACAGTTCTAGCCGCACACCACTCGATACCGGGATTATCGGCGCCTTGATGCTGACATAGGATTCAGACTCGACTGTAAAGTAGAACCAGTCCTGATCTTCATGGGTTGGCAGGGTACCAATCATCATCGTACCGCCAGCTAGTGGAGACGCCTGTCGATAGGTATCGTTGGGCTCATTGGTGTCCTTCACGACCGGGGTGAAGCTAAGGTCGAGTTTATATTCGCCATTTACCTGATTTTTCCAATATTCTGTAAGGCGAATGTAGTATTTTCCCGGCGACACTTCTTTCTCTGCACGTTCTGTCGGGTCATTCCGGTCGCCTGTATCATACTCCTCCCAGCCCTCTCCTTCCTTCCCGATCTTCATGTTCAAGTCAATTCGCTTGGTATCTGCTGTGACGGTTACCTTTAACCGCCCGTATTCACGCACATAGTAAGAAAACCAGTCTTCGTCTCCTTCTACGTGGAAATTGCCAATGACCGAAATCTGGTTCCCGACAAGGGGCCTGGCGGTATCGATGGTATTATTCGGTTCATAGCGGTCCGGGTTGATCAAAAACCGGCTCGTCATAAGATAGGTAAACGCATTGACACCGCCGCTTCGCTCCATTTTGATATACATTCTTCCCGCTTTTGCCGGTACGGTCAATGTATCCCCGTTCCCGACGTAATACGTAGAGGGATCGCGGTTTTCGGAAAAAAAGGAGATCGCCAAAGGCGCGGGCAGAGGGGACGTAACCGTTGTGACAAACGTCACCTTTCCGTCATAGGGTATGTCCATGAAATACCAATCGACAACGTCTTGCTCAGACAGTTGTGCACGAAGCTGTGATTCGATCGGAAATGCCTTGGCCTGACTTCGCGTGTTGTTTGGCTCATGAAAATCAAGCGATTGTTTTTCCGTTAGCAAATCACCAAGGTTCACCATACCATAGCCGGTTTGACGGTCCCATCCCCGTTCACCCAAATCAAAGGCTGTCTGATACAGCATCTGCCTGATATCCAGTGGCGTCATATTGGGGTATCGTGCAAGCAGCAATGCGGCTGCCCCCGCCACCTGGGGAGCGGCAGCAGAGGTGCCGCTGAATGTTCCGTATTTTCCGTTCGGCTTGGTCGTATAAATGTTGAACCCCGGAGCGACGAGATTCAGCTCCGGACCCGTATTGGAGTCATGCAAGGGAGTAAGGTTGTCGCGGACAGCCCCTACTGCCACCACCGTGGGATAAGCAGCCGGATACGCCACCCGGTTGGCTTCATTGCCGCTGGCGGCAACGACCAGGACTCCACTTGCTTCGGCACGCAGAACGGCGGCCGTCAGCGATTTGGAGTAGGACATGCTGCTCACCGACATCAGAATGATTTTCGCTCCGCGATCAATCGCCGTTTGGATTCCTTTAGCCAAAAGCTCCACGTCTGTCTCGCCGTATTTATCTAATACCTTTATCGGTAAAATTCTTGCGTTCCACAAGACTCCGGAAACCCCGATCCCGTTGTTTCCCCGCGCTGCCAGTACTCCCGTGACAGCCGTTCCATGTCCGTTCAGGCTGTCGTCCTGTGCTGATTTGGAAGGATTCACCAGATTGACTCCCGGTAAAAGGTTCCCTTGCAGATCGGGGTGATTGTAGTCCACCCCCGTATCCAGGACAGCAATCTTGATCAATTGATTTCCCGTCGCGAGCTTCCAGGCTGCATCTGCCCCGATCAGCTTCAAATGAGTTTGGTTGTTTATGTAACGATCATTCGTAAGCGCCGCTGCCTCTACTCTTTGTGTTCCTGCAAACAGGATGGACATCGCCATTGCAAAGGCAAGAAACGTCGTCAGTATTCTTTTCATAAAAAACAGTCCTTCCACCCCTTTCTCTTCACAAGAAAAAAGGCATGTAGGTCAGGCCTCTCCTCTGCAAGCAAAGAAGCTCCGCTCCCTCTTATATAGTTATTCTATTCATTTAGCATAGCGGAACGAAAGAGAGAAACGCAACCCTGTCCCAGCCAATTGCTGGAATATCAGTATCAAACAGAAGAAGTGAAAAACCCCCTCTCGCAGTGCGAAAGGGGGAATCTCCTTACTGCAGGAATCCTTTTGGCTTCGTTGCATCAAACACAGTAGGTTCCTTTTTCTGTTGAGTTGCTTTCGGAATAAAGACTGTGCAATCCTCAATCGACACACCCTCTTTGAGGATGGAGGTCGCCGGAATTTGAAAAGCAATGATACGATAATCTTTTGGATCCACCTTCATATTTTCCAGCGTATAGCTGACGCGTGCGACCGTGTCGCCGTTCTGGTCATTGATGATGATCGGAACTTCAGTGAATTCCAGACGTTTGTCCAGACCGTTACGGAACAGTACCACTACTTTAATACTGCCATTTTCCGCTTCCTTCAGACCCAGTGCCTTCAGGTCTACTTTGCCTTCCTCCACCGGATTAGCAGCTAATTGTTGACGGTAGTATTCGATTTCATCCATCTCAATTTCTCCTCCTGCAAATAAAGATTCACCCGATTTTTTCTCCGGTTTCCGGTAGCCCAGGGTAAGCGGGGTCTCCTTCTCCGGCAGATTGCTGAACTCGTTCCAGCGGAATAAGAACTCGCATGGACGGCTGGACTCATCACCAATCGGTCCAAACGTCATCATTTCGAAGTTCTTGCTGGCTACCACTTCCCCTTCGGGTGTGATCAGGGTCAGCGGCAGTGTATCAAGCAGTACGCTGTTCTCCGTTGCATTGCGGATATAAGTTAAAACGAGATAACCATCCTGCGTAACCTGCGTATAGAAAGGAAAAATCCCTACTTCATCACGGACGACAGGCGGCAGCTCATCATGAATATAACGGAGCAGCTCTGCTTCCTGTTCTTCGAGCGCATCCCATGGACCATGCAAGCTTACAAACAGCTCCTTCGACGGCAGCCGATTGGCTGATTGCTCCGGATCTTCAATCCCAGACACGCCAAGATAAAGCTCCGTGTGCAGGTTTTCATGGATATCCTCGCGCACTTGCTCCAGACTTTCCTTGGAGCCAAACCAATTCTCCAATAACCAACTCATGCAGTATCCTCCTCATACCACAGCAATACGTCATCCTGCTCTCGTCTTATGTGGTAATTTCCATGTACCAATCGCGCAGATTTGCATCCTTTTTTTTGATGATCTCTGCAGGGAAAACAACCATCCAGGGACGGCTTGTTTTGGAACGTACCCGAATCTTCTTGGCGTCAATCATACCGGATGCCACCAAATCCCCGCCTTCTTTTTCATAGACGGCGATTTTCAATACCTTCGGATTGAAATCCGAGAAGCGGCCATTGCGGAACAACAACCCGATCACCAGGCGGCCATCTTTGGTTTTGCCGATATCAAACCCGGTAATTTCCACGGATCCGGCTTTCAGCGGCGGCAATGTGTAGGCAATCGCCTCCAAGCGATCTTTCTGGCGCGCTGTCATCCGCGCTTCCATCTCCGGATCCAACTCCAGTTCATTCGGCCATACGTACGGGCTTTTTACTCCGTGCAACATGACTTTCCAATTTTGGAAATCAAAATTATCGTGCAGAAAGCTCTCAGCCGGGAAGTGTACTTCCCAAGGACGGCTGCTGAATGGCGGAATCGTCCCCAGATCACTCAGATCCAAACGCATGCGGGCAAATGGAGTGTCGTCCAAATAAACGGTCAGGCGAATCTTGCGGAAGCTGACCGGGGTTGGCGAACCGTTGCGGAAAAACATCGCCACGGTAACACCGCCTTGAGGCTGTGGCATCAAGCTAAAGCCTGTCACACCCACCATCCCCAATGTCATCTTCGGAAGTTCCGCTTGCAGAAAACGAAGCGTGTACTTCTTTTCATTATCCAATTGGGCTTCCCATTCCGGGTGCAAAGACAGCTCGGTGTTTACTTTGATGCCTGGTTCAGTCGCTTCTGGAGCCGCTTCCTGAGATACTGGCTCCTCTTTCGTGATTTCCAGCTCATCCAGCTCGTTTAAATCAACCAGGGATTCCTCCCGAAGTTCCTTCTTCAGCTCTTCTTCAGAGACTTTTTGGTCTTGTTTCACCAGGTTTTTAAAAAAAGAAAACATGTACATCCTCCTCACCTGTCCGCGCAACGAACGATGACTTTTTTCTATGATAAAGGTTTTGGGCGATCTGGGTCAAATCAGAAACGGCAAGGATCAGGATCCCTGCGGAAAGCTTACCTTCCATCTGGACAGATCCGGCTCTTCTATCAGTATGCTCTCTTTTGGAAAGATGAACATCCATGGTTTGCTGGTGTTTGCACGAACCGTCAATCCGTTCAGTTCAAAAAGGCCGACGGCAACCTGCTGCCCTGCCGCATCATGCAGAGCGAGCGGAAGCTTGTCAAGAGTGAGAGACTCAGTCGAGCCGTTGCGGATCAGCAGCATGGCGTGCAGCGATCCTTCATCAGAACGGCGAATCTGGACGCTTTGGATATTTACCTCTCCCTCTTTTAATGCCGGGAGACGCTTGGCAAGCTCAATCAGCGATTGCTTCTGCTGGTCATTCAACGCGCGAATCCAGGATTCTTCCAGCTCCAGCTGCTGAGGCAGCACCATCTTTTTCTGTGCCAGTTCAAAAGCAATCTTCCAGTTCTTGAGCAGGACGTCTCTTTTGAGGAAGTTTTCGCTGGTGAAGACAAAGGCCCAAGGGCGAGCCGAGTGAGGCGGAATTTCGCCCACCTCCGACATATCAAACTCCTGGCGCGCAAACAGTTCGTCTTCGTCAAACAAGACAACAAGGGTCATCTTTTGCAAACGCACAAGTTTGTCTGTGCCATTGCGCAGAAAAGCCGTTACTTCAATCCCTTGTTCATGAGGGACCAGAGACAGGCCTGTAATCGAAATATTATCGGACTGAATCGGTGGCAGCTCCTGTGCCGTAAAGGACAATGCATATTTGGCTGAAGCATTTAGTTGCTTTTCCCACGACTCATGGAGTGAAAGAGGGGTAGCCCCTGCGCCAGTCTCGTGCTTTTTCGCTGGTTTTTCATCGGCCAACCCCGATTGTTCTGCGGACAACACGGACTCCTCGCGCAACTGTTTCTTTATTTCTTCCGGTGTCGGCGTTTTTCCCATAAAGTTCTTTAAAAAGGATAACATATCGTCGCTCCCAACTTGTCTCTACATCTATATAGACATATAGAGATACTGTTCGTTTTCCACTATAGCATAGTGAAACTTCATTGCAACATCGAAAACTTGGTATCCAGGTACCGGATGGCATAAATCTTTCCATCTCTATTATTTAACGCACCAGAAGCAAAAGAGTCGCGGAAAATATGCGAGAAAAGGTCAGCCGCAGAAATCAGGCTGACCTTTTCTCTATCATCATCGAAAAAAACCAACGATTACCACTCGGCCACAGAGCCATCCTGGTGGCGCCAGACCGGGTTTTTCCAGTTGTGTCCTTCTTCTGCTGCCCGTTTAACCACTTCTTCGTTGATCGTGATCCCAAGCCCCGGACCTTTCGGAATATCCACATAGCCATCCCGGTACTGGAACACCTGCGGATCGGCCAAGTAGTCCAGCAAATCGCTTCCTTTGTTGTAATGAATCCCCAGGCTTTGCTCCTGAATGATTGCATTGGGCGTGCAGGCATCAAGCTGCAGGCAGGATGCGAGCGCGATCGGTCCCAGCGGACAATGCGGAGCCACCGAGACGTCAAAAGCCTCTGCCATCGCTGCGATCTTCTTCACCTCAAGAATCCCGCCCGCATGCGAAAGATCAGGCTGGATGATATCCACATACCCGTCCATCAGGATTTGCTTGAAGCCCCAGCGCGTATACTGGCGCTCGCCGGTCGCGATTGGCGTGGTCGTGTGGCGCGCGATTTCCCGCAGCGCTTCGTTGTTCTCCGGAAGGACCGGCTCCTCGATAAACATCGGACGGTACGGCTCCAGCTCCTTGGCGAGAATTTTGGCCATCGTCTTGTGCACACGCCCGTGAAAATCAATGCCGATGCCGACATCCGGTCCAACCGCTTCCCGCACAGCCGCGATCCGGTTGACGGCGGCCTCCACTTTTGAATGGGTATCGAAATAATCCAGCTCTTCTGTCGCATTCATTTTTACAGCGGTGAAGCCGGCTCTTACCTTTTCCAAGGCCGCCTCGGCTACATCGCTGGGCCGATCGCCGCCGATCCAGGAATAAATGCGAACCTTGTCGCGAGCTGCTCCTCCCAGCATTTCATAGACAGGCATATTGTAGAACTTCCCTTTGATATCCCACAGCGCCTGTTCGATGCCGGAGAGCGCGCTCGTCAAAATCGGGCCCCCGCGGTAAAATCCACCCCGATACAGGACCTGGAAATGATCCTCGATGCGCAGCGGATCCTTTCCGATTAAATAGTCGGCCAGTTCATTTACACAGGCTTCCACGGTGCTGGCGCGCCCTTCGACGATTGGCTCGCCCCAGCCCTCGATTCCTGCATCCGTGTCGATTTTCAGAAAGAGCCAACGAGGCTGTACTTTGTACAAAGTAAGCTTGGTAATTTTCACGGGAGTCCCTTCCTTCTATAGCAATTTTCCTGTTTCGGCAAATTCCCATTCATAGGGTTCGCTCAGGACGCGGATTGCCGGATTCGCTTTTGCTTGTTCCAGCAGCGCTTCGGAGATTTCGATCTCGCCGAGCTGCAACGTATTTTTGATGCGCACCAGCTTGACCTGATGGAAATCCAGAATGTTACAGGTTTTAATCGCGGCCCGGATCGCATCCCGGTCATCCGCCAGCGTCGTCGCAATCTTGGTCGGAGCGACGACGGTAGAGGTCAGTCCGTTGGCATAGGTTTTTTCCAAATCCATCTTGTCGACCAGCCGCTGTGTGGTAAAGTCAGCTGTGCCGATCCCATTGGCGTTTCCTTCCGTCTCCTCGGTCAGATCCAGCACGACCATCTTGTTTACCTGCGGTCCGCCATGTGCAAACGGCGTGGGATAACGACCGGTAATATTGGGGTCCATCCCGTCGCCGCTGATGTTTTTCCCGATCTCGTCGATCACCAGCACATCGATCTGGTCAAACATGATCTTTGGCAGCAGATTTTTCGCTTCTTTCAGCAGCTCTACCTCCACGGCTTCCATCTCCGCTGCCGGAACCGCCACGACCTTGGCAACTTTGTCAAAGGCATTTTCCACCGTGCCTACGCCAAACAGAATAGGCAGCTTTTCCATCATCATCCGGGCCATCGCCGGCACATTTTCCGCCATATGGCCAAAGCCGAGCTGGTGACAAGCCTCCGCTCCCTTCTGTTTGCCCAGGCCGATGCTGATCATCTTCAGCAAGCCGCTTTCGACAGGACCGCGAAACGCCGTGTGCGGCTTGATCCGGTTGATCACGACGATGCCGTCTGCCTTGGCCGCATACTTGTCGATATAGACAGGCAAGCCATTGGGCAGCGAACCGATCTGGTCCACCTCCATCGTAGAGCGGATTTCGGCGCCGACGCTCTCTTCGGTTACCCCGAGATGACGCAGGACGGCAATCTGCCCCTCTGCTGTTGCCCCGCCATGACTGCCCATACTGGGGACGATAAACGGTTTGCCGCCACGCCGCTTGATCATCTCCACCGTCAATCGGGTCAGGGTGACAATCTGATCCACACCGCGGCTGCCCACGGCAATCGCGATCTCCATCCCCGGTTGAATCATGCTCTCTACCTTGGCCAGCTCTGTCTGCAAAGCCTCATCCAGATTCGTCAGACAGTCGGCCGGAAAAGACTGCTGAATCCGCACCATGCGCGGAATCGGAATATGTTTGACCAATTCATGGAGAATGCTCATCTTCCCTTCTCCCTTCTGTGATCAGCCTGATCAGGATTCGTCTGCACTGACGACGGCGTGCCCGCCAAATTCATTGCGCAAAGCGGCAACCACCTTGCCCGCAAAGGTGTCTTCCTGCAGGGAGCGGTAGCGCATCAACAGTGACAGGGCAATGACTGGGGTCGCCACCTGGTAGTCGAGGGCCGTCTCAATCGTCCACTTGCCTTCACCGGAGGAATGCATGACACCGCGAATCTTGTCCAGGCGCTCGTCTTTGGAAAACGCGTTTTGCATCAGCTCCATCAGCCAGCTGCGGATGACCGAGCCGTTGTTCCAGACCGTCGCCACCTCTTCATAATCATAGGTGTACGGCCCTTTTTCCAATACCTCAAAGCCTTCCGCGATCGCCTGCATCATGCCGTACTCGATCCCGTTGTGGACCATTTTCAAAAAGTGGCCGCTGCCCGCCTCACCGGTGTACAAGCAGCCGTTGGGGACAGCCAGCTTGATGAACAGCCCTTCCAGCTTGTCATACGCGCTTTTGGGACCGCCGATCATCAGACAAAGCCCGTTCAGTGCGCCACTGGTGCCGCCGCTGGAGCCCACATCGAGAAAATCGACGCCCAAAGCGGCCAGTTCCTCATGTCTGCGAACCGAATCCTTGAAATGCGAGTTACCACCATCAATCACAATATCGCCGGAGCGCAGATGCGGTTTGATTTTCGCCAGTACTTCATCCACCGCAGAGCCCGCCGGAATCATCATCCAAAATGCGCGCGGAGTCGCAAGTGTCTGCACCAGTGTCTCCACATCCTCATAGACAGGAACGCCAGCCTCCTTTGCCTCAGCCAGACGTTCTGCGCTGATGTCAAAGGCAGATACCTCCGCCTGATGCCGCTTCATATTCAGCACCAAGTTCATTCCCATTTTGCCAAGTCCAATTACTCCGATATGCATAACGTTTTCTCCTTCTCACAAATTCATTTCCCCGTAACGAAGAGCATCACTCTTTTCCCCTGTTATCCTTTGACTGCTCCGCCTGTCAATCCGGCGATGATATAGCGCTGGGCGAACAAAGCAATCAGCAGAACAGGCAGCGTAATGATGACAGAAGCCGCCATCAGACCTCCCCAGTTGATCTCGGAATACGACATGAAGTTAAAGATGGCGATCGGCAGCGTCTTCGTTTTTTCACCTGCCAAAATCAGCGAGAACATGAAGTTGTTCCAGGAAAAAATGAAGGCCAGAATCGACGATGTGATAATCCCCGGCCAGGAGATCGGCAGCAGCACCCGGATAAAAGCACCGGTCGTCGTGCAGCCGTCTACACGTGCCGACTCTTCCAGCTCATGTGGCAAGCCCTCGAAAAACGGGATCATCACCCAGATGATAAAGGGCATGGTCACCAGCATATGGCTGAGGATGAGCGAGGTGTAGGTATCGATCAAGTCAAGGCGAGAGAAAATGATAAACCACGGGATCAAAAAGGAAATCCCCGGTACAATCCGCGCCACCAGAATCAACAGGCCCAACCCCTGCTGCTTGTATTTGGCAATAGCATAGGCAGCCGGCAATCCCAGAACCAAGCCCAGAATGGTCGAGAAAAAGGCGACCAGGAAGCTGTTCCAGATAAAATCAAGGAACGCGTATTGGGTAAAAACGTTCCGGTAGTTGTCAAAGCTGGGGGTAAAGCTGAGCAGATTGCCCGCGTCGAGAATTTGCTGCTGCGTCTTGAACGAAGCCAGCACCATCCAGAGAAACGGCAAAATGAAGAGAAACAAAGACAGATACACGCCCACATGCGTCAGGGCGGATTTGAGCGGAGTACGTTTTTCCATCACATGGAGACACCTGCCTTTTTGCGCAACAGAATAAACAGAACGCTAAGTCCAAGCACGATCGCGAAGAAAATCATCAGCAACGCCGAAGCCTGCCCAATCTTGAAGTATTGAAAGCCGAGTACATAGCCGTAGATGTTCAGCGTCTGCGAAGAGGTACCGGGACCTCCCTGGGTCGTTGCGTAAATAATGTCAAAGGTTTTCAGCGCATCGATCAGGCGAAGCAGGACGGCAGAATAGATTGTCGGCTTCAACAGTGGCAGCGTGATATGGCGGAAGGTTTGAAATTTATTCGCTCCATCCACGATCGCCGCTTCATACGGGTCCTTCGGCAGCGAGACCAGCCCCGCCAGCACGATCAGGGCGATCATCGGCGTCCACTCCCACACGTCGATCAGGATCAGCGAAGGCATAACCAGATCAGGGGAGGCCAGCCACTCCTGCGGCGGAATGCCCAAAGCCTGCAAAAACGTATTGGCGATCCCGATATTGGGTTCATAAATCAAAATCCAGACCAGACCGACTGCGACCGGCGTCGCTACCATCGGCAGCAGAAACAGCGTTTTGACCAGCCCTTTTCCAATAAAATGCTGGTTCATGATCAGTGCGAGCAAGATACCCAAAACCGTCTCAATAAAGACAGCCGCAACCGTGAAGTAAAAGGTCAGCCAGATGGAATCCAGGAACAGTTCATCCTGAAACAGCACTTTGTAGTTTTCCAACGCAACCCAGAGCGGCGGGGTAATGTTGGACATATCCCACTCGTGAAAGCTGAGCCACAGCGTATAGCCGACCGGAAACACCATCATGACGGCGACAAACAACACGGCTGGCATGGTGTAAATCCATTTAATATTCTTCTCGATCCAGTGCGTCATATGGCCCCTTTTTCCCTTCTGTTTTTTCGTTTGGAGAACGTAAGACGGCTTTGACTCGCGATCCAGATCCACCCCAGATTGCTTGGCCGAAAGCCGTCTTGACGACATTATTCTTTATTTATTCCGTATCGAGTACAGCTTGGAATTCCTGATTCGATTTTGCCAGAGCAGCCTTCACATCTTTGCCCTGAATCGCTGCGTTGACAGAATCACCGATCGCATCGCGCGCTTTCCCAACGTTGACGATCAGCGGACGGTCATAAGGAACAGCGGAATCACTGTTTGCCTTGATCGCATCTGTCAGGTCTTTCGGGAAGGAAGCTGTGCCTTCAGGCGAATCCCACACCGATTTCAGCGCACCGGAGATGCCGGTTGCTTGCAGCTTGCCCACGACTTCTTTGCTGGTTGCCCATTTGACGAACTCCCATGCCGCATCCTTTTTCTCGGAGTTGGCACCGATACCAATCGCCCAGGACGTGATGTTATACGGCTTGGAGCCTGCCGGACCTGCCGGGAACGGAGCGAAGCCCACTTTGTCAGCGACACTGGATTTGGAAGGATCGGTTGCGTTGGTGTAGAGGGAAGAAGCATCAGTCAGGAATGCCGCTTTACCTTGAGTAAAGACACCAAACGCTTCCGGCCAGCTCATGTTCAGTGTGCCTGGAGGACCGTAATCCTTCAGCAAGCCGCCGTAGTATTCAAACGCTTGCAATGCTTCCGGCGTATCGAGCGTTGCTTTGCCGTCCTTCATGAAGTCTCCGCCGAAGCTGTACAGGAAGCTGGAGAACTGGGTTACAGAAGGAGAGCGCTTACCGCGGGATACGAAGCCATATACGCCTGCGTTCGGATCGGTCAGCTTGGCCGCTTGCTCTTTCAGCTCATCCAGTGTTTTTGGCGGCTGCAGACCTGCTGCTTCCAAAAGATCTTTGCGGTAGTAAAGCACCTGGGTCTCGGTTACGAGCGGGAATCCGTAGAGCTTGTCTCCCTCTTTTACTGCCCCCAGAGACGAAGGGATGATATCATCTGTGATCGCAGGTTCCTTGGACACAAAGTCATTCAGGGAAGCGAAATATCCGTTTTTCTCATACTGTTTTCCATCTTGCAGCGGACGGAACATGACTACGTCAATGCTTTTGGAGTTGGCCGCGAACTCGACGGAGGTTTTTTGTGTCAATTGATCTTCGAAGTAGCTGTCCACTTTTACTTTGATACCGGTTTCTTTTTCAAAATCAGGCAAAAGTGGCTTGATTCCCTCAGTCCATGGATGGTTGGCCGCTACCAGGCGAATTGTCTGTTCCGTTTTGGCTGGTGCTGGAGCAGCGTTTTGCTCTCCGCCTGCTGGCTGCTGTGGTGCAGCTTGTTGGCCGCCCCCGCCGCATCCGGCCAAAACAGCGCTAAGACCCATGATGGTGGCAAACAGACCCGAAGCTGCTTTCATGCCTTTGAAAGTTTTTTTCATGGAAACTTCCCCCTTTTTTCTTTGGCCTTAAAAATAATCACAAGATTACAAAATGATAGCGCTAACATCTCTTATTGTATTGTAAACTTTTTTCAAAAACAACTGTATTTGAAGAAAAATTTTTTCAATTAAGAGCAAAAAGAGATTCTGATCTACTGACGCTGGAAGGACGCAAGCTGCGAAAACAGGTCCATGTTTTTTTCATAGAGCTTTTCGTACATGGTAAAGAGCTGGTGATAGACGGCCGTGTTCGCTACATTCGGCTGATGCCTTTCCACGATAGAAACCAAACGCTCCACTTCCTCCAGCTGCCCGATCATGCCTACTGCCTGCATCGCCAGGACTGCAGCTCCAAAGCTGGAGCTCTCATGCGTCTGCGGCACCAGCAGGTCATAGCCGAACAAATCGCTCATCATCTGCCGCCACACAGCCGAACGGGCAAATCCGCCGGAAGCGAGAATCTCCTCGGAGCGGCCAGCCAGCTGGCGCAAAACTGTTTCGACATGATACACACTGAAAAGAATGCCCTCCAGGACCGCACGCATAAAATGTTCCCGTCTGTGATGCAGCCCGATGCCAAAAAAGCTGCCGCGCGCCTCCGCATTCCAGTGCGGTGCCCGCTCCCCGCTCAGGTACGGCAAAAACAGCAAGCCCTCGGCTCCTGCCGGTACCTGCGAAGCGGCTTCCAGCATCAGATCATACGCTTCCAGCCCGCGCTCTTTTGCTTCGCGTCCCTCTTTCTCTCCAAACTGGTCCCGGAACCAGCGCAAAGCAATCCCGCCGTTGTTCGTCGGTCCGCCGATCACCCAGCGATTCTCTGCCAGCACATAGCAAAACGTCCGCCCCTGCTCATCTGTAAGCGGCCTGTCAACCACGCTGCGCACAGCACCGCTCGTCCCAATGGTGACCGCCAACTGACCATTTCGAATCGCGCCTACCCCGAGGTTGGCCAATACCCCGTCGCTTGCCCCGACGACAAACGGTGTCTCGGGAGAAATGCCTATGTCAGTAGAGTAAGGTGAACGGATTCCACGAAGAATATGCGTGGTAGGTACTGGCAGACTGAGCCGATCACGGGTGATGCCAGCCGCCTCCAAAGCAGGCTCGTACCAATCCAGACGACGGATATCAAACAGTCCGGTAGCCGAGGCGATCGAGTAGTCTACGACATATTCGCCAAACAGCTTGTACAGCACGTATTCTTTGATCGAGATAAATTTGGCCGCCCGCTGAAATGTCTCCGGGTCCTCCTCTTTCATCCAGATCAGTTTGGACAGCGGCGACATCGGGTGGATCGGCGTTCCGGTATGTTGGTAAATGGCCTTTCCCAGTCCCTCGCGTTTGAGTCTTTCTGTCTGTTCGAGACTTCGATTGTCCGCCCAGGTGATGAGATTGGTCAGCGGACGTCCGGACTCGTCTACGGCGATCAGGCTATGCATCGCGGTACTAAATCCAATCGCTGCGATCTGTCCCGCTTCCACCCCTGCATGACTGATGGCTTCACGCAGTGCCGTGAGTACGGCTGCAAAAATCTCATCCGGGTCCTGCTCTGCCCAGGCCGGTCGAGGCGTCGATAGATCGTAGTTCACATTGCCCAAGCCCAGAAGCTGGCCGTCCTCTCTGTAGACGACCGCTTTGGTGCTGGTGGTTCCGATATCAAGACCGATTACACAGGTTGTCTTCACGTCATGTCTCATTCCCTTGCGTATATTCTATAGTCTGGCGATAAACGGTATTGCTTATTTTTTACTCAAAGCTGTTTGCCTAAGCCTTTTGCTTCAGCCCATCTGTACAGGCGCGATGAGCTTACAGCCGTTTCAGTGAAATCGAATGGCGAATTTTGCTGATGTTGTCTACCGTCTCATCCTGTCTGCGGAAAGACACCGCGATATAAAGCAGATCGATCAAGCTAAGCTGGGCCAGCCGGGAAGACAGGGCCTCCGTCCGAAAAGCCGTCTCGCGCGAGGTGGTAAACAGGCTGTAGTCTGCCAGTTTGACCAGCGGAGATTTTCCATAGCCCGTAATCGCCACGATGGTCGCCCCCGCATCCTTGGCTACCTTCAGCGCTTCCAGAATATCTTTGTTGGAACCAGAGTGGGAGATCGCGATGACGACATCTCCCTTTTGCAGAAGCGACGCTGACATCACCTGATAATGCGAGTCCGAGTGGTACATGCAGGGGATTCCCGTCCGCATGAATTTATGGTAGCCATCCTGCGCGATGATCCCGGAGCCGCCGTTTCCGTAAAACTCGATTCGCCGGGCTTTTACCAGCGTATCGATCACTTTTTCGAGCTGGGCTGCATTGGCTTTGGTCAGTTGAAGCGTATCGCTAATCGTATCGATGTCTGCCTGAAAGACCTTGTCAGCCAGCGAAGCGGCATCATCCGTGGGCGATATTTCCTGATGGATGTTTTGCAAGGGGTGGACCACTTCACTGGCGAGGGCTATTTTGAGGGCCTGGTAGCCTTGAAAATTCAATCTCCGGCAAAGACGAAAGATCGTCGCTTCGGCACATTCGCACAGATCAGACAGAGCCGTGATGGAGAGGTGAATGATTTCCGTGGGATGGTCGAGAATATAATCAGCAATCTGCTGTTCCTTTGCGCTTAATTGCGGGTACATGGCGCGAATCCGAACGGAAACGCTTTGAGGCATGCTCGTGCTTACTTTCGTCATTCGGGCAGACTCCCTTTTTCGGTATTTGCTCACATTATAGAAAACGCATGAAAAGAAGTCATCCAAAACGAGAAAATTTTTTTCATTTTTGCATGAAAAAAGGGCCCGTCGTTTCGACAAGCCCGATTTTAGCTGTGTATTATTGCCGGGAACCCGCAGCGGTTGCGGTTGTTTCGGTGGTTGAACTGTCACCAGTAGCTGGTGTCGCGGTATCTTCTGTAGATTCGCTGGTTACCGTGGATTCACCGGCAGCGGTTGTTGTAGCTGAATCAGCCGGCTGTTCATCCTCAATGATGATAATTTCACCTTTTTCCTGATAATTAATCTTGGCATTCAGCGTCTCCCCAATAAAGCGGAGCGGCAGGAAGACTCGGCCGTTTTTAACGACAGGCTTGGTTTCCAGCTTCACTTTTTCACCGTTTACTTCGGCTTCACCCGAATCGAGGAAAAGCACGATCTTTTTGTCACCGCGTACGACCTCAACAGTGCGAGTCTCTGCACTCCAGTTCACTTCTGCCTGGAGAGAGGCACTAATCGCACGAACGGGCACCAAAGCTCGTCCCTTGTCGCGGAACGGTGCTACGTCCATGACGATTTCTTTTCCATTTATAAAGGTTTTCAGACCTTTTTCGCCTGTTTTTTGATACAGCTCGCCCAGCTTCTCATACACCTCTTTGTTTCCTGGCTTGTAGAAGCGGTCGAGCAGTTCCTTCTGAACCTCCAAGGCTTGATGCAGCTCAGAGATCTCTTCCAGTCGCTTGGTCAGCTCTTCGTATTTGGCCCGAACTTCTTCGGTAACGGCTGGTGTTTTTTTTCAGTTGCACACGAAGATCAATCAGCTCTTTTTTCGTTTGAACGGCCTGTTGAATCGCTGCTTTTTTGGCTTCATAGTCCAGCTTTACCTGGGAATTGATTTGAGCCGGATCAACCAGTTTCCCAGTCTTTTTGGCTTCCTTCTGCGCGTCTTCCAAAGCCTTTTCCAGTTCTTTCTGGAGCTTCTCCATTTCTTTCTTTGCGTTTTCTTCGGCTTTCTTCTTTTCTTTCTCAGCCTTCTCTGCCGTCTTTTCGGCTTCCTCTTTCGCTTTTTCCGCTTCTTTTTCGGCCTTTTCTTTCGCCTTCTCCGCTTCTTTTTCTGCTTTTTCCTTCTCTTTCTCGGCTTTTTCCTTTTCTTTCTCAGCCTTTTCTTTTTCTTTTTCTTTTTCTTTCTCTTCCTTTTCTTTTTGCTTCTCTTTTTCTTTATCTGCCTTCTCTTTTTCCTTGTCCTTGCTGTCGCCTCTCAGTTCGCTTTTTACTTTTCCTACGTCTTTCCCTTGTTCAACAGCATGCACACCCGCAAGTGGCGCAACAGCCAACAAGGTCAAAATCATACTGGTTGAAATCAATCGCTTCATGATATTCCCTCCGTCTCTATTCTTATCAAAAAGAAGCCGATAATTTTTATATCGACAAACATAAGGAAATCCCTTATTTATTTTTAGTAAAATTTAAAAACGAAACAAAATATGTAACAATACTACATTTTTGAATATATAGCAGGTTTTGATTTTTCTTTTTCTCTTTTCCCATCTTTGGTAAGATAATCTATGTGACCACCCTGACAAATTCTGGCGTACTTGGAATGTGATTCTGAATTTTGGATATCAACCAGAACTACCAGAGCAGATGTCGAATATCCTATAGGAAAAGGCGAGGAGGAACAAAGGAATGGATCAAAAGAATAAGGACATGCGGGAAAAACCGGTCACCACGTCAACCGGACTCATGTCGAATATTGCCGGACTGCTCTGCTATCTCGTTGGATTTGTGACGGGGATCGTTTTCCTCGTGATTGAGAAAGAAAACCGCTTTGTACGGTTTCATGCCATGCAGTCTACCTTCGTTTTCGGGGCATTGTTCATTCTTAATCTGATTTTAGGCTTCCTGCCGATCATCGGTTGGTTCATCAGTCTGCTGATCGGCCCCATCACCCTGATTCTGTGGGTTGTGCTGATGTACAAGGCTTATCAAGGCGAGTACTTCAAGCTACCGTTCGTGGGCGATCTGGCCGAGCAACAGCTGAAGTAATCCTTGATCGCGCTCCTGATGCCCGCCATAGGTGCGCGCAGAAAGTCCCTGTATCTGTTTCCTGGATACAGGGACCTTTTTTGAATCCGCATTATAGCAACCCTAGCTCGGTACCGCGATGCACAGCCTCGAAACGGCTTTTCACATCCAGCTTGCGGTAGATGTTGTTCGTATGAGTCTTGACGGTGGTCACGCTGACGCTCAACGTTCCGGCAATCTCCTTGTTCGTCAGCTTGCTCTCAATGAGCTGCAGGATGCGTAATTCCTGCGCGGTCAGCAAAGCCTGGGACATCTCCGGCAATCCCAGTTCGCTCCGCATGCAGCACAGCAGCTTTTTCACATAATCCAGCGAAACCCGCGACAGTTCCCCGAGCAGAATGCTGTGTGGGCGCATCGTCTCATATGCAGACAATAATTCTAAGAGCATGGGACCCTCGTCGGCAAATGTGCGAATACATTCATCCTCCTCGGCCATTTTAAGCGCCTTACCCAGTTTCAGCATCGCCATCTGCTGCTGTCCACTCTGCGCGTAAACAATACTTTTCAGCACCAAAATCCTCACTTCATCCAGCGGGCGGTCATGGGCCTGGGCCACACGATGCAATCGATTCAACAGGAACTTCGCCTCGTCAAATCGCTTTTGGGCGAGCCAGATTTTCGCCAGCACAGCGTATTCCTGCATATAGGCGGGTACCAGCGGGTCCAACGCTACCTCCAAGCCGCTCTCTTCCATACATCTGACCGCCGATGACACATCGCCTTGGGCAAGAGAAATCCTCGACAGCTCGGCCGCTATACGCAGCTGACTCTCGCTTTGCCCCCAATGATCCAATCGGGCCATTCCGTCCGTTAAAAGCTCGACGGCCTCCGTGTAGGCTTGGCGCACCTGCAGGATACGCGCCTTTAGCAACAGCATGGATAATGCCGAGACCTTTTCACCGCTCCCGATCTCCAATGCCCTTTCCAGCCAAAACTCTGCCTCGTCCAGTCTGTTCCATTCGTATAGGAGCGCGCTGTAGCTTCCGTAAGAAACCGCCGTGAAATCATCGTGGTTCTTTTCTTCCCAGAGCCGGATCGCGGCTGAAATGACCTGTTCGGCCACGCGCAGGCTGCCGATCTGCGCAAGAAATTGCCTCCCTACCAGCCCCGGGTCCAATGGCTTCAGAAGCATCGACAGCAAGTCACCGCTTTTACTGGAACTCGCCTCTGCGCTGCGTTCACCGTAGTGGAGCATCTCCTCATAATCCTTTCGTTCATACGCCAGTATCATACGGGCGGTGTGATAACGCCCCTGCCAGCACTGCTGCCGTTCGCTCAGCCTCCGGTAGTCATCGGGTTCTCTGTTGTCAACCAGTTCCCCGTCGTCATCAAGCTCCCGGTCGTCACCTAGTCCCCCTTCTTCAGCATCATGCAGGGAGGCTCCCACTCGCTCCAAGCGTTTTTCCGCTTCCTCCAACCGCCCCGAGCACAGCAGCAATACAATGCAAGACATCTCCAATTCGGGGCTCTCTCTCAGCAACTCTCCCGGTATTCTTAACAACCAGCCCCTCATGGATTCCAACAGCGACGGAGACAGCTTGTCCTGAAGCTGCTGGATGAGGCGCATAGCATCCCCGAACTGCTCAGCCTGGAGATAATGCTCGACGGCCTCTTCGAGATAGTCGTTCTGCTCTAGCCACTTCCCGGCCTCAAGGTGCAGCCTCGCGACCCGATCGGGATACCTAATCTGCAGCTGTGCCTGCAAAAAGTCCTGAAAAAGACGGTGGTAGCGATACCACCTCCGCTGATCGTCCAATGAGAGAAGAAACAACTGGGAGCGATCCAGCTCCTCCAGCATCCGTTGCCCCTCGTCGATTTCGGTCAAAGCATCGCAAAAAGGGGCGGACAGGCGGTTGCATATCGAGGTGTGGAGCAAAAAGCTTTGCACATCTGCGGGCTGCTGGTCCAGCACCTCGGCGATCAGGTAATCACTCACATCGCGATGGCGTCCGGAAAATTGCGCAGGCACCCCAACTGGATGACTCCGATTTTGCCAAGAAAGGGCGACGAGCGTCATGCCGCCGATCCAGCCCTCTGTTTGATCAAGAATGGCATCGATCTCACGGGAAGTCAGCGGCATTTCAACTGAATCGCGAAAAAACCGCTCCCCCTCTTCCCGTGTAAAACGCAAGTCCTTAAGGCCCACTAGATGAAGCTGACCGCTCATCCGCAAACGAGGAAGCTTGAGCGGCGGTTCCGCCCGCCCGGAGATGTAGAGATGCACATGCCCCGGCAAGCCGCTCAGCCACGCTTCCAGCGACTCATGAATCCTTTTATCGGTAATCACATGGTAATCATCTAAGACGAGAATGATTTCTTCCTCTATGCCCGAAACAAGCTCAATCAGCTCACCGATCCAGCCCTCTATCGTATTCACGTTCCAAGCCGTGAGCAGATCCTGGGACGGTTCGCGAAGAAAAGGGCAAGCTGCACGGATCGACGCCAGTACATAAGCCCAGAAACGGTGAAGGTCATTCTCTGATTTTTCCAGGTTCACCCAGGCTACATGCTTTTGAAGCGCAGCCCAGGCACCAAGTGCTGTCGATTTTCCATAGCCGGCCGGCGCGGTGACGACCGTCAGTTTGCAACCGCGGCCTTGATCGAGGAGGAGTGCAAGACGTTCTCGTTCTATCAGCCGCATCCGCTTGGCAGGGATATGTACTTTTGCAGATAGAACCAGCATGGTTTTCCCTCCTCTCAGAATCAATTGCTCGTTTGTTCAAGTGTCTCTTTCGTCTGATCTTGAGGGTTAGTGGTGTCAGAGCTTATTGTTGTTTCTCAAAATCTCTACCGTTCACAACAACTAGTTTCATTGTATCAATTTCACAGCTTAGCTTCATTGGTCCTATTGCAGTGGTAAGTCATAAAATTAGTCATATATGGGTCTAACAATTTTGCAACACGCCCGTTTGGATACATTGATAAGTGTTTAATCAATAGTTGATTCAAGCAATTAAAATTTTTCAAAATAATATAAGTTTACATTTTTCACGAAATATGGTAAAAAAATTATATACCAAAAATTAGGAGGTAACTAATTATGAAAAGAGTAGTTTTTAGCCTTCTCAGCATGATGTTAGCTTCTAGTATTGCAGTAGGGGCTTCTGCAAAAGAAACTTCTAACATTGCAGCTTCAACTTCTGCAGCGCAATCCGCACATAGTGTAATTACACCTATGGCAATTTTCAAAGATAGGGAACCTAACGATACAAGAGCGGAAGCGAATGTTTTTATCATTGGCGATGGAAACCAAATTACCGGTTCATTTCCGCGAGGGGATTCAGCAGACTGGTTTACATTCACACCTACAAAAACCGAAACATATCGCTTCTATTTTTCCCACTCCTCTTTCCAACGGTACAGTTTGAGACTACACGGTGACGGATTGGGAAAAGTTGCGGAAATCACATTTGATAGCCCAGTAAGGTATTTTGATGTTACTGTACAAGCTGGTACAACGTATTATCTCGGTGCCGAGGCTCATTTCCGTAACTATAACGAAGACGATACTTATGATATTTACACTTACAAAATTTAATTAAGTAGATAACTCCATGAATCAAAAATACACTCCTTAAAAACCGATAATGTTCCTCTTTGGGAACATCTCCGGTCGTTTTGGGAGTGTATTTTTTATAGTAGAAATTATTCAACATATATCTGTTGAAAAAATTGAAGGTAAGAAACGCTTTAACATTGCCTATATCATTGATAGTTTTGATACTAGCTCAAATATTATCACGATAATCATAAGGTTTTCCTCACTTGTAAATTACTTGTTTTTACATTCCTTATGAAAAAATTGCTTCTGCATTCCTTTTTTCTACAAATGAATAATCAACATCAGTCGGAATTTCCTTTGATATTATTGGAGTTTTTAAATTCACAGACGATTTGAAATTCGAGTAAAGGTTTGTGCTATTACCAGTACAATTAAACAAGCAAGTGATCAACAACTTGCTGTTGCAATTAATGAAGGTAAACCTGTTACTGTTAAACAACTTGAAGAAGCTGGTTATACAGTAGCTTTTGCATATACAGTAAATGCTTCCGATCTTAACAAATCAACAGGTATTGTTGATGCTTCGAAAGCACCTTTCAATGGTAAGTTTGAATATCAAGTAACCATTTCGAAAGATGGCGAAAAAGTTGCAGCTTCTGAGTGGTCAGAAGTTACTGCTTTGGCAACAAACACCCCTGTGAAAGTTTTGGAGCTTGGCTTAGCCGTAGGCGACGAAGCTTTCCCGGTTAACTACATCACATTAGGTGAAACAAATGTATCTGTTCAAGCAACAAAAGCTGAAAATGCTTTTGGAGAAACAGAAGGAGTAGATGCTCCAGCAGTTAAAAACATTGTTTCCAGTGATGTAACTGTTGCTTACTATGATACCACCACGAAAAAATTGGTTCCACGTAAAGAAGGTAAAGTTACACTTGAAGTGGAATTTGCAGGCATTAAAGAAAAAGTAACTTATGAGCTTGAAGTAAAAGCTGCTCAAGCTCCTGCAGTAGTGGAGTCTGGAGAAACAACGAAGGTGCAAACCGGTGTTGAAAACAGCCTCGAGATCTCTCTCGTAGACCAATACGGAGCAGCACTTCGCTCGAATCAAGCTCTGACCTATACCTTGAAGGATGCAGAGGGTAATGCAGTTGGCGAAGCCCAAGCATTAAGCATTGCTGCTGGTGAAAAAGGTACTGTCACCTTTACTTTGTCGAAATCTGGAAACTACACAATTGAAGTAAATAAAGGCGACAAAGTAATCGGCACTCTTAATCTTCAAGGTGTAGAAGTTGATGCAACGAAAATTGATAAATTTGCGTTAACATCGGCTAAATCAGAACTTGATTTGAAAGGCACAACAGAAGAAGCCCCAGCAACTTTGACTCTTACTGTTAATGGGTTTGTTGACGGAGTGAAGGTTTCTCAAGACGATGTAACAGCAGCAATCGTTGCGAACGGTTTGAAATTCAAATCCTCCAACGAAAAGGTTGCAACAGTAGATGCTGATGGTAAAGTAAAAGCTGTTGCAACAGGTACTGCAACAATCTCCCTCGTAAAAGAAGAAGGTCAAAAAGTAACTACTTATGCGGCCTTTGATGTAACTGTTAAAAATACTACCGAACAAATCAATACGCTGACACTGAAAGACGATGCTACTGTTTTGAAAGTTAAAAATGCAGATGACCTTACTGCGGCTTTCATTGCAGCTAACGTAACAGCTGGAAATGACAAAGATGGTAAAGAAATCTTTAACGCTGGTATGATTGCTAATGTAGAATATATTGCATCTAACAGCCAGGTAATTGTTACCATTGCAGACATTAACGGTGGTAAAGCGTTTGTCTTTAACGTAGAAGTTGACCCTGACTTGGTAACTGAACCAACTGAGCCAACTGAACCTACAGATCCAGTTGATACCCTGCTTAGCACTGCAATCTTCACTGCAGTACCGGTTGATGCAGTACTGCCAGTACTTGCAACAGAAGCTGATGTGCAAACAGAAATCAAAGCAGGCGATGAATTGGTACCGGCAGTAATCGCAACAGAAGCTGATGCACGTCCAGCGATTAACGTAGGCGATGTATTAGTAGAGGAAGTCAAAGATCCTGACACTGGAGAAGTAACCACTCCAGCGGTAATCGCGACAGAAGATGATGTGCAAACAGAAATCAAAGTAGGCGATGTACTAGTACCGGCAGTAATCGCAACAGAAGATGATGCACGTCCGGCAATTAACGTAGGCGATGTTTTGGTACCTGGCACCCCTGCTGTAAACGGAACACTCGTCCTTACCTTTACTGAAGCTGTTAGCATTGAAGGCCTTGATAATGTTGATCTTACCATCGACGGTGGTGCTACAGTAGCTGTTCCAGTTGCTGATATTGAAAAATCTCAAGATGGTAAAACATTAACAATTACCGTAAAACCCGGAACTGAACTTGCCGCTGCTACAGAAATCGCTGCTATTGCAGGCCTTGTAGATGCCAATGGTTCCGCAGTAGTGATCGCTGATCCAATCAATATTACTACTCGTCAATAAAACGTTACTTCCATTCGCTCATCTGAGTGAAAGAAGTAAGAGATGTTCTTAATTACATCTAACGTTTGCTGATAGGGTCTACCTCAAATGAGGTAGGCTCTTTTTTTAACTGAGCTTGCCGAAAGAACCCAGGCAAGAGATTTTTGCACACAAATGTAGAAAGTAAAGCAGTTTTCTAAACGAATGATAACAGGAATTTAGACTTAAAAGTTCTGGTTACATAATCCTAGGTAAGTTTGATCACAACATGGTAGTTTTGTACAATATCTGGTATAATTTAATATATATGATTTTTTTCTACATCATTTTAAATGTTGATATCGACATGAATTACCTGGTACCAACTACTCAATCATGACATGATTAAGTACCCATTAATTTTACCCAGGCTGTATCAATCTTTTGGTTTTGCGCTTAATAAAATTGGTAAAAATATGTACTAGAACTATATATACAGATCATGGAGCAAGCTTCGTTATTAAAGGTGGGCAGATATCGAATGCTACTAATGAATGCAATCCATAATTTTATACAATACTTGTCCTCATTAGAGCGCAGCCAGGAAACGATAACCGGCTATCGAAAAGATCTTTTTTTGTTTACCCGTTTTCTGGAGTCCAAGTATAACTGCGAATCCTACCTCGATGAAATTACTGCCTACGATATAGAGGAATACCTCATGTATCTCAAAGAGAAAAGAAATTACGCTCCAGCCAGCAGGGGGAGAAATCTGCATACGTTGCGCTCTTTTTTTACGTACGCGTACAATAAGGAGCTGGTAAGCAGAAATGTGGCGCTTTCTGTAGAAAAAATCAAGGTGCAGCAGAAAGAAAGAACCTATCTGACGGAAGAAGAAGTGGAGCTTTTAATAAAAACGATTGATCATCATTTAATACGTTTGGTGGTCATAGTCTTATACATGACGGGACTGCGTATCTCCGAGTGTCTGAATCTTACATTGGACAATGTTGACTTGAAGAATCGTGTGATTCACGTGGTGGCGGGGAAGGGAAACAAGGATCGGCTAATCCCGATCTCCAAAAGACTTGTCCCTTTGATGGATGATTACATCCGGTACCATCGTCCGGATACGGAATCTCCACTATTTTTTTGCACGAAAAAGACAGGGATGTTGTCACCGGTCTATGTGAATCGTATTATCACGCAAGCGGTAACCAAACTGGGCTGGAAAAAGAAAGTGACCGCACACATTTTGCGCCACAGCTTTGCCAGCCAACTGGTCAAAAATGATGTAAATCTCGTGCAGATCCAAAAGCTGCTGGGCCACTCTTCTCTTAATGTTACCAGTATTTACACTCACACGGATCTGGATCAACTCAGCGAGGCAATTGATACACTTTAAATGCTACACTAGCCGATCTGCAAATATGTTAGAGGTGTATAGAAATGACTTCGTTTTCCGCTCAAAAACCTGTTTACGACGATCGTGTAAAGAATATTCTTCGCGGCCTGGTTGAGGGAAAAACCAGGGATGATCTTGCGAAAGAGCTCGGCCACAAGAATTACAAGACGCTGGACATTTACATGAAACGTAAGAATTTCAAATGGGACCGTGAAAAAAAGACCTACATTCCTGCACATAGTCGTCTGGAAAAGCAAGACCTCGAATACGCTGAAATGACTTCGTCCAAAGTAGCGACCATTATTTCTTTGTTTCAAAAAGAAGGTGCCGATGCAAGAACAATCGCAAAGCGTCTTGGCTTCAGTGACCACCGTGAACTTGCTACGTACATGAAGGCGAAAGGCTATCAGTGGTCATCGGAGAAGGGCAATTACTTTCGCGTTTACGGACAGATCAATGAACTCGAGGAACCCTCTACAGACACTGCAGACCCTGTATATGCAAAGGACGAGCTGGAGGAGGCTTTTGCAGCTTCTACACCCTCTCGAATGGCTAGAATGGATGCAGCTCAGCTTGAACGGTTTTTACCTCTGCTGGAGATGTTGGATCGAAACCGGGATAAACTGGTCGATCTCATCGTACCCGGCTCAGAGAGCGGCAAAGTGCCTCGCTATGCGGTGCCGGGAATCTTTGTCACCAAATCCGTACATATGACCAATACGCTGGACTCCCTGGTGAGAGAGTACAGCAAGGAGAAGAATATTAGTCAGCGGGATATCTTTGCCGTCGCTTTAATTGAGTTTTTTCGACGGTATGGGTATGAAAGAGAGATTGAGACGTTGTTGGGAAGTTCATAAGATGATGCGATACCGCCAAACCGGCGGTTTTTTTTAATTATACAGCAGGTGAATAAAAGGCATTTGTTCATTCACTAAAACATCAGCTGTTGTCTTAACCAAATGAAAAGTACAGGGTGAGGAATAAGTGATAAAAAAGACTGCAGAAGTGATGATCTTCTGCAGTCTTACTTTGTTAGAATCAAACTGTGAAATTGAGAAGTTACAACGCCCATTGTAAGTTCTCGTATCCTCTTATCCGCTGACTGGGTCCCTTCGCTCCGGCCAGTTTTCTCCTCCCCGCCTGTGTTGCCACTACGGGTACGAACGGCAAGCCATCATCACTACTACGAACCCGCCGCCATCTTATCAGCCTCTCTGGTGCTAACCCACCTCTTCTGATAAGACTTCAAACGTTCCGCCTTGTCTATCCCTTCTTTTGCTGACCGTAGGTCTCCACTATACAATACGAGAAAAACAGGTTTAACAGCCTGAATTGTTCCCGTTTCGTCTGTACGATCTCACGTACACCGGCTGTTGCCAAACCCCTAGCGCTTCTTACCTGACAACAGCTACCTCGTATTGGGTCAACATGGATTCGTCGCCTGACCATAGCCAGCTTTTAAAGAGCCCCGCCTTGCTTTTACGCAAGTACGACTTCACCTGACTTCACGCCGTTGGTTGATTAGGACCGCTGGCGTGCAGGAGGATTAGGCACGCGATTGCTTGGCTGTTATCGCGGATTGGGATTACACCAATCGATTTGACAAGACAGTTAGAGAAAAGCCCCCTGGACGTAGCAGGGTATGCTTGCCTGGGGGCCTTCTCCACTTCTTTCACTCAGATGAGTTTATGAAGTGACGTTTCGTAGTTATTGAACGGTAACTTTAAAGCTTACAGTAACATCTTCCTTACCATCGGTAACTTTCACAGAGATGGTAGCTTCTCCAGCTTTTACAGGAGTGATAACCAATTTGCCGTTTTCAATCTTTACAGTAGCTACATCTTCAGCATCGGAGGAAGAGGAATCTGCAACGAAGCTAAGAGTGTCTCCATCTTCATCTGTAGCAAGATTATCTACAGTAAGCTCCAAATCAGTTCCTACTGTTGCGTCTTGGTCGATGTCTTGTTTAGCTTCTGGCACTTTATTAGTTGCTGCATTTTCAACAGTCACTTTAAAGCTTACAGTAACTTCTTCCTTACCATCGGTAACTTTCACAGAGATGGTAGCTTCTCCAGCTTTTACAGGAGTGATAACCAATTTGCCGTTTTCAATCTTTACAGTAGCTACATCTTCAGCATTGGAGGAAGAGGAATCTGCAACGAAGCTAAGAGTGTCTCCATCTTCATCTGTAGCAAGAACATCTACAGTAAGCTCCAAATCAGTTCCTACTGTTGCTTCTTGGTCGATGTCTTGTTTAGCTTCTGGCACTTTATTAGTTGGTGCCGGGATGTTTACCTTATCAACCTCAGCCTGAACTTCTGCCAGTGTCAGATCATCTTTTTTAGCTGCTTTTGCTGCATCGATAGCTGTTTTGTAATCATCGAATTTTGCATCTTCGACATTATTTACACCAGCATCTTTCAGATCTTTAGCAGTGTAAGTTCCGCTGTTGATTGCTTTCAGTGCTTCTTCTGCTGGATCTACCGCAGGAGTGTTTACCTTGTCAACCTCAGCCTGAACTTCTGCCAGTGTCAAAGCTTTCCCTTTTTCAGCCCTAGCGGCATCAATTGCCGCTTTGTAATCAGCGAATTTCGTTTCATCAACTTTGGATACACCCGCTTTAGTTAAATCAGCAGCTGTGTAGGTTCCGCTGTTAATTGCATCTAAGGCATTAGTTGCAATTTTTTCTTCTACATAGAAGGTGAAGCTATAATCACCCGACAACTTAAGTCCTTTATTTGACTCAAGGTATTTGGACAATGTAATTACATTGCTGTATTTTGCCGAGAGTGTTCCGTCCGGCAGGTGAATTGTAATTTTTCGTTTGTCTGGATCCTTTTTGCCAGCTTCAGTAAACGTAATGAGGGTATCTTTTGGTAATGTAACCCCGTTTACAGTATAGTTTGAAGGACTCAAAGCATTACCGACGGTACCAGTGGTTTTTACCTCTGATGTAAATACAATCTCAATTGTATCGTCTTGAGCTTCATTCAGGTAACCCTTGATACCATTGGTTGCAACTCGGAAGTTTTCTTCAACAGCTTCACTTGGTGTAACTTTGAATTTTTGTGTCAACGTAGCGGCAGTATTACCGACATCATCCGAGATTGAGCGGACGATGATCTCCCAATTCACATCTCCACCTTCGTCAACAACTTCTTGAATGGATTTACCCTGATTCTTATCTACTTTTGCAATGATCACTGTGTCCTTATGATCGTCTGTGGCGTAACCGTCAATAATACCTCTGATGGTGACATACTCACCATCTTTGTTTTTACCGACGAATTCAGCAGTAGGAATAGGTGTCTCTTTGCCTTGTGGTGGTGTATTGGGTTCTCCATCAATATCTGGTCCCAATTTAACCGGTTTACTCATCTCGACGTGGAAGACATCTTTACCAACTTGCTTGATACCTTTAATCTCTGGACTCTTAGTATCAGGAGCTTTCATAATAGGATCATTCAGGAGTAAGCTAATCTCCTCGTTTGTCTTTCCATTACCCTCATACAGAATACTTCCAGCAGGAATAAACAGACGATACTGATCATTGTAGTAGTTCTTTTTGGTTACTTCTGTATCGTAGCTTCTAGTCCAGTCTGCTTTTAACTCAAATACATACTCAGAAGCGGTTATTTTGTGGATTTCAAGCTCCGGTAAAATTTGATTACCGTCTTTATCTTTGCCAGGGTATTTCTCATTTAAGAATTCGTCATCATCCCCGGACTTGATCGTTACCCAGTTTCCGTTTTTGTTCAGAACTTGGAATTGAACCTGTTTATCAGAGAGTTTATCTACTACTTCGGGTTTTTCTTGTCCTTCAACTTTTTCCAGACCTACAATCGCCTTGTTGAAATTAACCCGGAATTGTTCTGGAGATTCCACAGATACTTTTGCAGTTGGTACTGTTTCATCTGCATAAACTGTAAAGTTCAACGACTGGTTAGCAGAGATGTTATTCGGGTCTGTTATACCAGCAAAATCCTTGATTGCAGAAAGCTGAATAGAGTGAAGTCCTGGCGACATAAAGCCGTCTGTCTTAACTGTCAAGATATGGCGCTTATCAGAACGTGTTGCAGGGTCAAAGTCGCCAAAACCTGCAGATTTAATGGCTACTAATCGACCATCAATTGCATATTTTGCGTCATGAATCGGTTTGGAGAATTTAACAACTACAGTGTTTAAGTTTTCTGCTTCCACAAACGTAGCCTCAGGCTTACGAGTATCCACTAACACGAAGCTTTTCTGGATTACCTTATCCCCAGTGCTAGTTTTGAGATGTGATACCTCAAGTTGTACTTCCTTGTTATCCTCCAAGTACTCGTCTTTTGTAAGGATAATTTCGATCGCTTTTGGATTTTTATCCGACACTTTTAAGCCAAGTACTTTCTTTGTAGTTTTAAAGTTATCTTGGGATACTTTAAAATCTACGTTTTCTTTTTTCACAGCAATTCCATCTTCGACTTTGACTAAGTCTTTAGCTTTGTCATATTCAAGAAAGTCCGCAACAGTCACTTCTTTATCGAAATACGCTATTACACGATCAGCAGAAGTAGAAGTAACATTGAGCAAAACTGGAAGTGAGTCTTGGTCTACATCACTAAGATCCAGTTTAAAGTGTACATTCTTCGTTCCAACTACTTTACCAATCAGATCCTTGTAGTCACCAGATGCCTCAATGATTTGTGCATCTACTTTGGCGACAACATCGTAATCGGAAGGCTCGGAAGTCAACGCTACTTGAGCGATTCCATCTTGTACGGTTACACGATCATTCGCCAGGTTACCACGAGTGGTACTGAATGCAATCAGTACATTATCAGCATTTTTATCCACTTCACCGGTAACTTTGTCTTTAAGCTTTGCGGTAATAATCAGGTTGTCGAGGCCGTCTGCCAGAATTGAATCACCTTTAGCGTTTGTTTCCAACTCCAATTCGTAAAGGTCTGTTATGGCAGGGGTTTTGAATTTAGCTTCTACAGGATCTACTGTTTTTCCATCAACTAATACGTCTGTGGCAACAACAGTATATTCCGTTTCGTATTTCAAGCCGGTTACCGCTAACTCAACTGTTTTCTTATCCTCAGCCAACTTAGCTGATTCAACTACAGCACCAGCAATAGTGAAGTTTTCACCTTTAACGGAATCAACCGCTTTGTTAAATTTCACTTGAACTTTCGTTTTCGTAATAGCACAACCCCAACCTGGAAATTTGGCGGAATTTTCAGAAACAAACCTCAAGCGGCTCAAGGATTTTGCAAAACGTGTTGCACAACCATTTGTAGAACGATAGAAAATGGAGTCACCAAGTTGCAAAAGAAAGGAAACCACGAGAAAGTGGAATCAACCATTTCCCAAAGACAGTTTTCCACCCCATTTTCACAAAAAGAGAGGCGCTCCCCAAGCAACCCAAGGGGTTTGCTCGTTGTCTTGGCCAACAAGTCCCATGTTGCTCGTTTTTTGTAGAGCATCTCCCACTCGTTGTTTTTCGCCTCACGCTCGAAGAAAAAAAGAAAACGGCAACCTCGAACCTCTTCGAACAGCGCTGCCGCTTCCCACAGTCCTCACCTTTCCCCTAGTAGCGTGTCAATCTCCCGCTCGTACCCGTACCGTCGAAAGAAGTCAATCAAAGCCACTTCAAAAACGTCGCGTTGATTGATGTTTTTCTCCTTCGCATACTCCTTGACCAGATTGTCCAACGTATTTGGTACGTGAATCGTTTTTGACGTAAGTATCCCAGGAACCATGTATCTTGGTAGCTTTGCTCCATTAGGGCCGGGCAGGATTAATCGAAACAGCTTTTCCTTGTTTCTCTCCATCAACTCAAGAAGTGGAAGAAAACGAGTGAAATCCACTTCCCCGGCATCCTGATCGTAACTAGATACACCCATCGGTGGTTCAACTCCAGTCCCAGCTTCCCCTGATACGACCATTGTTTGTCCGCGATTAATGACACCAGTTTCTTCAATGAGCCCAATCTTTTGAACATAATTTTTCTTATCCGTCGACCACTCGTACCCTTTACCCTTCATGTAGTCCGCCATTTCCCGATGGTCAGAAAAGCCCAGTTGCTTTGCGATTACCACTGGATCAGCACCTTCCTTCTCAAAGAAGGAAAGTACACTAGCTACCTTCGGTGACGAAGCAATCGCTGAATGGATTGACTTTACATCCACACGACTAAACTCTGGGACGTACGTCTGTTTGACCCTATCCCAAATAAAGTTTTTGCGCCTCATGTAAATGTCCAGTGACTTGTAGTTTTTGTACCCGAACTCTGCGGCCAATTCATCCCTGGACTTTCCTTCCGCCAATCCACGCAAGATTGCGTTCACTCGTTCGTCGTAAACTGGTTTTTTATCCTCTGGTAATGACATGCAACACGCATCCTTTCCTTATTATATAGTGAAAATTACATGCTGGAAAAAAGGACGGGGCTGAGGGCCCCGTCTAGCAGGCTTACCTACAATACATTAACTGCTTCGCACAGTTCCTCAATGTTGCTGTGCGTATAAATACTGGTCACTTTCAATGATGAATGCCCCAACAGCTTCTGGATTTTGACCAGGTTCACTTCCTTCTTCACCAGTTGGCTGGCAAAGCTATGTCGCAGGATGTGTGCCGTCACTTTCTTTTTCCACTTCAGTTTGGTAACAGTTTCGCCAAGCACCCTGTTCACATATACCGGAGAAAGCATTCCCGTCTTGCCTGTGGCAAAGAAGTAATTGGACGATACCTTTGGCCGCTGCTTTTTAACATATTCGACCAATAAGGGAAGTAGCTTGTCCGAGATCGGAACGGTACGATCCTTGTTCCCTTTTCCCGCAATGACACGAATCCTCTTCTCGTCTAAATCTACTGTGTCTAACGTCAAATTCAGACATTCAGAAATACGCAGCCCTGTGTAGTACAAGGTCAAGACTACAAGTTTGATAAGCGGGTGTTCAATCGCATCGACCAGTTGCATGACTTCGGATTCAGACAGATGCGTCCGCTCCTTTTGCTGTAACTTTGGCGGTTCCACAGAAAGCGCTATATTCCGCTTCACAAACTCCTTCTTGTAGGCATAGTCAAAGAATGAACGAAGCGTGTACAATCTTCTTGAACGGCTAGCTGGTGCTTGCCCTTGCTTTTGCAATTGCTCCAGGAACGACTCCAAGTCACTAACCTTCACCTCCTCGATGTAAAAAGCCCCGTTGTACCTTTTTTCCATAAAACGAGTAAACATCTCTAAATCTTTGGAGTAGCCACTGATTGTTTCAGGACTCCGCTCAATCGCTTGCATGTGCTGGAGAAATTTCTGGACGACTTCAGTAAACAGGTACATCATGTCACTCTCCCTTTATATTCTTCATAGGAATAATATCTAACTGTAAAAGATTTCAAGACGTTTTTTGTGGGACGCGACCCACCCCATCGACCCACTCTGGGTCGCGGCGAAAGCCTTGCCTGTCAAGGAAAGACAACCCGCGACCCAGGAGACCCAATCTTTTTTTCAGATAAACATACATTTTTTTGCAAATTTTGTCTGAAGTGAAATGCTCTTTTCCAATCTGTTTTTTTCCGCTGGAAACCAACCGCCCAAGGCTGTCTCGCTCATCTTGTGGGATCTTTACAGGTACGGGATCTTTCCAAACCGAACGAGAACGTGCTTTGGGATCTTTTTTTCAATGACACTCGCAAACAAGGTGGGTCGAGTGGGTCAGGGAAACAAAACCCTTGGAAGACATCAAACCTGCACGTCACCGGACGGGTCAGGGTAGTGGGACGCGTCCCGACATGGCTCCAGTTAATCCAGATCCGCCACATTTACCTCTGTGTAATCCTCGGCATCATCCAAACGTCGTTTACCGACTGGCTTCGTTTTGCTGGTAACAAATGAGGAGGGGAGTGGTTCCCTTTTCAGCATCTCCAGCAAAGAATCGTCAAACAAGAAAATGTGTACATCGATGCGTGGTTTATCGGGTTCAATTTTCCGTTTTCTTGTCAGCTTTTTTTCTTCGTGATCCATATAACCTTTTGCTTTCATGCTTTGAAGCACCACAGAACTGTCGTCGAATCCACCTTCATGAATTAGCCTGCGAAATGGCTCTTTCATAATCTCGACTTCGACCCCTTTGCCAGGATGACGAGTAATTCTCCCCATGCAATCTCGACTGGGGGGAGCCCCATCCATGATAAAATGCGCCTGATATTCAACGACCTTTTGCTTCAGATACTGGTACGCCCGCTCGCCGAGATCACGACTTTCGATATTCTCCTGATCCATTTTCAGCAAGAACGCCAGAATGCCGTCGATGTTTACCTGAAAATCAAACAATTCATTCATCAATTCAGCCGTAGCGAGGATGAGCGCAAATCGGTCTGCGATACGTGCCGACAAGCCGTCTTTGTATTCCATTTTTTCGCAGCAAATCGTCGACCATTTCTTCCATCGTTCAATGATGTCGTCCTTGCCTTTACGTAGAAGATATTCAACAAACCTGGGTCCTGCATGACCGTAGTGTTCAAACAGTCCTTCTTTGATTTTTTTTGCATTATCTGGGGAAGTTGTCCACTTTATATTCCCGATTTCCTGTAACCGAACCGAAAGCCCGGCATTTTGGTTCGATTTAGCTTTCAGCGAGTGTTCCGCAGTCGAAAACACGATGCCGCTCCAAGATTCACGTTTACGCTCCTCAACCTCTTTGGTCATCCGTGCTTTCTCGCGTCCCTCGGCCAAAAGATACAAAAATTCAGTGAAGTTATTCATTCGATTCATGGATGCTTCGTCTAATGTGATAGGTATACCATGCTTTTCCTTAATCTGGGCAACCAACCCGTTTAATGTGCCGTGCCATTGGAGGATGAGCCCCCCTTCCTGTTTGGAAGGAAGGGCAAACGGAGAGATAAAGACCCGCAAAGCAGACGTCTTCCCTTGACTAGAATCGCCAAAGATATGAAACATTAGCACCTCGATATCGATGAACCGGGCAATGAGAGAAATCAGAGGGGAAGCAAAACCGCAAACTAGCGCAAATTCGAGGGGGATATATCCCAGCACTTCTTGCTCAATGACTTGCTTCCACCCCGCATACGTTCCTTTTTGAAGCGATAGATCATCAACATATTCAGAGGAATACGGGAGATTGGAGCCTATCATCTTCTGATGTTTATAAACCAAAGCCCCATCGTGTTTGGCCCACCCAAGCTTCTTGTGAACTTTCTTTAATGGTGCGGCATCCTCATGTAAAGATAAGAATTTTGCAATGTGACGGACTTTATGGTTGGGTACATCCACACCATAATCGAGTAATTTCGTTAATTCGTTGACTTGAAGCTGGGATCTCTTTATCTTCAACTCATGCCACTGATCTATAAACCAATATCGTAATACGATCTGGTACATCCCATCGTCAATGTTCTGTTGGGTTTCTTTGATAAACACCAAATTTGCAAACCGCTTTTCCTTCAATTTTCCACTCTTGTCCTTTTTCAATATAAACAAGTCAGTGCCACGCCCCACAAATTCCCCGTAACGAAACTCGCCAGATGAATGGGGCCAGTTGGACTTCGTTTTCTTTTTAGACAGCGGTACCGATGCAGGAATCGGCAGGGATTGTCCGTCCGAGTCATCCACCTCACGGGCAGGTAAGGATACCTCTGCTGGCTCCTGATCAAAATCGAGAGTATCTTCATCGAGGTCTGAATCCCCGGTGACCTCTGTATCCACTTCCATATCCGTATCCAGATCCAGGTCAAAATCCGTGACGTCATTGGTACGGTTAATTTTTTGGCGGTTTGTTTTGGGAAATTGATCAAAGTTCATTTGTTGATCCTCCTTGTCTCATCTCAGAAATTTGTGTATAGCTGGGAGAGGGAGCCCCCCTCCCACTGCTCGCGGCACTATTACTCCTTCACATGAATGAAGGCGACCGTATTTTTCCCCCGCCCTTTGTAAGTAACATCGGAGAAGGTAATGGACGTACGGTTGCTAAAGTCCAGTTCGTAACGATCGGTAATTTGTTTAACCAGCTCGCTTCGGTAGATAATGTGCTTCGTACCGCTTTCTCTCATAGAGTAAGAAGTAAATTGATCCCCGAGATACACTGAAACGGCGATCCGATCCTCACCGAATCCGATTTGAACGGTTTTAGGATGCTGAAGCCGCTCCATAAGCTCCTTACTGAGCGCGACTCTCATACCGTTTTGGGAATTAACAATCGACATTACTCCTGCTTTTCCGACCGATCTGTCTTGCTGATTGCATACGGACGGAGTAATATCAGACAAATCTACGTCTTCATGATCGTCATCCGATTCATCCTGATCAAAATCGTCGCCGGAATCAGCAACTTCTTCTACTTCTGCTACTTCTTCTACTTCTGCTACTTCTTCAACGTCTTCAATAGTTTCAATATCTTCGATGTCCATATCCAATTCAGTATTGATCATGTTTTCCATGTGTACATGCTCCTTCACTTTGTTTTTGTGCAGCTTGATTGAACGTGTTGACCAGCCATGATCTGATCGTCAGTCACCAAATTCGTGTTCTAATGAGAGGATAGAGTGGTGAGTAAAGGTGGATCATCCGCAGAAACCAACCACCAATCATATCTTTTGTCTGTAACAGGCTGATTGAGCAGGTTCTCCTCTTTCAAAACATCATCAATGTAGAGTTGAAGTAACTGGCCAATGGTTTCTTTCAGGGAAAAGTCGCATTCCATCACATCGAAGCACATGAGATGACGGACTTTTGTCTCCAATTTCTTGAGGAAGCTTGCCCGATGTCTTTTTGTCTGAAAGCCTACATTTCCCCGCAGACTCCACCTGGCGGTGAAAGAGGTACCCAGCTCGCCAACTGACTCAAAAACTTGAACCGACGGTATCGTCCCATCGAACAGGGGAAGGTCGTCATTGCGCAGTTTCTCGTAATAAACATCGTGTCTGACGTGAAAAGCCGTGGACATCCCGTCTAACCCCTCGGGATAGCTTCGCTCAACTTCCTCATTGTTTGGATAAACCATCCAAACCGTCTCAATGGATAGATTGCTTACATAGTCCAATTCAGATTGTGCATTCATACGGTTTGCCATTTGAGAATCCCCTTTACAAGTATTTGCGGTGATCCGCATCATTTTGAGAGCGTCAACCGGCCCGCCACAAGACCAAGGATTCTCCATCCTGATCAAGCCAGTCAAAACGGATAACAACCCTTACCCAGAAACAAAGCTCCGAACCTGCGATACTAGCGGCGATACCGTGTACGGAAAAGAACCTATGTCTTTTCTCTTCAAACCCGAACTACTTCTCTCGGTTTTGGAAGGGTCTCAAGGGTCGGTCGCCGCGAACCCTTGAGACAACTGCGTTTGATGCGTCTCCGACAAGGTACCTGCCCAGGGGCACTACACCGAAGAAAGTGACATGCCAACTGATCCTCCTTTCGTGCAACGGATTCAGTTGAATGCTTATTGGACAGCTTGTAACTGTCCCCCCGATGCTCGGGCGCTTTTTGGCAAAGAAAAAAGACGCCCTTCAACAACAAGAATCTTTTTGAATAGGCCAAATAGACCTAGAGCAAGTAATGCTCTTTCAAAGATTCCCCTTGTTGCTTGGCGTCTAGATACGGACTTCACACGCGGTTATTGTCCGGCTTACTGACTTGAGTTAGCTTGCACGCGGAATTGGCTCGGTGGCCGTTCCAGCAGAGGCTTCCAATGTGGGGTATTCAACTTTAGTAGTTATTCTAGCAGATGTTTCCTTTCCTATCAACCCTCTTTTTCTAAGATTTCACATTTTCTTTTCTACTTGTTGATTTCGTTATCTTCCCGCTTCTCTCGCAGGTAAAACTGGATGGCCTCGGTGATCAGCCAGCTGTAGCTCCGAAAGTACCTTTGTTTTTTCAGCTTGTGAAGCGTTCCCATCAGTTCCCGATCCACATAAATGGTCAGCTTCTTGTGCTGTTCATCGAATTCCGGTCTTTTGCGCAAGCCAGGGTATGGATGGTCGGGCAAACGAAAATCGCCGATTTTTGAGAACGGTCGATCCGAACTAGCCTGTCCGTGCTGCCCTGTAGCCGGGTGCCGGGAGGAAATTTCGTCCGCTGTTTCCACTTCGCCGTCTTCTTCCCAGCCGAACTCGATTTCCGAATCATCGCCGTTTACATCTGCATGTCCGGGTACTGAACTCCAGCTAATGCCATGCGTAATCAAATCCCGACCACTTCGCTTTTGTGCTTCTGTCAGGGGCAAATTTCCAGTATGTCGTTCAAACATCTTTCATCCCTCCGTTTTTCAGGTCGATGCAAAAGTCGTCGTGAATGTCGACTTTTATCAGACTGTTCCTCTGCGTGTGGAAGCAAAAAAAAAAAATGGGCAAACCGTCGCCTGCCCAAATGATCAAGTCACCCTGCTAAATTTCTACAGAAATTTTCTCCGAAGCTTCTCCGCATCGAGTCCTCTTTCTTTTGCCACTGTGGTAATGGCCCTCTCGCGACTCATTCCTTCCAGCACCAGTTTCACGATGAGCCAGATGATCTCTTTCAGAATTGGATTCAGTCCAGGCACCTCCTTTCCGATTCTATCTTGTGGCTCAAGAGTTATCGCAAGGCAGCAAAGATGATCCCCATGTTCAACTTGTCACCACTTTCAATATTCTTCGGGCAGCAAGGCCGTACTGTAAGTACCGGAATCAATGATCCAAACCGTTACGCCGATCGCCAGATTTTCGGTATGGTCGACGAAAAACACTTCTTCATGGAAAGGCTGCTCCTGTCGGTTCAAGACCTTCTGCAACGGCTCTCCGTCCACCCACTCGGCGGAGAGTTCGAAAATTTGGAGATGATCGAGCTGATCACCGCGTTCCTGCCGTTTCTCCAGAATGCTCCACAACATCTGTTGCAGTTCAAAGGGAATAGCTTCATTGACCCCGCGTGTCACGTATCTGTCTGAAGAAAACAATTTCCGCTCTACCATCTTTACATGTACCCCTTTTCTTTCAGGCTGCAAAATGAGCCTTCCATTCCTACAACGATGTGATCCAGCACCGGAATGCCCAGCAGCTCGCCCGCCTCCTGAAGCCTCCGTGTCACTTCAATGTCTTCCCTGCTCGGCGTAGGGTCGCCGGAAGGATGGTTGTGCGCCACGATGACGGAAGCGGCGTTCGCCAAAACAGCGGCCTTAAAGACTTCTCTGGGATGTACGATGCTCGCGTCCAGGGAGCCCACCGAAACCGTGTGAATGGCAACCGGCTCGTTTTTGGTCGACAGGCACAGCAGGAAAAACTGTTCCCGATCCGTTTCCTCCAAAAACTTCCGGAAGAGCCCAACGGCATCTTTCGCCATGCGAATTCTTCTCTGCGGGTACAGCAGGCTTGACTCCCGCACCATCTTTACCGAGACGATGTTGACTCGTTTGGCAGGTTGATGCCCTGCTTTTGTTGCGGTTTTATCGTTCATGTGATTTCCTCCCATTAGTAGTTTAGTAAAATGGCATCACGCTCGACCTGATCCTCTAGCCAAGCTATGGCCTGCTCATCGTCCGCTACGGATTCAAGCGGTAGGAGAAACGACATTCCGTACTCGTTGGTGTAGATGACCACGACCTTGTACCAGTGCTCGCCGTTTCGTTCCACCTTTTCCACAAACTCCGGCAGGCATCCCAGCAAACCGTTTTGATTGCGATCCAGTCCCACGACGGACAGATCGCGCAGATTGTCGCCTTTCTCCAACACGACCATGTAGCCGTGCATGTCGAGCGTGAATTCTTCCTCCAAACCGTCGAAGTCAAAAGCTTCTTTCAGGGCCAAAAACTCTTCTTCCAAGTACGCGGCGAAGGCGTCGGAAAACACTCTCGCTTCCCGCAGTAGCCTTACGTCCTGAATGGTTTTGATCGTCCGCATGGTTCCGTTCCTCCTCAAACAGAAAAGGCACCTTCCCGTTTTCGTTAGGGAAGATGCCTCTCGCTTTTACGATTGGTTTTGAACAACTGCTATCAATTGGTATTTGAAAGTGGATTAGTTAGCTTATCATAAAAACAGGAATTCCACGAGCATGTACGCCGCTACGAGACAGCCGAGAATCATGGTGAAAAGGGCCTTTCCGCCAAAGTAAGTAATGTCAAAAATTCGGTGGATGATTCTGAAAAAGATAAAAGCAATGACAAGCACGACAATGAGTGTAAACATAATTGTGATTTCCTCTCCTCATATTGGTTTATTCTTCTAAAAAGTCAAGGAACGTAGCGTAAGCCTGATCCGGGTCTACCGTGACAAGGAGGTAGTGCATTTCCATTTCCAGGTACGTGATCTGTTGATGCAAAAAGTTTAGATTCTTGGCTGCCAGCATCATATATCCTACCGCTTGTATCTCCGTTACCATGACTTCACTCAAGCGACCTTCGCCCATGAGAGAGAATTTTTCCCGACGATCAATGGGTTGATTGAGCTTCGCCTTAGCGATCGACCATTTCGACAAGCTCATCAGTCCGTCTTTTTTGAAGGCTGGATCGATGTACGTTTCTTCGGCAATCAGGGCAGAGGCCGCTTCCGCCACCAACGCCATTTCTTTCACAAGATGATCCGCATGGTTTTTTTCTATGCCAAGATTGGTAGAAGCCATAATGACAAACCCTAGCACTTCTTCAAAATCGAGCACATTATCCGTCAACGGATTTTCTTCTAGGAATTTCGCGCTTCGCATCTCTGTGTTTCCCCCCTTCATGTCGAACTTCCGCCATTTTTAGTGCCTTTTGTCTGTCAAAAAGTAAAAGAATGAGTCGGATTTAGTAGAATCTTCCTATATTATCCTATAGGTGTTATCTGATAGTCAACTAACATCTATAGTGTGTGTTACTACCAAACTGCCTCCTGTACGCTTGTGGTGAGGTGGGGTTGAATGGAAGCGAACACCAAACAACTGGCGAAGAGATTGGGCGAGCGGATTCGCACTCTTCGTATGGACAAGGGCCTAAGCCAGGAACAGCTCGGCGAACGTTCCGGCCTGCACACGAACTATGTCGGCCAGATCGAGCGGGGAGAGAAGAACCTGACGATTGAAAGTCTCTCCAAGATCGCCCGCAGTCTCGGCATTCCTTTAGAGCAGCTGTTCCACTCCGTCGATCCGCTCGGCCCCGAAACGGAGCTCGGAAAGATCGTCATGCTGCTGTCTGAACGTCCCGTTGCCGACCATTCGCTGGTGCTGGCACTCATGAAAACCGTCTTTAGCTGGGAAGAAGAAAAGCGGAAGTGAGCGATGAATGTCATCTCACCTCCGCTTTCGCTTGTCTGTCCGGGAACTGGCTGGCCAGACGCGCCTTTTCCCATCTGATCCGGTGCCATTGCTTGCGCAATTCTTCTTCTTTCTGCCGGATCGCCTCGCAGATCGCCTCCGCTGTCTCCAGGCAGGAGCTTTCGCTCTCCCTGTAGACCAATTCGTCCACCAGCAGGAACAGGGCTCGTTCGCATGTTTGGACGCTCCGAACCACGCCGTCTTCCCGCAAAATCAACGCTTCGTATTCTTCCCGTACTGAATTCACGTTTGTATCTCCTTTCTACAGTAGATTCACCGCACGTTCCTTTTCTTCTTTGCTCGTGTTGATGTAGAAATGAGCGGTTGTTTGAATGTGCGCATGTCCGGCCAGTTTGCTCACCGTCGTCAGGGGCACGTTTTTCTGGAGCAGCCTCGTGCAGAAGGTGTGCCGGAACTTGTGAGGGTAGATGCGGAAGCCAAGGCGCTTCTCCAAGCCCTCCAGCATCGTGTTCACCGCGTCTTTATGCATTTTCTCCGCTCGCTGGCTGACGAGAAGAAACGGGCTCTCCCGATGCTTGCTCTGCTGCCGTTCCGTCCTGACGTACTCCTTGATGAGATCCACCAGATCGGGGCGAAGCGGAATTTCTCGGTACTTCCCTCCTTTGCCCGTCACTCTCAGCGTGTTGGTTAGGTAGTCGATGTCACCGAGCCGGATGCCGCACAGTTCGCTCACCCGAACGCCCGTGTACAAAAGCAGCCAAACGATGAGATGGTTCCGCAAGGTGACCTTCGTCCTATCCTGAACGAAAAACAGAAGCTGATTGACTTCCTGCTCGCTGAACACCTCGACTTCTCCCTCGCTTCCGGCGGCCACCTTGATCCTGTCTTTACGCAGCGTGACGACCTGCTCCGTGGTCAACTTGCGATCGATCAGGAAGAGGTTGAACGCCTGCAGGGAGTTGATCTTTTTGTTGATGGTCGCCACCGCGTACTTGCTGTCGGCGAGCCTGCTCTTGTAGCTGGAGACGTAGAAGCGTTTTAGATCGGTCGGCTGATCCACCCCCATCTCCCGCAGGAACGCACAAAACGCCCTGACGTCGCCCACGTAGGATTCGATGGTTTTCGGGGCGATCCCGTTCTCAACAAGGTACTCTTCGAACTGCTGAATGACGTCCATTGGAAACACCTCCTGAAACGAAAAAATGCCCTGCATCCATTCATTGGACACAAGGCGGTTTGTGATTCGTATTGCACTTTAGCTAGTGTAGCTGGTCTTTCAGTTTTTCGATTTCCGCTAGGGGGAGTTTGGTCAGCTTGGCAACACGTTCAAGACTGTCGCCTTCGGCAAGCATCTCTCTAGCGATTTCCGTTGCCTTTTGCCGCTCTCCTTCCGTTCGACCTTCCGCCAAGCCCTCTTCTCTGGCTCTCTGCTGCCGAATCTCTGCTTCCCGCACAGCCGCCATCTCATCCAAAATCGCCTTCCGACGGGATTCGTACTCCACCCATTTCTTCTCGTCGCGACTCAGGTCTTCCCATTCGTCGAACGCCCGCTTCATCACCGGATCTCTCATCGCAATCGCCTCCAATTCTTTGCGAATTTCTTCATCATCGTCTGCCTCCAACAGCAGCAGCCATCTTTCCAATTCATTGTCGTGCGGATTCACTGCACGCTGCTCCCACTTGTCCATCAGCTTTGGAATTTCCATGAAATGAATCTCGATCACGTCAGTTAAAGGAAACTGCTCCTGATCCTCGTAGAGGTGAAAGGTGGTGTGGAACCTCTCCGTCTCCTGAAGAAAACGAAAATTTAGGATGTTGATCGTGATCGTTTTCGCCAAATCGGTGTACGGCATCCCCTTTTTCATTTGAGCCGAGTAGATGCGTGACCAGTAGTACAGGGTGCGCTTTTCCATGTCAAACTTGTTTGCCAGCTGAATCTCGATGTTCACGTGTTCGCCCTGCTCTGTCTTGGCGTGGATATCCAGCACGGATGCCTTATCCTCGATATGTTCCCGATTGATTTCCGGATTGAGGATTTCCACCGAAGAGAGCCGCTTTTCCTTCGGCAATTGGAGCGCGGCATTCAGAAAGGCAAGGAGAATCGGTTCGTTTCCCTCTTTGCCAAACACCTGCTTGAACGCGAAGTCGATCTTCAAGTCCATTAGTTTGGTCACGTCATCACTCTCCCTTCTCCGTCCGTTGTCTGTACTCCCATTATACCACTGGAATGCGTGTTCGACACTCCTGCTGGAACCTCCTTTCTATCCGAGATCAAGGGAATAATATATGTTTGATTTTACGGTCATTACGGCTGGGATGGCGTGAAGAAAAAAGTGAGGGGAAAGGGAAAACGTGGGCGGGGAAGAGGGCTTCTGACTGCAGTTTTTATATTCTTTAGTGAGAGTTCCAAGAAGCAAACATCGTAGTTTTATTGACTGGTATGTATTGTAACTTTTCAACGTGTGATCGTTAGGTTTTTTCAGTGAGCTTATGAAGGTTTTTGCAGCGAGTTAAAGGGAAAAATTCCGTGGAACTTACGTTCCAGGCTACAAAAACACCAATAGAACTGCCGATTCCGCAGAATCAGCAGTCCTGATTGGTTTTCGAGAAATTACAACGCCCATTGTAAGTTCTCGTATCCTCTTATCCGCTGACTGGGTCCCTTCGCTCCGGCCAGTTTTCTCCTCCCCGCCTGTGTTGCCACTACGGGTACGAACGGCAAGCCATCATCACTACTACGAACCCGCCGCCATTTTATCAGCCTCTCTGGTGCTAACCCACCTCTTCTGATAAGACTTCAAACGTTCCGCCTTGTCTATCCCTTCTTTTGCTGACCGTAGGTCTCCACTATACAATACGAGAAAAACAGGTTTAACAGCCTGAATTGTTCCTATTTCGTCTGTACGATCTCACGTACACCGGCTGTTGCCAAACCCCTAGCGCTTCTTACCTGACAACAGCTACCTCGTATTGGGTCAACATGGATTCGTCTCCTGACCATAGCCAGCTTTTAAGGAGCCCCGCCTTGCTTTTGCACAAGTACGACTTCACCTGACTTCACGCCGTTGGTTGATTAGGACCGCTAGCGTGCAGGAGGATTAGGCACGCGATTGCTTGGCTGTTATCGCGGATTGGGATTGCACCAATCGATTTGACAAGACAGTTAGAGAAAAGCCCCCTGGACGTAGCAGGGTATGCTTGCCTGGGGGCCTTCTCCACTTCTTTCACTCAGATGAGTTTATGAAGTGACGTTTCGTAGTTATTGAACGGTAACTTTAAAGCTTACAGTAACTTCTTCCTTACCATCGGTAACTTTCACAGAGATGGTAGCTTCTCCAGCTTTTACAGGAGTGATAACCAATTTGCCGTTTTCAATCTTTACAGTAGCTACATCTTCAGCATCGGAGGAAGAGGAATCTGCAACGAAGCTAAGAGTGTCTCCATCTGCATCTGTAGCAAGATTATCTACAGTAAGCTCCAAATCAGTTCCTACTGTTGCGTCTTGGTCGATGTCTTGTTTAGCTTCTGGCACTTTATTAGTTGCTGCATTTTCAACAGTCACTTTAAAGCTTACAGTAACTTCTTCCTTACCATCGGTAACTTTCACAGAGATGGTAGCTTCTCCAGCTTTTACAGGAGTGATAACCAATTTGCCGTTTTCAATCTTTACAGTAGCTACATCTTCAGCATCGGAGGAAGAGGAATCTGCAACGAAGCTAAGAGTGTCTCCATCTGCATCTGTAGCAAGATTATCTACAGTAAGCTCCAAATCAGTTCCTACTGTTGCGTCTTGGTCGATGTCTTGTTTAGCTTCTGGCACTTTATTAGTTGCTGCATTTTCAACAGTCACTTTAAAGCTTACAGTAACTTCTTCCTTACCATCGGTAACTTTCACAGAGATGGTAGCTTCTCCAGCTTTTACAGGAGTGATAACCAATTTGCCGTTTTCAATCTTTACAGTAGCTACATCTTCAGCATTGGAGGAAGAGGAATCTGCAACGAAGCTAAGAGTGTCTCCATCTTCATCTGTAGCAAGATTATCTACAGTAAGCTCCAAATCAGTTCCTACTGTTGCGTCTTGGTCGATGTCTTGTTTAGCTTCTGGCACTTTATTAGTTGCTGCATTTTCAACAGTCACTTTAAAGCTTACAGTAACTTCTTCCTTACCATCGGTAACTTTCACAGAGATGGTAGCTTCTCCAGCTTTTACAGGAGTGATAACCAATTTGCCGTTTTCAATCTTTACAGTAGCTACATCTTCAGCATTGGAGGAAGAGGAATCTGCAACGAAGCTAAGAGTGTCTCCATCTGCATCTGTAGCAAGATTATCTACAGTAAGCTCCAAATCAGTTCCTACTGTTGCGTCTTGGTCGATGTCTTGTTTAGCTTCTGGCACTTTATTAGTTGCTGCATTTTCAACAGTCACTTTAAAGCTTACAGTAACTTCTTCCTTACCATCGGTAACTTTCACAGAGATGGTAGCTTCTCCAGCTTTTACAGGAGTGATAACCAATTTGCCGTTTTCAATCTTTACAGTAGCTACATCTTCAGCATCGGAGGAAGAGGAATCTGCAACGAAGCTAAGAGTGTCTCCATCTGCATCTGTAGCAAGATTATCTACAGTAAGCTCCAAATCAGTTCCTACTGTTGCGTCTTGGTCGATGTCTTGTTTAGCTTCTGGCACTTTATTAGTTGGTGCCGGGATGTTTACCTTATCAACCTCAGCCTGAACTTCTGCCAGTGTCAGATCATCTTTTTTAGCTGCTTTTGCTGCATCGATAGCTGTTTTGTAATCATCGAATTTTGCATCTTCGACATTATTTACACCAGCATCTTTCAGATCTTTAGCAGTGTAAGTTCCGCTGTTGATTGCTTTCAGTGCTTCTTCTGCTGGATCTACCGCAGGAGTGTTTACCTTGTCAACCTCAGCCTGAACTTCTGCCAGTGTCAAAGCTTTCCCTTTTTCAGCCCTAGCTGCATCAATTGCCGCTTTGTAATCAGCAAATTTCGTTGCATCAACTTTGGTTACACCCGCTTTAGTTAAATCATCAGCAGTGTAAGTTCCGCTGTTAATTGCATCTAAGGCATTAGTTGCAATTTTTTCTTCTACATAGAAGGTGAAGCTATAATCACCCGACAACTTAAGTCCTTTATTTGACTCAAGGTATTTGGACAATGTAATTACATTGCTGTATTTTGCCGAGAGTGTTCCGTCCGGCAGGTGAATTGTAATTTTTCGTTTGTCTGGATCCTTTTTGCCAGCTTCAGTAAACGTAATGAGGGTATCTTTTGGTAATGTAACCCCGTTTACAGTATAGTTTGAAGGACTCAAAGCATTACCGACGGTACCAGTGGTTTTTACCTCTGATGTAAATACAATCTCAATTGTATCGTCTTGAGCTTCATTCAGGTAACCCTTGATACCATTGGTTGCAACTCGGAAGTTTTCTTCAACAGCTTCACTTGGTGTAACTTTGAATTTTTGTGTCAACGTAGCGGCAGTATTACCGACATCATCCGAGATTGAGCGGACGATGATCTCCCAATTCACATCTCCACCTTCGTCAACAACTTCTTGAATGGATTTACCCTGATTCTTATCTACTTTTGCAATGATCACTGTGTCCTTATGATCGTCTGTGGCGTAACCGTCAATAATACCTCTGATGGTGACATACTCACCATCTTTGTTTTTACCGACGAATTCAGCAGTAGGAATAGGTGTCTCTTTGCCTTGGGGTGGTGTATTCGGTTCTCCAACAATATCTGGTCCCAATTTAACCGGTTTAGTCATCTCGACGTGGAAGACATCTTTACCAACTTGCGTGATACCTTTAATCTCTGGACTCTTAGAATCAGGAGCTTTCATAATTGGATCATTCAGGAGCAAGCTAATCTCCTCGTTTGTCTTTCCATTACCCTCATACCGAATACTTCCAGCAGGAATAAACAGACGATATTGATCATTGTAGTAATTCTTTTTGGTTGCTTCTGTATCGTAGCTTCTAGTCCAGTCTGCTTTTAACTCAAATACATACTCAGAATCGGTTATTTTGTGGATTTCAAGCTCCGGTAAAATTTGATTACCGTCTTTATCTTTGCCAGGATATTTCTCATTTAAGAATTCGTTAACTTCCCCGGACTTAATTGTTACCCAGTTTCCGTTTTTGTCTAGAACTTGGAAGTGAACCTGTTTATCAGAGAGTTTTTCCACTACTTTAGGTTTATCTTGTCCTTCAACTTTTTCCAGACCTACAATCGCCTTGTTGAAATTAACCCGGAATTGTTCTGGAGATTCCACAGATACTTTTGCGTTTGGTACTGTTTCATCTGCATAAACTGTAAAGTTCAACGACTGGTTAGCAGAGATGTTATTCGGGTCGGTTATACCAGCAAAATCCTTGATTGCAGAAAGCTGAATAGAGTGAAGTCCTGGCGACATAAAGTCGTCTGTCTTAACTGTAAGGATATGGCGCTTATCAATACGTGTTGCAGGGTCAAACTCGCCAAAACCTGCAGCTTTAATGGCTACTAATCCACCATCAACTGCATATTTTGCAGAATCAATCGGTTTGGAGAATTTAACAACTACAGTGTTTAAGTTTTCTGCTTCCACAAACGTAGCCTCAGGCTTACGAGTATCCACTAACACGAAGCTTTTCTGGATTACCTTATCCCCGGTGCTAGTTTTGAAATGTGTTACCTCAAGTTGTACTTCCTTGTTATCCTCCAAGTACTCGTCTTTTGTAAGGATAATTTCGATCGCTTTTGGATTTTTATCCGACACCTTTAAGCCAAGTACTTTCTTTGTAGTTTTAAAGTTATCTTGGGATACTTTAAAATCTACGTTTTCTTTTTTCACAGCAATTCCATTTTCGACTTTGACTAAGTCTTTTGCTTTGTCATATTCAAGAAAGTCCGCAACAGTCACTTCTTTATCGAAATACGCTATTACACGATCAGCAGAAGTAGAGGTAACATTGAGCAAAACTGGAAGCGAGTCTTGGTCTACATCACTGAGATCCAGTTTAAAGTGTACATTCTTCGTTCCAACTACTTTACCAATCAGATCCTTGTAGTCCCCAGATGCCTCAATGATTTGTGCATCTACTTTGGCGACAACATCGTAATCAGAAGGCTCGGAAGTCAACGCTACTTGAGCGATTCCATCTTGTACAGTTACACGATCATTTGCCAGGTTACCACGAGTGGTACTGAATGCAATCAATACATTATCAGCATTTTTATCCACTTCTCCGGTAACTTTGTCTTTAAGCTTTGCGGTAATAATCAGGTTGTCGAGGCCGTCCGCCAGAATTGAATCACCTTTAGCGTTTGTTTCCAGCTCTAATTCATAAAGGTCTGTTACGGCAGGGGTTTTGAATTTAGCTTCTACAGGATCTACTGTTTTTCCATCAACTAATACGTCTGTGGCAACAACAGTATATTCTGTTTCGTATTTCAAGCCGGTTACCGCTAACTCGACTGTTTTCTTATCCTCAGCCAACTTAGCTGATTCAACTACAGCACCAGCAATAGTGAAGTTTTCACCTTTAACGGAATCAACCGCTTTGTTAAATTTCACTTGAACTTTCGTTTTCGTAATAGCACTTACACTTTCAACAACCAAGTCGCCAGGAACTTCAGGTGTTGTAGTCCAGTCTTCATCAGCTGGGTTCCATTTTTTGCCTTCAGCGTCACCAACTACAGCGTATGGGTTGTCTTCGAACATGTCGCGAGTAGCGTCTTTCAGAACTGCACTCAGATCCTCAGCGAAAACTGCTTGCACGAAGTTTGCAGCTTTGCCGTTTGAATCTACATATACAGTACGCAGACCGTTCTCGATGATCTCATCGAGAGCTACATCAAAGTTATCAGTCAAAGCTTCAACGGAATAATATTTGTCTACATTACCACCAACATAAAATCCGCCTTTCGGTGCAGCGAATGCAGAAGCGGCCATGCTAGTGAGGACTGCTGTCGAAAGAACAGAAAGTGCCAACTTTTTATTCACGTACTACCCCTCCAGATATTGATAGAGTTTTTTGTATTTGAGAAACACTCATGTTGTCTGTATCTGGGTGAGTGTGTTTCCCCATATCTGAGAATAACTCTGTTTGTTAATGGAATGACGGGGCAGAGGGACTTCCCCCTGCCCCAGGTCATTCCTAGCAAACTTTTGTTACAAGTAGTTGAAATGGAACCTTTCGTTCACTAGAACGTCGGGGCTATTATTCTACTACTTCGTCAAATTCACGAGTCAGAGTGACTGTCTTTTTACCTTCTTTGGAAACGGTGATGGTGTACTCAGTAGCGCCTGGACGACCCAGAACTTCTACTTTGAAAGTACCATCGTTTCCAATTGTTTTGCTTTCTTTGTACTCTTTGTTATTTACAGTTACGGAAACTTCAACTTTTGCGCCTTTTTCGCCTTTACCTTTTACAGTGTAAGCACCAAATGCGCCAAGGGACGTTTTCGCTACAGATTCAAGAGATTTTTCATCAAGCTCAACATCATCTACTGGATCTACTGGTTTTGTCTTGTAACCAAGGAAGCGAGCTTCGATATCTGCACGCTCATCTTTGGAGAACTCTTTCTTGAAGCTGCTCTCGTCAATTACACGTACAACGTAGTCGAAGTTGGAACCTTTTTCATCGGAGTCAAGCAGGATGATGAAGTCACCCTCATCTACGCCGTCAGCCTCTTCAAAGTTATACGCATCGATGTAAGCTGTCTTGTTGTTAACGTTGAAGGTTTTTTCTTGTTTTTTGCCATTCTCGTCTTTGTACTCGTAGTAGATCTTGCTGGAAGTGTATCTAGAAACTTTCGCAACGTTCAGTTTCTCGATGTTTACATCTGACAAATTGCCATCGTAGAGTTCTACATCTTCAATTGAGTGTGCTTTGTTTGCGATCTCAACAACATCGTTGACAACTACTTCGTTATCGCTGTTCAGACGGTATGCGATGAAGTCACCACGTGCGATACCAAGATCTTTGAGGTCTTCGTAGTCGCCGCCATCCAAATCAAATGTTTTACGAACGAGTTTGTTGTCATCGTCTTTGGTCAAGAGTTGAATAGTGTCTTTGCCGGACTTGCCCATGTCGAGAACCAGACCGAACTTAGCAGAGCTGCTCAGACCTTTACCTTCAACAACGAAGATTGCTTCTACGTCATCGTCTTTGTCGATGGAGTAGTATGCTTTCAGATCTTTCTTCTCAGCGATGTCTTTGAACTTCGCAACACCTGCACTTGACAGAACTTTAGTTTTGCCAGAGATTTCGCCAGTCATATCGAAGATCGCTGTATCTTTGTTTACTTGGTAAGAAGTTTTGCCGATAACGAGTGCTTCGTCATCTTTGTCTGCAGCATCGAACCAAGCGGATTTTTCCAGTGGTCCTTGGATCACAGTGTCAAGAACTTTTACTTTTTCTGGTTCACCTTTTGCATCTACAGTTACTTCCAGAAGCAGCAGTTTGCTCTTGTCTTTGCTTGGGATGAAATCTTCTTTGATTTGGTCTTCAGATTTATGTGCATCGGTTTTCTTGTCGTAAGCTTTACCGTCTTTCGCGATGATCTTGTCAGGTTTCAACGCGATATCGTATTTCTTACCGTTTTGACCGACTACAGCAAAATCCCATTTACCGCGGTTGTACTCAGCTTCACGAGTAACAACTGCTTTGAAACGACGATCGCTGATGTTGTCGCCAGTTTCGATGTGGCGGATACGACCAGCTGCATCCAGGTACAGTTTTACGTTTTCACCATCCAGGTTGCGGACTTTGTCCCAAGTACCTTCTTCCAGTACAGTGATGTCTTTGTTAGCGTTGTCGGAGAAAGTAGCTCCTTTACGGAAACGGTAAGTTTTGTCACCGATTACCAGACGGTTGTCAGCGTCGTTACGGATCGTGATTTTGTCAACTTTACCTTCAACCACTGTGCTAGTTGCGAATACCAGCATCTTGCCTTTTTTACCGTCAGCATAGTAAACGCTGTAAACGTCCATTGGTTTCAGGTCAGCCAGTTTTGCAGGCTTGTTGTCGCGGAATACGAGGAAGTCTTTGCCTTCATCCAGACCATCCAGTTTGGTGAAAGTGCCACCGTTCAGGTTGGTGATTTTCTTTTTGTCAACATCGATTTTCTCGATTACTTTGGAACCGTATTTAACGCCTTCAATGTTTTTGTTCAGCGTTGTGTCGTCAATTACGTGGATGTAGCTGATGTCGCCTGCGCTGTCCAGAACAACTTTCGCGCTGAAGCTAACATTGTCTGCAGCTACTTTTCTCAGAACGCTGGAAGTGTTGGATTCTGGTTTGAAGTTGTAAGTTACTTTGGAGTTTTTGGTGAAACGGTAAGTTTTGCCGTTTCCTTCCATTTCAATTTCAAGATCTGCTACATCGCTGTCGTTCTTGATTTTTTCAGGATCTTTCAGTTCAGTACCGTCCAGAAGGAATTTGTCCAGACGATCCAGGACAACTTCTTCGTCTTCAGAACCTTCCATCCAAACGATGGTGTTGCTGCTGTCGTTTTTGAGCCACACTTGTACGTGTTGACCAGCGTAGTCGTTCGGGTTGATGCCTTCAGCTACTTTGTAAGTAACGTTGGAACCCAGACCAGCGTTTTTACCGTTCAGAGTTACTTCGTTAGCTTTCAGCGTGCCCAGGCCGATAACTGGAACGTTCGTTACGAACGGCAGATCGTCGGAGCTGTTCTTTTGCTCACGAGCCCATTCCATGTCGCGAACTTCTACTTTCATGTAGCGAGTCAGCAGTGTTTGGTCAGTGATGTTGAATGTAGTACTAGTACCGTACTCGATTTGCTCCATCAATTTTACGCGGAGAGCGTTGTCGAGCATTTTGAAGATGTCGCCGCGAGTAGCTGCAACGTTAGGGTTAGTGATGGATTTCGCAATGTTCAGCTCGGAAGCTTTTGCGATCATGTTGTTTGGCCATACGCCGCGAACTGACGTCTCATAACCCAGAGCGCGAACGATCATGGTTACAGCTTCAGCGTAAGTAACTTCGTTATTCGGTCTGAAGGATTTATCCGGGAAGCCTTTGATGATGTCTTGGCCGGACGCTACGTTTACGTAACCTGCGAACCAGTCAGCAGCGCTTACGTCAGTGAAAGTGCTTTGGAATTGAGCAATTTTTGCACCTTGCTCCAGTCCGCGGATACGAACGATCAAAGTAGCAAACTCTTTACGGTTGATGGTTTGGTCAACTTTGAAGTCGCCGTCGCCATAACCTTGTACAACACCCAGAGCGTTCAGACGATTTACAACCTTCTGAAGGCCTTCATCAATTTTTGGAGCGTTTGTGTTTGTTTCTTCTGCGCCCACTACCATTGGAGCAACAGTCAGTGCAAGGGCACTAGCCAGTACGCTGTTAACAACCTTTTTCATAACCTTGGGTTCTCCTCCTCTAGTACAAACAAATTGTTCTTGGGGAATATTCTTACTTAATCTATCTTTCTTTTTTGAGCCCGAATCCTGCAAGCGCGTGTCACCTCCTTTCGCAGGATCGATTCGCTTTTTGTGTGTGAAAACTCTAGTATATTCAGTATTGTGTAAATGCAACAATCCCTAGTGTATCACAGGTGCTAGAATTCGTGAATCTTTTTTACACAATTCCCCGTATTTCGTGTGACATCCTATTAAACGCCCCAGCTCGCAAAAAGTTGCGGTGCCTTCGAAAAAAGTTTTTAAAAATTTTTGTGGTCGCATCCTCACTTCTTATGTATATGGTGACATCCGCCACAATTCGTATTATAGAGTAGGCTCGGCGGACTGTCACCAGAGAACGTTTTCCAGTTTTCAGGTTTGTCTATCAGCTTTTGGCTTATTGGACACCCAGGGAGTTTTCGAATTTCACCACCGCCAGATTGTAGTTGCGGATGGCCTCCAGGTATTGATTTTCTTTGTCGGAGAACTCTTCCTCCGCCTGGATTACTTCCAGCGTGGTTGCCAACCCGTTTTCATAACGCAGATTGGTCAGGCGATAGCTCTCCGCAGCTGCTTCCTGCGCTTTTTTCCTGAAATCGATGGCGACTTTGGCTGCATTCAGGTTGAGATAGTCTTCTGCTACCTCCATGTTGATCTGGCGCTTTTGATCCTCAATCGCCAGTTTCGCCTTCTCGACGTTGTTGCGGGCGATCCGGCCCTGGAAGGTAGAGAGCAATTTCCAATCCTCCCAGACTTTCACATTCAATTCCGCCAGTTCCAGCTCACCGATTTTTTGCTTCATTTCCACGCGCTGTTCCTGGGCTTTGTCCTGTGCCTTGGTCAACGTCAGGGATGGAGCCGCAACCTGCTTGTTCTCCTGTGCCAGCTTCCACTTTTTGTTGACGTCTACGCCCAGCATATCGTTAAATTTCATCTCGCTGATTTGCAGGGTATTCTCTGCTGCAGACAGTGCCGCCTGCGCACCGGCTACACCCATCTCAGCCTGGAGAATATCGGTCTTGGCCTTGGTTCCCACGTCAAAGGCTGCTTTGGCCACCTTCAGCTGCGTCTGGGCACGGTTCAGGCTTTGCTTTTTCAGATCCAGGTCTGCTTGCGCATGAAGCAGGTTGTAGTACGCTTGCTGCACGCCCAGCTTGATTTGGCTCTCTGTCACTTTGACAGCCAGGGCGTTCAAGGAACTCGTCAGTTTTGCCTGGGCGGTGCCGACATACTTCTGCTTGGAAGCATCTATCGAGCTGTCCATCATTTCTTTGTTGATGTCAACTGCGGAATAGTAAGTAAGGGTTTGGTTCAGGTCCGCGTTTTTGGCATCAAGGCGAGCATTCAGTATCTTGGGATTAGTCTTCATCGCTTGCTCTACTGCCTTCTCCAGATTGATGCTGTCGGATGCAGTCGTTGCGTTGGAGCTGTTGTTAGTATTGGCGTTTGTTGCGCCAGTGTTGGACGTTGCAGAGGAATCTGTGGATGCAGAAGCATTCGAATCTTTGGCAGCCTCTGTGCTTTCCTTAGCAGCGTCCGTGCTGTCCTTGGAAGCATCCGCAGTATCTTTCGCATCTGCAGCACCCTTATCTGCTGTATCCGCTTTTTCAGTATCTTTGTTTGCATCCTTGGCTGTTTGCCCGTCTGCTTTGCTATCCTGGTTTTGTGCAGCCGCTTGAGGGGTATCTGTTGCGTTTGCAGTTGCAACGGCTCCTACGCCGATGGATGCCGCCACTACAGTTGCCATGGTGAGAGCCAGCCACTTTTTCGGTGAATATGGAAAGTTCATTCTCGTACACTCCTTTTTTCCCTGAAGTTCTTGACTTTTTGACTAGCAGTGAGCTTACAGTTTGTCCATCTAACACTATATCACACAACTTAATATTTCGTACACGAAGAATATTCTGTTTCCAAAAATTCCAACCCTATTCACACTTTGCCATCTATATGCCCCCTCCCGTGTTTTTATCCCTTCATTTTCACTTCATCTATCTTGTGTTACTACGATTCACCCGGCAAAAAATTTCACCATTCGAAAAGCATTTATGAAAATGCTATGCTATGTTTGAGGTGAACAAGCATGCTTCAACAGTACAAAACCATTGCCGGCTACGGAGAAGATGAGATTGTCATCGAGCGCTCCCGGTTTATCGGATATGCCCAGCGTGTCACGACAGAAGAGGAAGCGACCGCTTTTATCGCGATGATCAAAAAGAAGCATTGGGATGCCACCCATAACTGCTCCGCCTTTGTCATCGGCGAAAATGACCAGATTCAGCGCTCCAGTGATGATGGAGAGCCGAGTGGAACGGCAGGCAAGCCTATCCTGGAATGCATCAAGAAAAATGGCGTCAAGGACACAGCGGTTGTCGTCACGCGGTATTTCGGCGGCATCAAGCTGGGTGCCGGCGGTCTTGTCCGCGCGTATACAGCCGGTACCGTCATCGCGCTCAAAGCGGCCGGTATCGTCGTCCATACGCTTCACCAAAAAATCTCGATCAGTGTGGACTACACCTGGTGGGGCAAGGTGGAAAATGAGCTGCGGATCGGTCAGCAGCGCGTTGTCGGGACTGACTATACGGATAGGGTAACCGTGCATGTCCTGATCCCCGATGGCGAGCAGGACACTTTTGTCGATCACATGACAGATCAGACCAACGGCCAGGCGGAGATCACCCTGGGTGAGAAGGAGTACGTGGAAGTACCCGTAGAAGCTGTAGGCAGTGAAGACGTATAAGACATATAGTAGAAGAAATTCTACCGGACGGAATTAAAAACCGAAGATGTTTCGCAGATCACTGCATCAAAAGGAAAGCTGAAGAGGTTTTATGCCTCTTCAGCTTTTTTGGTTACCCACCATTTATTTTGGCAGTTTCTTCAGTTGTGTCATGATGCGTACGGTAATCACTGCCATTTCGGCACGAGTCAGCTCACCAGTCGGGTTGAAACGATACGTTGGTTTCTTCGCCGTCGGATCGTTCGGCTCACCGTTCATGATTTTTGCTTTGGTTACGGCGAGTACCGACGGGGCTGCATAGTAACCGGTCAAATGAGCATCCGTAAACGATTTGCCCAGTGCCTGCTGTGCAGCATCCGTTGAACCCAGCTTCAGGTTGAGAGCACGCGCAATAATAATGGCTGCCTCTTGACGCGACAGGTAATCATCCGGGAAGAAGCGCTTCGCATCTTTTCCTCGAATGATGCCTGCACGCGCAGCCGTTTCAATATACTCATAGTTCCAGTCCCAATGCAGGTACGGATCATTGCGATCCACATCCGTAAAGGTTGGCTCTGATGGGACTCGGTTGCTGTTATCTGAATACGGTCCTGCATCAATAGGAAGATCCAGAGCTTTCACGATCATGGTTGCAAATTCACCGCGCGTGATTTTCATTTCTGTTCCAAAGGTCGAATTGCTGTAGCTGTTCATAATACCTTTGGAGTACAGTGTTTCAATTGCGTCGCGGGCAAAATCATGTCTGACTACATCCGGGAAGCTGTTTCGGATCTTCATGACCATGTAATATCCAAAGCCTTTAAATGGTACAGTCACCGTCTTTTTACCGGTAGCGACGACACCGCCAATGTTTACCCAGCCTTTGTTGCTGCCATCGTGATAAAAGATCGCCAGGGTTGTATTGGCCGCATCGACAATCGAATCATTGTACTTGATCGTGAGCGTACCCTGCTTGCTCGGCACCAAATTATCCTTATATCGCTGCCACCACGGCTCCATGTCTACTTCTCGGCCGTCTACAGTCACTCTGTCATTAAAATAAGGATCGCGTCCGCCTACTGCTTCCACATCGCCCGCATCAATATAGTACAAGGGGCTCGCGAAGTTGAAATTCGGCGGTGCAGCAATGATGCTCCTCATCGTGCTGTTCCCGTCTCCCGGCTGAATCGCTCCGGTCGTTCTGTCCGCAATACCGAAGTAGAGCATCACATTCGAATGAATGTCGCGTTTCGGATCATGCACCTCGTTGCCCTCACGCGGATCAGGAGGATTTAGCAAAACAGTACCGGCTGGGAACTTCAACTCCAGATCTTTACCAAACACACTAAAGGAAGTCTTTTTCCCGAGCGTGTCTCTGTATTCTGCACCGGTTACCGTGGATGCAGCATTGAAGATCTGAATCTCGTCGTTGTATTTGTTGCTTCCTACCTCAACCGTGTACTTTATGGTGTTGAGACCTGCCTTCAAAGGAACCGTTGCCTCAAATACGTAGTACCCGTTCGTAGGAATAGGGCGACCGTGTTTTTCACTGAATTCAAATTTTGGCGTGTCGGTCTGACTTGCCACCGCTTCGATCTTGCCAAAAGTGACTTTATTTGCGTTCTCGGCAAAAATCTTGATCGGTACACTATTTGCATTTACGGTGACGTACTTCGCGTCCTCTGGTTTTACCGGGTCCAGTACAACCCATGCATTTGTGGTTTGCATGATGGTGATTTTTTCACGAGTGATCAGCTCGCCTTTTGCTGCAGCGATTTCAAAGGTAGTGCTGCCGCCTTTGTTGAGCATCAGCGGGAACAAGGGCAGACGTTTGTTCAAATCTTCCGAGCTGAGACCGTTCAATTCATCCAGCAGATCTTGATAATCGTCGCTGTCCATGGCCGCTTCAATCTTGTCACTGGAAGAATTCTCGGATTTATTGAAGTTCGTTCTTTCAAACAATTTTTTCAGCTTGTTATTGGAGCTTGCTCCTGAACCTTGGGCATCACGCAAAGCGTCCAAGTACTCAGGATCATTGTCCACAAACTTCCATTTTGAACTCTCATACTTGAAGACTGCAATTACTTTCCCGTCTTTGCGGACTGTAATCTCATCTGCTGTCTTGCTGTTTACTTTGAACGAGAAATTGCTCAGGTACAGCGAGTTTGTGGAATACGCCGTATCTGTGGATTTTTTCTTCAGATCGACGTCGCGACGGTTCTGTTCAACCTGCAGTTTGATGTCTTCGATCTTCGGAATATCCTTGTTTGTGAATTTGATATTGTACTTGAACTTTACGTTTGGATAATCCGTCAGCTTGATTTCTAAAACACGGATACCCGATTCTTTATTTTTGTTCAATGCATTTGCCAGATCGTCTTTTTTAATTATGAAATCGCTCTTATTGCTGTCGATATCGAAAGGAACCGGTTTACCATCCAGCTCAACCTTGATATTGTTGCTGTTCAGACTTGCGTAGTTTTTGACCGACCCTTTCAAAGTAGGCGGGCTATCCAAATCAGTCAGCTCTAACTGATTTTCCAGGTAAATAGTCTTGTTAGACGACGAAACATAGCTCATCTGCAGATGCGGCACTACGTCCGGAGTGATATTGAAAGAAAGGGTTTCATTTCCGTTCGCATCTGCATACTTTACTGTCACTTTCGTCTGACGTGCTGGCGGCTTGGTTATCTTGATACGATAGACGTTAGTCGGGTTGCCACTCGCGTCTTCCAGCCTGGAGATCGAATAATCCCCTGCTGCGAGCGACTCCGGACTGCCGTAGGTCACCGTGAATTGATTAAAGGGTGATGCGGCTGCAATATTTTTCGTTGCAATGTCAATCGTGAAAGGAGTAGAGCGTACACTGTACGTTCCTCCTTCAAGCACTTTCTGATTTCCCTCTGAGGACAGCGTGGCTGACACAAATTGAGGGAGACCCGTTTTCATGTACTTGAATGGATACACATGGTATTTGACACTCACAGTACCTTCCGTAGACTGCCATGCGCCGTCTACATATTTGTTTTCTACGTAAGGGTACGTGAGCTTAATGGTATAGGTCTCGCCATTCACATACGCTGAACTCTGCGGAAAACTGCTGGCAAATGCCCATTGTTCAAATTCTCCGTTTTGTCCAATAACGCGTATCTTGCTCGCGTCTGTTGGACGTGACACCGATGTCGTAGATACTTGATTACCGTCTTTGTCCAAAATTTCAACGGTACCTGCAGCACTGTTCGTAGTTGTATCCGATGAGTTGCCCGGAACTGCCTTCACGGCAAACGGCACCAGATCGCTCGAACGGTGGATCAGCATTTCGCCGTTAATTGCAAATGCTCCGGTTTCAAAATTGGCTTCGACAATAGTTGCCTGTGCCGGATTGAGCAGTTTGGTGGAAGCGAGCTTTACGTTGTAAAAAATATCGTTGCTTCCCGGGGTCGTGTATTCGTTTGTAAACAACACTTCCCGCTCGATCAGGCTTACTTCTTTATTGTTCGACAATCCCTGAATCTCCAATACATTCAAACCGATGGGAAGATTCAAATCCAGAGCGAATGACCCGCTTCTGTTTACCTCGGACGTAAAGGTCTCGCCTGTCGTTTTATTGTTCACCCGAATCGTGTCCGCATTGGTTGCTTTTCCCGTCAGGGCTGTATTTCGCTTGACGTAGGCAACTGTAGGCACGTCCGGATCATTGGAAAAGGCAACCTCATTAATCTTCAGGTTACTAAATGCCGGGGTCGTGTTATAGACCACATAGAATGTAAACAAACTGCGGTTACCCGAACTTCTCAACTCATAGAAATTCATCTCGTTCATCCCTGGTTTCAGGGAAACATTGGTAAACACAAATTTGGAAATATCCGATTCGATAATCGGTTTCGTCGTGGTCAAATCTTCCGTAACTCCGTTGTTTCGAATGCTGATGCGAAGATTTGCTCCATCTACTCCAACGAATGTCCCGCTGATTGTAATTCGATCGTCGTAGTGAACATAGGGATCGTTGCCGCTGGAACCGGTAGAAAAACCATCGAGGCTGATACCATTACCTCCAACTGCATACGCTTGATGTACGGTACCGGGCAGGACTCCCGCCAGTACCAGGATGACTGCCATCAATGTAATCAGGGTCTGCCTGATCCTCCATACTTTCTGCACGAATTTCACCTCTTTACTTTCGGTTAAATGTCCCATCCCGCTCAAAACGATCAGGGCTTGCGATACTTCTCCTTTTCTGTTATCGGTAAATTCGCCTCTCACCTTAAGGATAATCTGCAAAAAAGTGGTGAAAAAAAGCCCCTGCTGAAACCAGCAGAGGCTTTGCTTGTCTTATCCACTTATTCCTAATGACTTCGACGCTGCTCCGTATTTTTGATTTTCAACTTCCGATAGGTGTTGATCAACGGGCGGTGACGGCGTCCTACCAGGCCGACCACCTCGGTTGCCATATGTGTCGCGAACAGCAGCAGCACCATCACGATAATGGTTGTCCATTTCGTCGTCTTGGTCAAAACAATCGCCATCGTTCCAAAGAAGATGCTGATGACGTAGATGGTCAGGACTGTAGCGCGATGGGACAGTCCCATGTTCAACAGACAGTGGTGCAAATGGCCTTTGTCCGGACTGGAGATCGGCTTTTTGTTGACGATCCGGCGGACGATGGCAAAGAATGTATCCCAGAGCGGCACTCCCAGTACGACGATGGGGATGATAAACGAGACGAACAGCGCCTCTTTAAAGCCCATGATCGAGAGTGCTGCCAGGTTGAATCCCAGAAACAGCGATCCAGTATCCCCCATGAAGATGCGGGCCGGATGAAAGTTAAAGTAGAGAAAGCCGAGAATGGCGCCGAGCAGAACGAAGCAATAGATCGCGATCGTGTCGTAATGGGCAGCGCCATGACCCGACATGACCAGCGCCACGATTGCCGTGGTTGCTGTCGCAATCGCGGAGACCCCGGCAGACAGACCGTCCAGTCCGTCGATCAGGTTGACAGCGTTGGTCACACCGACGATCCAGAAGATCGTGATCGGGACACCCAGCCAGAGGAGCCAACCGGATGAAAAGTCGATGCTGCCATCATACGGCAGGTTAACCACTCCGATTTTCAGGCCAAACGGAATGACGACAATCGCCGCCGCCAGAAGCTGTCCCAGCAGTTTCCATTTGGGAGAGAGCTGGTATTTGTCATCCAGCATTCCTACGACCATCACCATCGTTCCACCGATAAAGATGCCGACCATTTCTTTCATGTCTGCAAACGGAACAAACAGGAAAAAGGAAACAAAATAACCAAGATAGATCGCCAGACCACCGAGGCGCGGCATGATGCGCGTATGAACCTTTCGCTGGTTCGGTGCATCAACCGCTCCGATGGACTCCGCCAGTTTTTTTACATAGGGTGTAGCTATAAACGATACAATCAGCGAAGTCAATAATCCGAGGATTAAGGTAGACATCGAATGTTCTCCTCTCCAAGGGGTACATTCACGGACGGTTTCCCCTTTTTTCCTTCAAGACTGTCCAGACAAACAGCGGAATTGCCAGCTGTCTTCTCCAGCGCGACGGCTGGGACAGGAGTCGGTACAACCATTCCAGATGCAAGCGCTGCCACAGCTTTGGCGCTCTCTTTACTTTCCCGGCAATGACGTCCAGACTGCCTCCGACGCCCATCGCGAGCGTCGCATTCAACTGATCGCGATACGCGGCAATCCATTCATCCTGCCTGGGTGCTCCCATCGCCACGAACAGGAGATGGGGCTGTTTTTCAGCAATTTCTTGCACGATTGCTTGCTCTTCGTCTCGTTGAAAATAACCGTCTCGATACCCGACAAGGCGCGCACCCGGGAAGCGCTGGGACAGCTTTTCGGCTGCCAGGCTGATTACTTCTGGCGACGCACCTAATAGATACACGTTCCACTGTTGTTTGTCTGCCTCCGCCATCAAGGCTTCCAGCAGCTCAACGCCTGTGACGCGCTCGCGAATTGGCTCACCCGACCATTTGGCCGCGTAGACAATCCCGATTCCGTCCGGAACGACATAAGCTTGATCGAGAAGCGTTTGGAATCCCGATTGTTTTCTGGCCAGCATCACAATTTCCGGATTGGCCGTCACGACATGGGTCCATTTTCCTTCCCGCACACGGTCGACAAGATGCGTCACCGTGTCATCAAAGGCTCGTGTAGCAAACGACACACCTAGTATATTTGCGACCTCTTTGGTCAACGTTTTCACCTTCAGTACCTTGTAGACGCATGGCATTTATAAAAAGTTGCACATTAGCCATTCTACCCTAAACGATGGGCGCTTACAAGAAGATACAATTTGTCAGCCCTTCTGCGCGGCCGACAGCGCAAACAGAAGTCCGCCTTCTGCTACCACCTTGTCATTTACCTTGGCCGTCCCATGTCCCTTGCCGATCGAGCCGCGGACACGCGTCAATTCGACCTCCAGGGTGAGCGTATCGCCCGGTTTCACCTGATCCTTGAAGCGGAATTCGTCGATTCCTGCGAAAAAAGCCAGCTTCCCTTTGTTTTCCTCCATGCTGAGAACGGCTACCGCTCCGACCTGGGCGAGCGCTTCTACGATAAGCACCCCCGGCATGACCGGGTAATCAGGAAAATGGCCCTGGAAAAACGGCTCGTTCACCGTTACATTTTTCAATCCCACAGCCCGCTTGCCAGACTCCAGCTCGGTAACCTTGTCCACCAGCAAAAACGGATAGCGATGGGGAATAATTGATTGAATAGCGCTGACGTCCAAAGGCAGTTGCAACTCCATATACACCGCTCCATTTCCATTCTTTATATCCCTCATGCATGCATGAAGAAGAAACTCCAAACTGAGAATATAGACAACCCCCTATCTTCCACCTGGAAAGATCGGGGTTAAAATAGAGGGGCACTTCCTGCACAAAGCGCGGAAGTGCTCTTTTCACACATCCCTTTTTTGTATCAGTACACGCGATTCATCAGACGAAACTTAACCAGGTAAATAGCCGTGGTCACGAAAGAGAACAGGATGACGCTCCATAAAATCATCTCGCCATACTGGTATCTGAACATCACCATCGGAAACGCGATGTAAAACAAGACCGTCGTTATTTTCCCAAAAGCATTTGCCGGCACCGTCTTTTTCCCGCGGAGATGAAAAACTGCCGATACGGCAATCATTCCAGCGTCCCGGGCAAAGAAAAAGAGAGTGGCCCAAACACTTATACGCTCTGTCAAAAATAATGAGGCAATGACTGCCATCATCATCAGCTTGTCAGCAAGCGGATCCATCATGGTGCCAAACGTTGTCACAAGCTTGTGCTTTCGAGCGATGTATCCGTCTGCAATATCAGTCAGACCCGCCACGATCAGGATGCCGAGGGCAATCTCAACGTGGTACGGAAACGGCTGAAAAAACACGTACAAATACAAAGGGATGAGAACGATGCGAAAAACGGTAAGCGCATTTGGCAGATTCACGGATATCCCTCCGGATCAAATCGTCACTCCCTTTAACCACTGTTCCATTATACTCTTTGGACAAAGGGCACAACAAGTCCCTGCAAAATCGGGCACACCCGTTTTTCCAAACCACAAGCGATCCAGTCATTTGTACGAAAAACCGTTGGAGGTTTCGAATCCTGCTCGAGGGGGCGTTTTTTCAAAGAAAAAAGCCCCAGACCACCAACGGTTGGGGTTTGTCATCTAGGTACCAGAGAACATCAAATCATACATATGCTTATATGTATGGATATCAAAGACTTCAGACGCCGGCTTGTGCCCGACTACACTGTAGCCGATGACAAGGCCGATGATCAGCGAGAAAAACAGCAGAAACGGGATGATCAACAGCTTGGCCAGCCTGAACTGCCAAGCCCTGCCAACTGGCTTCCTTTCTCTCTGCTCTGCTCCCTGAACGTCACGCGGGGAGCGTTTCCCCTTTCCTTGATCCATTCGCTTTTCCTCCGACATGCCAAGAATCTTACCTCGATCTCAGCGAATTCGCAATTCCCATCATTTGATCCGTGATGCCTATCGCGCGGGAATTGAGTTGATAAGCCCGTTGAATAGCAAGCAGCTGGGACATTTCTTCCTGAACATTCACATTTGATGTTTCCAAAGCGCCTTGACGAATCCGTCCTTCTGCAAATGGCATGAAATCGGGAGCTTTCTGGTCATCCAGCGTTGGGGCCAGGAGCTGATTATTGCCGATCTGCTGCAGCTGGTCAGGGTTGTCCACTTTATACAGACGCAGCTGTGCGACTTCGTTGCCATCCATCATGACGACACCTTCCGGGGTAATCGTCAGCTCTCCGGCATTTTCAAATGTGATGCGATTGCCGTTTTCATCAACCAGGTATTCTCCCGATGGCGTCACCAATGCAAAGCCCGGCAGATCAGCCAGCTCGCTCAGCTCGAAATCTCCGCTTCTGGTCAGACGGTACTCGTCGTCCAACTCTCCATCTGCGTTACGAAACAGATGCGAGACCAGAAAATAACCATCCCCTTCGATCATCAGATCTGTAGGAACATCGGTTACCTTCATGCTTCCTGTGGTTACGTCCAGCTTGGTCAAGCCCAGTCTCACGCCGCTGCCAATCCGCAGGCCCGCTGGCGAATTGCGCTGCTGGCTGTCTACGGAGGCCTGCTCGTTCATGGAATCCGTAAGCAATTCGGAAAACGAGGCCGAACGCCGTTTGAATCCAACGGTATCGACGTTTGCCAGGTTATTGGCAGTATTATCCAGCGCCTGCTGAACGCTGCGCAGAGCTGCCGTGGAGATGTTTAGCGATTGCATGCGTTCTTCCTCCTATTTTACCCGTTTACACGCCCAATTTCATTGGCTGCTTTTTCCAGTGTGCCGTCCAGGGTGGTAATGATGCGCTGGTTGGCCTCGTACGCCCGCAGGACCGTCAACATATCCGTCATCGTCTGGGATGGATCGACGTTGGAGCGCTCCAGCCAGCCCTGTTTGACACCGTAGAAGCCCACGTTTTCCGGGTCCTCTGTCACATTGACCGGTTCCACGTCGCCCTCATAGCGAAAGATGTTGGTCCCTTCTCTAACCAGTTGCTGGGGATTGGTAATCATCTTGATGCCCAGTGGTTGATCACCAAGTGCCACCCGTTCGCCATCCCGCAGGTAAGTCATTGAGCCATCTTGGTTGATTTCAAGTGTGTGGCCCGCATTGTTTTCCGGCAAATCCGGATCATTAACACGGATCGCTTGGTTTTGCGCATTCAGCACATAATACCCGTCTGGCGTTACCAAATAGCCGTCCGCATTGACGCTCCAGTTGCCGTTGCGCGTGTAGCGCAGCTGCTCCGGCTCTGCGGTATCGTTGGCCGGGTCATTCAATCTGGCTACGCCAAAAAACAGACGTCGCTCATTTCCTTCCTCATCCGGCTGGATGTTATCGAGAAGGGCGACATCATAGGGATCATGCGTCTCAGCGATATCCCCCTGGCGAAAAACAGGGAGCGCCTCCGACATATAGACACCCGTATGCAAACGACCGATGAGGGCAGCTTGTCCACCCATTTGCGGCAACCCCTGGATATCCGGCCCTTCCTGGTCCCGGATGCGAGCCAGCAGTTGCTCTGGGAAAGAACGCATTACTCCGACATCCTGTTTGTACCCTGGCGTGTTGATGTTCGCCAGGTTATTCGTTAGTGAATCCTGCTTTCTCTGCAAAGATAACATGCCCGATGTGGCTGTGTACAAGCCTCTGATCACGCGGCATTACCTCCCGAAAAACTTTCTTTTCCGATACGTTGGCACTTTGTCCAGATAATCCAGCATCATGCCTGTTCCTTTGGCCACGCACATCATCGGATCTTCGGCAACCAGTACCGGTACCTTCAGCTCGTCTGCGAGCAACTGGTCAAACCCGTGCAGAAGTGCGCCGCCTCCTGTCAGGAAAACTCCCTTATCAATTATATCGGCAGAAAGCTCCGGAGGTGTTCGCTCCAAAACAGATTTTGATGCTTGTACAATCGCACCAACCGACTCAGCCAGGGCTTCCTGGACTTCGTGGGACCGGATGGTAATGGTTTGAGGCAAACCGCTTACCATATCCCTGCCGCGAATATCCATTTCATCCTGGCGTCCGCCGGAAACCGTACCGATTTGTACTTTGATATCTTCAGACGTACGTTCCCCGATCAGCAGTTTATATTTGGTTTTTATGTATCTCATGATAGCCATGTCAAATTTGTCGCCCGCTACCTTAATAGAGGAAGACGTGACGATATCACCCATGGACAGGACCGCTACGTCGGTTGTTCCACCGCCGATATCCACTACCATATTGCCGGAAGGCTGGAAAATCTCCATACCTGCGCCAACAGCAGCTACCTTCGGTTCTTCTTCAATGAATACTTCTCGTGCGCCGCCGCTGCGTTCTGCTGCTTCTCGAATGGCTTTCTGCTCGACTGAGGTGATATTCGTCGGACAACAGATCAGGATGCGCGGGCGTGCAAACATGTTTCTTCCGCTAACTTTGGCCAAAAAGTGTTTCAGCATAGCCTCTGTAATATCGAAATCAGCAATTACCCCGTCACGCAAAGGTCGAATCGCTACGATATTTCCTGGCGTGCGCCCCACCATCCGGTGCGCCTCATTTCCTACAGCCAACACTTTCTTGGTGTGGCTGTCAATTGCAACAACTGAAGGTTCATCCAATACGATGCCTCGGCCTTTAATAAAAACCAGGACATTTGCTGTACCAAGGTCGATTCCGATATCTTTGCCAAACATGAAAAGGTCCTCCCTGTACCAGTTACATATCTATCCCTTATCATAGGCTGTTCCACGTGAGAGGACAAGGAAATTCTTATAGACTTAGGAAATATTTGTTTGCAATTTGAAATTTTTTTACACGCTTTCCTCCTGTTCTACTCGTGCTTTCTTGCTTCTTCTCTTGTACTTGATCTTGGTTGCCTCCCCGCCGCGCAGATGCCGGATCGCCTTGTGATACTCCAAAATCTCCTTTACCTGGTTCGCCAACTCCGGATTTATCTCAGGCAGTCGTTCTGTCAGATCCTTGTGTACCGTGCTTTTGGAAACACCGAATTCTTTGGCGATCATGCGAACCGTATTTCGCGTCTCTACAATATACCGGCCGATCTTTATGGTTCGCTCCTTGATGTAATCGTGCACGCTACTCGCCTCCCTGTTTCAACATTGTCTGTTACAATATATGGGTAGGTGCGGACACATATTCTACGTTTCCAAGCCTGACAAGCCAGCACGACCACATCTTTTTTAGGCAGCATGTACACATCGCACATTTCGGAGGCAAAAAAAAGACCTGCAGAGTACTGATCTCTGCAGGTTTATGGGCAAGTTTTTCACTCAGGCAAATGGCGGCTTACTGATCGTGCATTTCCGACTGGAGCAGGTATTGTTCCGGATCGACAGCCTTACCGTCTACCCGCACCTCAAAGTGGAGATGAATGCCGGCATCTTTTTCATACACATTGCGGCCGGCAGTTCCCAGCACCTGTCCTTGGGTTACTTCTTCGCCTGGCTTCACGGTTACCTTGTCCATACTTTGATAGACGGTTACCATCTTGTCCGCATGCTCAATCTCAACCAGCTGGCCGACGAGCGGATCATTTTCCACCTTCGTCACTTTGCCCGGGAGCGCGGCCGTCACATCAAAGCTTTTGCCATCTGTCGCCTTCAGGTCGATACCCGTGTGCGGCATGAAGGTATCCTGATACTTGACGAGCGCTTTTTGTTGTTCTTCCTTGGTTGCCTGATCATCGAAGAAGTGCATTCCCTTTTCGTACTTCACACCTTGGGCAATGGGCCATGCCAGCGGTTGGACGGAACCTGCCACCGGTACAGCGCCATTCTCTCCCGGAGTGGCGGATGGATTGCCCGCTCCGTCCTTAGGCGTGGTGATGGCGACGCCGTCCGTGCCTTTTTGGCCCGGGACTACGTTTGTCACGCCGCTCTGATACCACATCACAAAAGCGAGAATGATTGCTGCGGTTCCGATGTAGATTGCAGGAAATGCCCATTTTTTACCCAACACGTTTTTCCAGGAACTTGCCTTTTTGAATGGAATCGGTTGATTTTGATTTTTTTGATCTTCCATTTTATTCATCACCTCATCACTCAGTATCGCCAGTTTTTTGGCGGATAAACCTGAGAGAGAGGGGAAACTTAAAAATTTGCTGAAAGTTTGCCCTTCAGGATGAGATCACAATTTTCCAGAGCGACGCCCTGATAAAAGTATTTTACAATCTGCTCCGCAGACTTCCCTGTTTTGGCCATTCCGTTGGCCCCCCACTGGCTCATGCCGACGCCGTGTCCGTAGCCTTTGGTGGTGATGAGTACCTCGTTGCCGAGCAGCTCTAGGGAAAAGGCAGACGAATGAAGCCCCAGCTTCTCACGGAACGCTCTGCCGCTAAACTCTTTTCCGCCGATATTGATTTTCCCGACCCGATTGCCTGTCGTTCTTTCGACGATTTGATACCAGCCGCCTGACCCGGTAGAGACTTCCTTCGCCAGCTTGACGCCCAGACGCTGCTCGAAGTCGGCTAAGCCGATTTTCACTGTATTCTCGTACCGTGGTGACTGGATATCCCAGGGGCTGGCTACACTTTTCAGATACGGAACGGATGTCTCGAAATACTCGTTGGCGTTTTCGGTGAAGCCGTTGCTGGTAGAAAAAAACGTAGCGTCAATGGGCTGTCCTTCATAGGTCAGCACCACTCCGGCTGTCGCTTGGACGGCTTGCCGGATTCGGCTGTTTTTCCACTCGAATTGTTCCTTCCAGCTGGCTCGTCGCTGCTCCTCATCCAAATAGGCCTGATGCTTGACTGTATCGGTAACTTGTCCGCCCTCAGGCACATCTTCAAACGATTGGGCATTCAGCCGGCGAATGATGTAGGTGCGCGCCGCCATCGCCTGTGCTTTCAACGCCTCCAGCTCAAATTCTGCCGGCATCTCTGCTGCGACCACCCCTTCAATGTACTGCTCCAGGGGCAGGGTCTCGACCGTTTTTTTCTCGTTCCGGTACACTTTAACCTCAACCGATGATGAATGAACAGCCGGATTTGTCGGAGTCGTTGCTTGAAGATGTCCATCGCTTCCGGACGGTGACGAGAACAGATAGACCAGCGCAGCAGGCAGCATAACGAGCAGTATCGGCAAGCCGATGAACCACATCACCAGGTAACGTTTCATGCGACAGTTCCTCCCCTCATGTGCTGGACTATTTCAGTCTATGTACAGGCATGCGCAGGTAGAACGAGAGAATAAGAGAGATGGAAGATTAGAAAAACTTGGCTTATCGCCATGTCAAATAGCGAAAGCCGCTTTAGGGAAATGAAACTTTCCGAAAGTACAAAAAAACAAAAAAGACTTCCTCTGTGAGGAAGTCTCTTCTCTGTTAGCTTGTATGGATTGGTAACGATTACGCAAAGTTGGGGGAAAACTGAACTTTGATCGGTTCGACTTTCACTTGCTCGCCCGGATCAGCTTCCACTTCGATCACCGGTGAAACCCGTTCAATCTGGGCACCCAAACCGCGCAGCTTTTCTGTGAAACGCACATAGCCCCGGTCGATGTGATGCAGGTTGCCTACTTCTGTTTCGCCATCAGCTACCAGCCCGGCCAATATCAGCGCTGCGCCTGCGCGCAGGTCTGTTGCTGCTACTTTGCATCCTGTCAGCTTGGCGCCGCCCTCGACGATGGCACTGCGTCCCTCGATCTTGATGTTGGCATTCATCCGGCAGAACTCTTCCACATGCATAAAGCGGTTTTCAAACACGGTCTCGGTCACGATGCTGGTCCCTTCAGAAGCCAGCAGAAGCGCCATCATCTGAGACTGCATGTCCGTCGGAAATCCAGGGTAAGGCAGTGTTTTGACGTCTACAGCCTTCAGCGGATTGCTTCTTTTGACGCGAATGCCGTTCTCCTGCTCGTCTACCTCCACGCCCATCTCTCTCAGCTTGGCCGTTACCGACTTCAAGTGATCGCAAATGGCGTTTTCCACAAACACGTCGCCGCCCGTGATTGCCGCCGCTACCATAAAGGTGCCAGCTTCAATCCGGTCCGGGATAACGCAGTGGGTGCAGCCCTTTAACCGGTCTACGCCTTCGATACGGATCGATCCGGTACCGGCCCCGCGAATTTTGGCTCCCATTCCGTTGAGGAAGTTGGCCAGATCGACGATTTCCGGTTCCTCTGCTGCGTTTTCAATCACGGTTGTGCCTTCTGCCAGAGCGGCTGCCATCATAATGTTTTCAGTCGCACCTACGCTGGCGATATCCAAATAGATTTTGGCACCCTTCAAACGCCCATCTACGCTGGCTTCGATAAACCCTTGTCCGATCTTGATCTGGGCTCCCATGGCTTCAAAGCCCTTGAGATGCTGATCGATCGGTCTGGTTCCGATCGCGCACCCTCCCGGGAGAGCGACTCTCGCCTTTCCTTCGCGGGCCAAAAGCGGACCCATGACCAGGAAAGAAGCGCGCATCTTTCGCACCAGCTCGTAGGAGGCTTCCACACTCGTCACTTGCGCAGCTTGAACCGTCAGCACTTCATTATCGTATGTAAGGGTAATCCCCAGTGATTTCAATAGGTCACAGATAATCCGGACATCTTCCAAAGCGGGAACGTCATGGATGACGTTGGCTCCCTCTTCTGCCAGGATTGCTGCTGCAATAATAGGGAGTACGGCATTTTTGGCACCGGATACTTTTACATTCCCTGCCAATGCCTTACCGCCGCGGACAATAATTTTATCCAATGTGTACCCCTCCGCGTGCTAATATTCCGCTGTTATAATCGGCATGCCTGCCGTGATCCACGTACCGGCTTCATCATCCCGGTGTGTGGCGATCTGCAGGTTCATCTTTGCTTGTCCGTTTAGCGATAGAAACGGTTTCCACTCAGGCGTAAAGCCGGAAATGCTGACCACCGTTTCATCCTGCATCCGTTCCACTTCTTTTGCATGGAGCGCGCTAAATATCGACAAAATTCTACCCTCCTGTTGATCAACACTCAGTTTACCATTGTACATTCCGCGAATACAAGTGCTAAATTGCGGAACCAAACCGGCTTGTCTGAAGGCTTGTTCATGGCTCTTCTGTATCAAATCAACATATGGTAGAGAATTACGATTTCCTTTTATGGACAGTACTAGATATGTGTCAATTCCATTTCCATGAGACACGCCTGTTACCTGAAAGTCGAGCTCGACCCCGTGCGGGGATGACAGGATTTGATACTGATAGAGGTCGCGAGCTGGAACCCAGGACGCTTCGGAGAGCGCGAAACCCAACCGCTTTGCCCATAAGGATGCCAATTCTTTTACCTCTTCAGGCGTGGAGAGCTCCCCCAGCGAAATGCGGGTGCGCACTTCCACACTGACTCCTTCGGCTCCGGAGCCTTCTATCGCTTCAACCAAACGTGCGGCCGGCCGCTCTGTCTGCACTCCTGGCTTCGCTTCTGCCGGCATGAACCACGCCGTCCCCAGTGCAACCACAAGCAGCAGTGTTCCCCAAACTGTCCGTTTCCCCATGTTTATCCGTCTCCCTTTTTACGCGCCTCTCTCTGTACTTCTCAGTTTGCACGTAAAACTGGAGGGATATACCAGTAGAATCTGTGAATCCTGTGATCAGGAGAAAATCTGCCCAAAGATGAGGGACCAGCCGAGATAATTCATGAAAAAGCTGGCGATCTGATAGCCAAGAATGATCGACAGGATGATTTGCAACAGCTTGGCTCTTGCACTGTTCGGGCTTTTCAAAAAGAGGTCAAAACGGAATGCCTGCAAAGCCCACCAGCTTATCCCGATCAGGACGATGCAGACGGTGATATTGATCAGTCCGTATACAGATTGGGACACTTCTTTTCACTCCTCTATCGTATGTATCGGTAGATCAGTCCAACTTGTAAGCAACTCAAACAGTTTTGTCCGTTATAGGATACCGCAAGCAGCCACATCCCTTGTATAAAAAACGCCGAGAGATTTCGATTCTCCGATGATCAGGGACGTTTTTCACAGCAAAAAGAGGGCGGCCTGGAAGCCGTCCCCTTTATTGTACCTGATCTCTGCCTGTATTTCATTGAAAGTTCGGTGGCAACATGTCACCAAAGTTAAAGCCAGGATTGAGATAGGTTTGCACATAATCGGTCACGAGGCCCGGGAATGCCCCGAACAGCACAGTTGCCGCCGCCAAAACCAGGACCAGGGCCCCGATGGTTTTAGGTACCCTCAATGCAGCTTCTGTGGTTCCCGGACGCATGTACATCTGCCGGATGAAACCGAAGTAGTAGTAGTAGGAAACGACACTGGTCGCGATCATAATCGCCGCCAGCCAGTAGCTTCCCTGGGCAATCGCGCCCATAAAGATGTAGAACTTCCCGAAGAAACCGGCCGTCACCGGAATTCCGGCGAGCGACAGCAGGAAGATGCTCATCGAGATCGCCATCAGCGGCGAGCGATGGTACAGACCGGCGAAGCCTTTCAAATCATCCGTTTGCTGATCGCGCCCGACGATCATGATGACAGCGAAGGCTCCAAAGCTGGCCAATACATATGCAAACAGGAAGAACGTCACTTCACCGAAAAACAGGATGGTCGGCGGTGCGAACGGCACCAGCAGATATCCAGCCTGGGCAATACCGGAGTATGCCATCAGGCGCTTTACATTCGTCTGGCGCAGCGCCATCGTGTTCCCGATGATCATGGATGCACCGGCGATAAACGCCAGGTATAGCGCGCCCTGCTCGAAGAAGAAGCGCGTATCGGACTGAACCTGGAAGAAGCAGATCATCAATAAGCGGAACACCAGAGCAAAACCGGCGGCTTTGGACACGACAGCCAGGAATGCCGTGACTGGTGTCGCTGCCCCCTGATACACATCCGGGGCCCACATATGGTTAGGTGCTGCCGAGATTTTAAAGGCAAGCCCCGCCGCCAGGAAAGCAAACGCAGCGTAGATCAGGAATTCATAGCCTGACGCAGCAGCTTGTGCCAGACGCCCGGAAATCTCATAAATGTTGGTCGTTCCGGTCAAACCGTAGATGTACGACATCCCGAAAAGCGTCACTGCCGTAGAGATCGCTCCAGAGACGACGTATTTAAATGAAGATTCGTTGGATTGCAATGACTTTTTCCGCAAACCAACCAGGACATAAGAGGACAGCGACAGCAATTCGAGTCCCACAAACATCGTGATCAGATCCGCGGAGGATGCCATCACCATCGCGCCCAAAAGGCCGGACAGCAGCAGGTAGTAGTACTCGCCGCCGTGCTTTACCTCTCCCTGTTTCAGATAACAGACGGACAGCAGAATGGCGAACGCAACGCCACCGAGGAAAAGCAGCTTGAAGGCATTGCCATAGTTGTCAATGCGGATCGTATCCGCCATATACGCATACGGTTCGGCAAGCGAGCCGATATTGACAAAGACGAAAATTCCAGCCAGGACAACTCCCGCCAGGCTCAGCCAGCCGATGACTGCTTTGCCCAAACGCTTTCCGGCAAACAGATCAAGCAGTGACAGTCCGGTAGCAAATCCCAAAATGATAAACTCGGGCAGAAGGTACATCCAGTTATACGAGAAGATATCTTTAACGTCCATGGATTACCCTCCTATTCCCGTGACAATAGGGACGATTGTTTTCAAAGTCTGCTGCAGCGGATTTGCCAATACAGCCGGATAAACCCCGATCAGGATGATAAATCCGAGCAGCACCACCAGTGGAATTACCTCCATCGGCTGTGCGTCGGCCACCCCCGTAAAGCGGTCAGGAGTAGGCCCAAACGTAGTCCGAAGTATAGCGCGCAAGAGGTATGCGGCAGTCAGGACGATACCGATCGCCCCAATCGCAGCGAGTACGGGCATCTTTCCAAACAAACCAAGGAAAGCAAAGAATTCGCTGATAAAGCCGGACATACCCGGCAATCCCAGTGAAGCCATCGCCCCGGCCAGCATGATTCCGCTTGCGAACGGCATAACTTTGGCTAGTCCGCCCATCTCGTCGATCATCGAAGTCTGTGTTCTCTCCCAGATCATCCCGATCAGGAAGAACAGCAGAGCGGAGATGAAACCGTGCGATACCACCTGGAACATCGCTCCCTGGAACCCGATCGTATTCATCGCGGCAAATCCCAGGAGGACGATCCCCATATGGCTGATACTGGAGTATGCCATCACCATCTTCAGATCCTTTTGGACAAAGGCGAGAAGCGCTCCGTACAGCAGGTTGATCAACCCCAGAACCGCCATCCAGGTCGCAAACTGGTAAGCCTGTTCCGGGAAAAAGCCGATCCCCATTCGCAGCAGTCCGTACGCACCCATTTTCAGCAGGATACCGGAGTGGAGCATCACGATGGCAGGCGGTGCCTGTACGTGTACCTTCAGCATCCAGGTGTGGAACGGAAAGACGGGAAGCTTGACGGCGAATGCGATAAAGATGGCCAAAAACAAACCAAAGCGAAGCGCCGGTGTCAGCGCCAGAGCTGCCGGATGATTGACTGATCCCAGCAGATTGGCGATCGCCTCCATATTCATCGTGTTCAAATACATGAACAAGACGATAAATGCAATCAGCATAACCCCGGAGCCAATCCCGTTGTACAGCAGGAACTTGTTGGCTGCCTTTTCACGCTCTCCGTACCCCCAGATCCCGATCAGGAAATACGTCGGGATCAGTGTCAGCTCGAAGAAGATAAAGAACAGAAACAGGTTCTGCGAAGCGAATACGCCGAGCATGCCGATCAAGAGCAAGTGGAACAAGATAAAGTATTCTTTCAACCGTTTCTTTTGGTTCCACGATGCGACGGCTGCCAGTGTGGCAATAATCGCGGTGAGCACGATCAGCGGCATGGAAATCCCGTCCACGCCCATCTCATAGCCCAGGTCAAAAGAGAAGATCGCACCTGATTGCAACGTGCCGACAGGGATTGAAATCCATTTTGCCTTCTCAGCAAATTGCAATCCGGACAACTCGTAGTTAAAGGATACAAACAGGAGAAGAGACAGGAGGAGCGGCGGCAGTGTTCCCAGCACGCCAACTTTCTTGATCAAGTCTCCCTTGTGCCGCGGCACAAACGTCAGGATCAGGATTGCCAAAAGCGGTGTAAAGACAATTAGTGATAGCAGCATACTATTGGCCCATGCCAAGGAATCCACCTCCCTGCGCCGTCAATGTGATGGCGACAATCAACAGTACCAGGCCAAATAGCACCATCGCTCCGTAGGATTGCATCTGTCCGTTTTGAGCCCGGCCATGCAAAGCACCGATCCCTCGGGTAATGGCCGCCACAAGGGAGACCAGACCGTCCACCACGTATTTATCAAACAGATTCAGCAGCGAACCGAGCCAGCCGATCGGACGCACAATCACTCCCTGATAAAGCTCATCCATGTAATATTTCCGGTAGGAGAGCTGATACAGCCACGGCATCGCTTCCGGAAGCGCATCGGAAGAAATCGTACGCTTTCGATACATCAGCCAGGCCACCAAAATCCCTAAAACCGATACAGCCAGTGCGACGACTTGCAACCAGGCGGCTGCGTGCCCTTCGCCCACTCCGTACACATTTTCAATCGCCGCGCCCACATCGCCGCTCATCAGCCAATCGCCCAGAACCGGAGCGATCGGGGTTTGGATAAAGCCGGATACGATCGCCAGAAGAGCCAGAACCAACAGCGGTCCCGTCATGACTCCTGGTGATTCATGCGCCTCATGCTTGCCCCGCGGCTCACCTGTAAAGGTCAGGAAGAAGAGGCGGAACATGTAGAATGCCGTGAAGAAGGCCGCCAGAAGAGCGATCAGCAAAAGGTCAAAGCGATTCGCTTCATATACAGCACCGAGAATTGCCTCTTTTGACCAGAAACCGGCAAACGGGAAAATTCCCGCAATCGCCAGACATCCAATCAGAAAGGTTAATGCTGTAATTGGCATTTTTTTCCACAATCCACCCATTTCGAAAACATTCTGGGTATGTACAGCATGAATGACACTACCTGCTCCCAAGAAGAGCAGTGCTTTGAAAAAGGCATGCGTCATCAAATGGAACGTACCTGCGACATAACCCGCCGCTCCGGCTACCCCCAGGGCCAGCATCATATACCCGAGCTGGCTGACTGTCGAATAGGCGAGGACGCGTTTGATGTCGCGCTGGGTCAGACCGATGGACGCAGCGAAAATCGCGGTAAATCCGCCGACGTACGCCACAACATTGAGTGCGGTTTCCGATGCGATAAACAGCGGGAACGTCGTCGCTACCAAATACACACCGGCAGCTACCATCGTCGCCGCGTGAATCAGGGCAGATACCGGCGTCGGACCTTCCATCGCATCCGGCAGCCAGGTATGAAGCGGGAATTGACCTGATTTCCCCATGGCCCCGACAAAAATCAGGATCGCCGCCAGGGTAATCATCCACGGCTCCAGCTTGCCCAGTGCAACACTGTCAAAGATTTGCGTAAACTCAAAGCTGCCAGTCCACCAAAACAGCAGACAAATCGCGATAAACAGGCCCAAGTCCCCGATTCTGGTCACGATAAAAGCTTTTTTGGCTGCAGCCTTCGCTTCCGGCTTGAAGTAGTAGTAACCTACCAACAGGAAAGAGCATACCCCGACCAACTCCCAGAAGATATAAACCTGCAGCAGGTTCGGAGAGATCACGAGGCCGAGCATGGAAAACGTAAACAGTGCCAGATACTGGTAGAAAACAGGAAAGCGCTCATCCCCGTGCATATAGCCTTTGGAGTAGATCTGCACAAGCAGGCTGACCAGTGTGACGATGACCAGCATTAATGCATTGAGCTGGTTGACGTCAAACCCCATGGTGATGACAATATCTCCAACCTTCAGCCAATCGAGCGAGAATTTATAATCAATCGCTCCCTCTTTAAACCTCTGCAGGAATGTCAGTACCGCCAACACGAATGAAATGGCAGTAAAGAAAATCCCGACAGCGGCGGCTCCTTCTTTCAACTGACGGCCAAACGAGACGATCACGATGAAAGCAAAGAGCGGAAACAGAGGAATCAACCAAGCGTATTGCATAAAGGTATTCATTTTTGTCCTCCTTTTCGAATCCCTGTCCTAGCGTTTCATCGAATCCATCTCATCGACGTTGACCGTTTCGCGATTGCGGTACAGCGCAATCAGGATTGCCAGCCCGACTGCTACCTCAGCGGCTGCCACTGTCATCGTGAACAGACTGAAGATGTGTCCGGTGATTGACGGATACAGTCCGTATTTGGCGAAAGCCACCAGGTTGATGTTGACGGCATTCAGCATCAATTCGATTGAAATTAATACAACAACTGCATTTCGTTTGGTCAAAGCGCCGTACATGCCTACACAAAACAGGATCAAGGCCACTAACAAATAGGAGGTGATATTTACACTCATTCGCTGTCCTCCTCCTTCTTCGCCATGATGATCGCGCCTACAAGTGCCACCAACAGAAGCACAGAGATCAACTCAAACGGGATCACATAGGTGGTAAAGACCGTAAGCCCGATTTCTTTGACGTTGTGCTCAGAGGCAACCGTCTCTGCCGCAGGCGGCCATGCTGTGCTTTGAATACCCCAGAACATCAATCCGAACAAGACTACGACGAAAATGAGCGAAAACCAGTTTTTCCATACATGACCGGTTCCCTCATCTGACGCATCGTGTTTGGTCAGCATGATCCCAAACAGCATCAAGATGGAAATCGCCCCGGAATAAACCAGTATTTGGGCAACTCCGACGAATTCCGCTCCCAGTAAGACGAACAGTCCCGCGATGCTGATAAAGGTAATCCCCAGGGAGATCACCATATGGACGACGCGGGTAAAGCTGATCATGAAGACCGCTCCGCCAATCGTCATCAGGGAGAGGATAAAGAAAGCAAGAAACTCGCCATTCATCACTAGTTCTCCTCCCTGACGTTGATATTGTTGTCGTCCAGCCACTTGAGGTTTTTGTAAAGCTCATCCCGGCTGTATGTGGCCAGCTCGAAGTTGTTGGTCATGACGATCGCTTCAGTCGGACAAACCTCGGTGCACAAATCGCACAAGATACAAATTTCAAAGTTGATATCATACGTGTCGATAATTTTCCCCTTCTTCTCCGGGTCCGGATGGGGCTTGCCTGTCAATTGGATGCATTCTGTCGGACATACGCGTGCACACTGGTTGCAAACGATGCATTTTTCCGGCGAGAAGTGCTGGATGCCGCGAAAACGGGGCGGCATGGGAAAAGGCACGTCCGGGTAAAAATGCGTAACTTTCTTCTCAGTCATTTTTTTGAATGTATACCCCAGGCCTTTGGCCAGTCCTAGCATGTGTGTCACCCCTTTGGTAATAAACGTTTATCAAAGCATACTCTCGGTGGAGCGACCGCCTTTTAGCGGAAGTTATGATGCGCGCTCACCCCAGGCGAATCAGGAGAACATGCCGTTTTGATAGGAAATGACAACGGCGGTGATCAAGATGTTCAACAAGGCTAAGGGCAAAAGCACTTTCCATGAAAACGACATCAGCTGGTCTGCGCGTGGACGCGGCATGGTCGCACGGAGCCAGAACTGCAAGAAGATATAAACGGAAAACTTCAGCAAAAACCAGACGATGCCCGGAATGAAATCAAGTGCCTGAATGGGTGGCAGCCAACCGCCAAAGAACAGGATGGTTACCAACGCCCCCATACCGAACATATACACATACTCTGCCAGCATGAACATCGCAAAACGGAAGCCGGAATATTCGACGTGATAACCGCCGACCAGCTCAGACTCTGCTTCCGGCAGGTCAAACGGCGTACGGTTCAACTCCGCCTGTGCGGCAATCAGGAAAACAGCCAGCCCCAGAATCTGCGGAATGAAATTCCACATCCCTTGCTGGGCGAGGACAATCTCCCTCAGGTTCATACTGCCTGTCATGAGCACGACACCGACAACGGACATGACGAGCGGCACTTCGTAGCTGATCATCTGAGCAGCAGAGCGAAGGCCCCCGATCAATGAGTATTTGTTGTTGGATGCCCATCCGGCTGTAATCACGCCCAGTACTGTGATACCCGAGAGGGCAATGTAATAGAGAATCCCGATTCCCAGGTCAGCAAACTGAATTTTGTCGGTAAATGGCAAAACAGCCAGAACACCGAAAGCTGGCGCATAGACCAGGATAGGTGCAAGTGTATAAAGCGCTCGGTCAGCATGCTTGGGACGTGTATCTTCCTTCAAAAGAAGCTTGGCAACGTCCGCTACTGTTTGCAGCAAACCAAGTGGGCCGACACGATTCGGACCGATCCGAAGCTGCATCCAACCAATCACTTTTCGTTCAAAATAAATCGCGTAGGTGACAAAGCCCAGCAAAACCGCCAGCAGGATCACGGCTGCGATGAAAAACCAAAGGATGTTTCCCAGTGAAGGTGCCTGTTGCAAAAGCTCGCGCATCAGCAATCTACCTCCCCAAGCACGATATCAATGCTGCCCAGGATTGCCACCATGTCAGAGATGTTCTCTCCATCCAGCAATGCAGGCAGAATCTGCAGGTTGGTAAAGGATGGGCGGCGGAACTTCAAGCGCCACGGCTTATCCTTACCTTGGCTCGCGATGTAGCAACCGATCTCACCGCGCGGCGATTCGATCCGAACATAGGCTTCGCCTGCTGGCGGACGGATGACACGAGGCACTTTGCCCAAAACTTCGCCTTCACTTGGAAACTGTTCGAGCGCTTGTTCCAGGATGCGCAAGGATTGCTCAACCTCTGCCAGACGAAGATGATAACGTGCCAGGCAGTCCCCTTCAGTTGCCACCGGTACATCAAAATCAAAACGGTCGTAGATGCAATATGGTTCATCTTTGCGCAAATCCCATTTGATGCCCGTAGAGCGCAGCATCACACCGGAAAGCGAGTAGTCTAGTGCCGTCTTTTGATCAAATTTTCCGATTCCCCGCAGTCGGTTCAGGAAAATCTCGTTCCCAGATACAAGCTGGTGGTAGCCGCCCAGTTCGTTTTTCATATAAGCGACAAACTCTTTCACTTTTTCAATCCAACCCGGAGGAGCATCCCATTTCACACCGCCTACACGCATGTAGTTAAATGTCATGCGTGCGCCGCACAGCTCGTTGAACAAGTCGAGAATCGTCTCCCTGTCCCGGAAGGCAAACAAAAACGGTGACATGGCACCAAGGTCAAGCAAATAGGTGCCCCACCACACCAAGTGACTGGCAACACGATTCAATTCCATGGCAATCAGGCGAAGATACTGCGCTCGCTCTGGAATCTCCAACCCCATCATGGTTTCCACGGCATGACAGATCACGTAGTTGTTGGTCATCGCCGCCAGATAGTCCATCCGGTCTGTATAGGGGATGATTTGTGTGTAGGTCAGATTTTCTGCCAGCTTTTCCGTCCCTCTGTGCAGATAACCCATGACCGGAATCGCTTCTTTGATGGTTTCCCCATCAATCTTCACGACCAGACGAAATACTCCGTGTGTACTGGGGTGCTGCGGGCCTACGTTGAGGAGCATCTCCTCTGTCCGAATTCCGGTATCAGAAGACAAGATTGTATTCGTGGTCAGGATGTCTTGATTCATCTTCTACACCTCCTCGTCGTACTGCACGTAGTCCTTCCGCAGCGGATATCCAACCCACTCATCCGGGAGCAAAATTCGACGCAAATCGGTATGTCCCGGGAAATGAATGCCTAAAAGGTCGAAAGTTTCCCGTTCATTCCAATCTGCTCCCCTCCAGATATTCATCACAGAAGGAACGCTTGACTGTTCGCGGTCCGTTTTCACTTTTACCGCTACGCTTTGTCTGTTTTTGTAGGAATAGAAGTGATAGTACACTTCCATGCGATCCTCGTAATCCACTCCATGCAGGTTGGCCAGATAGTCAAAAGCCAACGTCTCGTCATCCCGCATGAACTGCGCTACTTCCAGCCAGCGCTCATTCTTGATGACCAACGTGGGTACTTCTTTGCTAAGCTCATTAATATAGGAAGATTCCAGAACATCCGCACCGAATGCTTCTGTAAGACGGGCTACATATTTATCCAGGTAAGGCTGATTTTTGGAAGGGGGCTTCGGCGCTTCGGGGGCTGCATCGGCTTCTCCACCGGCCCCAGCAGCCTTTGCTTTGGCCGCTGCGGCTGCGGCTGCTTTCGCTTTGGCTGCTGCCGCTGCCTTGGCTTTGGCATCTGCGTCACCATCGGCTCCTGATTCACCGGCTTGGTTCGCCGCTTCACGTGCAGCTTTGGCTTTGGCTGCTGCTGCCGCTGCTGCTTTCGCTTTGGCCGCTGCCGCTGCTTTGGCTTTGGCATCTGCGTCAGCATTTTCACCAGCTCCGCCTTCGGACGCTTCACGCGCTGCCTTGGCTTTCGCCGCTGCTGCCGCTGCCGCCGCTGCTTTGGCTGCTGCCTTTTCCTCCGGTGTCATTTCCGAAACCGGCTTGCTCGGCGCTGCTGCTTGCTCAGGGGCTGATTGTTCCGCTCCGGCTTTTTCCGCTGCTTCACGCGCTGCCTTGGCTTTCGCCGCTGCTGCCGCTGCCGCCGCTGCTTTGGCTGCTGCCTTTTCCTCCGGTGTCATTTCCGAAACCGGCTTGCTCGGCGCTGCTGCTTGCTCAGGGGCTGATTGTTCCGCTCCGGCTTTTTCCGCTGCTTCACGCGCAGCTTTTGCTTTCGCTGCTGCTGCCGCTGCCGCCGCTGCTTTGGCTGCTGCCTTTTCCTCCGGTGTCATTTCTGAAACCGGCTTGCTCGGCGCTGCTGCTTGCTCAGGGGCTGGTTGTTCCGCTCCGGCTTTTTCCGCTGCTTCACGCGCAGCTTTTGCTTTCGCTGCTGCTGCCGCTGCCGCCGCTGCTTTGGCTGCTGCCTTTTCCTCCGGTGTCATTTCCGAAACCGGCTTGCTCGGCGCTGCTGCTTGCTCAGGAGCTGGTTGCTCGGCTTCCGCTTTCTGCTCAGAGGCAGGTTGTTCGGCTCCTGTTTGCTCGGCCGCTAGCTGCTCCTGCTCTTTTGCCTTCCGCAAAGCTTCCGCCTTCGCTCTTGCTTCCGCTGCTGCCTTTGCCTTTTCCTCCGGCGTCGGTTTGCGTTTTTCGTCTGTCATTGATTCGTCACCCGCTTCCCTGTCTTCGCTTCGTAACGAATTTTTTCTTGAAGTTTGTTTATTCCGTAAATAAGCGCTGCAGGATTGGGTGGACAACCAGGAATGTAGACATCAACCGGAACAATCTGATCGACGCCTTTCACCACGCTGTAGGATTTCACATAGGGTCCTCCCGCTGTCGCACAAGAGCCCATCGCGATCACCCACTTCGGTTCGGGCATTTGATCGTAGAGTCTGCGAAGCAGAGGTGCCATTTTCTTCGTAACCGTTCCGGCTACAATCATCACGTCTGACTGCCTGGGGGATGCACGGAAAATGACGCCAAAACGGTCCAGGTCATAGCGGGCACCGCCCGTTCCCATCATTTCAATCGCACAACAGGCCAGACCAAAAGTAAGCGGCCAGAGCGAGTTGCTTCGCACCCAACCTTTCACCGTTTCCAGCGTCGTAAACATGACGTTTCGATTCAGCTCTTCTTGCAATTCAGGCGCAATGCTCGTGAGATCTAGTTCCATTCCAGCACCTTCTTTCTCCACGCGTAAATCAATCCCACTACAAGCAAGCAGATAAAGATCACCATTTCTACCAGGGCAAAGAGTCCCAACTGTTTGTAAGCGACTGCCCACGGATAAAGAAAGAGCGTCTCTACATCAAAAATCACAAAGAGCAAGGCAAAAATGTAATACTTGACATTAAAACGCACCCAACTGTCCCCGACTGGAATGTTACCGCTTTCATAGGTAGTCTGCTTTTCTGGAGTCGGTTTTTTCGGACGCAGCATGGGACCGATGATGCTAACCGTAGCTACGGGCAGCAACACCCCGAGGAACAAGAAAATCGCCACAATCACATAATTGTTGGTATAAATTTCACCCAATGACGTTCCCTCCGCTCTGTGAACATTAGAAAAAAATACCTCCACTATTATAGCAAATTGCCCAGAGGGTGTCTAACGAATGACTTCCACAAGTTCCAATAATAGGAAAAACTCAGGGTTTTTCTCCCTAAGTTTTTCCATTGATACCTGCATTTGATTTTATTGGACGTTCGACGAGTAATCTTGTTTGAGGAAATCTTCGTAAACGCGCTCCCATACTACGGAGAACGTCATCGGCTCGTCATCCGGAATTTCCAACATGTTTTCAACCGGTTCTTGAAGATATGGCGTCAGCTTGATCAGCACCTCTGTCAACATGGCGTCATTGGTACTCAGCATTTGCTTCAAGTCGGCCTTGGACAGGTGGAACACCTCGTCATCACGCTCATGCAAAGCGAGAATCAGTCGGCTAAAAACTGGATGAACCAAAGCTTCCAGCTTCAAATAGATCAAAGCGACTTGCTCATTTTCTGTCAGTTGGAAAAGATCCAAGGTGTCAGGGAACGGGGAGATAGGTACATCCCACACATCTCCTTTGTCCAGGAGCAGCCCCCATTTTTCAAACAGAGCGAGCGCTTCTTCGCGGGAGGTTGGGTATTCATAGCCGGAACGGTTGATCACTTTCTTGTGACGCTCCAACAGGTGAACATAGCCTTCAAAATCCTCTTTGGATTTGAACATTTCCTCTTTTGGCTCCGTAAACGTGTTCTTCAATCCTTCGAAGCCGTCCATGATCTCATTCATTTCTGCTTTGCTTTCTCCCTTGGTCACTGCGAAGCACAATGCCTGGAACAGCACGTTCATTTCGTGAGGCAGTACGTTGGACCAGCCATTTGCTGCATATGCTGCTGGGATGGCAACACCATCGACGCTGTTCTCACGGATGTCTCTAATTGTTTGCATATGTTTACACTCTCCTTTATACCTGGAACCACATGAACATCCACATCATCATGACCACTCTCTCGCCATTCAACTTTTGAAATGGCTAACCATCTCGTCTATTATACACCGAATGAGCAGGCGATTACCAACTGGAATTGACATCCTACTAAAAGCTGGGTATACAAGGGTCATGAAAAAAGTCCCCGCAGCTCAACTCGCCACGGGGACCTTCTCTGTGTTATTTCGTCGAAATCTGCAGACGCGTAAGGGCGCGCTGCAAGGCACGTTCAGCACGTCGTACATCCAGATCTGGATGCTTTTCGCTCAGTCGTTTCTCCGCACGCTCTTTCGCCGACTTGGCGCGAGCGACATCGATATCTTCCGGCGTTTCTGCTGTTTCGGCCAAAATCGTTACCTTGTCGCCGCGGACTTCCATAAATCCGCCGCTAACGGCCATTACGACTTCTTTTCCACCTTCGGTCTTGATCCGAACGGGAGCGATCTTCAGCGGGGTCACCAGCGGCATGTGGTTCGGCATAATACCGAGTTCACCTTGCACGCCACGGGCAATGACCAAATTCGCTTCACCACTGAAAATAACCCGTTCAGGAGTTACGACTTCCACTGTCATCTTGCTCACTTACTGGTCTCCCCTTTCCAGGGTGTTACGCCATGGACTTCGCTTTTTCCACTGCTTCTTCGATCGTACCTACATACAGGAACGCCGATTCAGGCAGGTGGTCATGCTTGCCTTCGAGGATTTCTTTGAAACTGCGAACGGTTTCCTTCAGTGGCACGTATTGGCCTGGGTTACCGGTAAACTGCTCAGCAACGTGGAAGGACTGGGACAGGAAGCGTTGAATGCGGCGAGCGCGTCCAACTACTTGCTTGTCCTCATCGCTCAACTCGTCCATACCGAGGATCGCGATGATATCTTGCAGTTCTTTGTAACGTTGCAGAATTTTTTGCACGCCGCGCGCTACATCGTAGTGCTCTTGACCAACTACGTCAGGAGACAGAGCGCGGGAAGTAGATGCCAGTGGGTCTACCGCAGGGAAGATACCCAGCTCGGCGATGGAACGCTCCAGGTTGGTTGTAGCGTCCAAGTGAGCAAAGGTAGTAGCTGGCGCCGGGTCCGTGTAGTCATCCGCTGGTACGTAGATCGCTTGGATGGACGTTACGGAACCTTTTTTCGTAGAAGTAATGCGCTCTTGCAGCTGACCCATTTCAGTAGCCAGTGTTGGCTGGTAACCTACCGCAGATGGCATACGGCCGAGGAGTGCGGATACCTCGGAACCCGCTTGGGTAAAGCGGAAGATGTTATCGATAAACAAGAGTACGTCGCGGCCTTCTTCATCACGGAAGTATTCCGCCATGGTCAGACCGGTCAGGGCTACACGAAGACGTGCGCCAGGCGGTTCGTTCATTTGACCGAATACCATCGCGGTTTTCGGCAGAACGCCCGCATCTTTCATCTCATGGTACAAGTCGTTCCCTTCACGGGTACGCTCACCTACACCGGCGAATACGGAGATACCGCCGTGCTCTTGTGCGATGTTGTTGATCAGCTCTTGAATGGTAACGGTTTTCCCTACACCCGCACCACCGAACAGACCGATCTTACCACCCTTGATGTAAGGAGCCAAGAGGTCAATAACCTTGATCCCTGTTTCCAGGATCTCAACGTTAGTCGCTTGGTCTACGAACTCAGGTGCTTTGCGGTGAATCGGGTCGCGACGATCAACTTGACCAAGTTCTTGCAGGTCGATCGGCTCGCCGAGTACGTTGAATACGCGTCCGAGGGTTACTGCACCCACTGGAACGGAAATAGCTGCACCAGTATCAACAGCTTCCATGCCGCGAACCAAACCGTCGGTGGAAGACATCGCTACGGTACGAACCAGGTTGTCACCCAGGTGTGTCGCAACCTCAACCGTCAAATCGATGTCACGCTCTCCAGCGCTTTGGGCTTTATGTTGAATTTTGATCGCATTGTAAATGGCAGGCAGGTGTCCGCGGTCGAACTCGATGTCGACAACCGGACCCATTACCTGAACCACGCGTCCATTCGCCATGTTACTTCTTCCCTCCTGTAAAGCTGAATTGGGAGCTATCCGCTGCAATTACGCCTGTGCGTTAGCACCCGCTACGATCTCGGAAATCTCTTGCGTAATGGCTGCCTGACGGGCACGGTTGTACTGCAACGTGTAACGGCTGATCATATCCGTTGCGTTGTCTGTCGCGTTGCCCATTGCAGTCATACGGGAACCTTCTTCGGAAGCCTTCGCTTCCAGCAGCGCACTGTACACCAGTGTTTCCGCATATTTCGGCAGCAGATTCGCCAGTACTTCTTCCGAGGACGGCTCATACTCGTAATTCACTGTGCGGTTGTTGTTGCTCTCGGGAGCTTCCAACGGCAGCAATTGTTTTACGGTAGGTGTCTGCGAAATTGCACTATGGAATTTGTTGTAGCACAGGTACAGTTCATCGATTTGTTCGTTCTCGAACATCGCAACCGCCGCACTCGCAATCTTTTTGATGTCGGCAAAGGATGGGCTTGCCGGCAAGCCAGTAGCCTCTTCCAGAAGCGGATAGTCGCGCTTCTTTAAAAAGTCGCTGCCTTTTCGTCCGATCACAAAAATGCCGTACTCATCCTTAGACTTGTGCTTTTCGGCGATCCTGTTGATCACGGCGCGAAGGATGTTGGCGTTGTATCCACCAGCCAAACCGCGATCGGAAGTGATGACAATGTAACCAGTCTTTTTCACAGGACGGGATTGAAGCATTGGATGCTTGGAGCCAGAGGTTCCGCTCGCAATGCTTGCGATCACTTCCTGGATTTTGTCAGCGTAAGGACGTGCTGCCTCAGCCTTCTCCTGGTTGCGGCGGAGCTTGGCTGCCGCCACCATTTTCATCGCTTTCGTGATTTGGCGCATGTTTTTCGTACTTTTGATTTTGCTACGAACCTCACGTATTCCTTTAGCCACTCGTTCTCACCACCTTGAGGACGCATGCCCGGGCGATTCGCCCGGCCTGCATCTGATGTCTATCAGGTAAACGATTAGCGAGTTACCGAAAAGCCTTTTTTGAACTCTTCGATCGCTGCGTTGAATTCTTTTTCATCTGGAAGGTCTTTCGTCGTGCGGATATGCTCCAACAGTTGTGGCTTGTTGGACTCGAGGAAAGACAGCATTTCCTTCTCGAAGCGGCGTACGTCAGCCACTGGGATATCATCCAGGAAGCCTCTTGTCGCGGAGTAGATGGAAGCTACTTGTTTTTCTACCGGCATCGGATCGAATTGACCTTGTTTCATGATTTCCATCAAGCGCTCACCACGGGTCAGACGAGCTTGGGTTGCTTTATCCAGGTCGGAACCGAACTGGGCAAACGCAGCCAACTCACGGTATTGAGCCAACTCAAGCTTGAGTGGACCTGCTACCTTTTTCATCGCCTTGATTTGCGCGGAACCACCTACGCGGGATACGGAGAGACCGGTATTCACCGCTGGACGTTGACCTGCGTTGAACAAGTCTGTCTCCAGGAAGATCTGACCGTCGGTGATGGAGATCACGTTGGTTGGAATGTATGCGGAAATGTCACCCGCTTGGGTCTCGATAAACGGCAGAGCGGTAATGGAACCTGCTCCCAGTTCATCAGACAATTTCGCAGCGCGCTCCAGCAGACGGGAGTGCAGGTAGAAAACGTCACCAGGGTATGCTTCACGGCCTGGAGGACGACGGAGCAACAAGGACATTTCGCGGTATGCAGCAGCCTGTTTGGACAGGTCATCGTATACGCAAAGAACGTGCTGTCCTTTGTACATGAAGTATTCACCCATCGTTACACCTGTGTAAGGTGCCAGGTACAGCATCGGAGCTGGGTCAGAAGCTGTAGCGGATACGACGATGGTGTATTCCAGAGCGCCTGCTTTACGCAGGGTTTCTACGATGTTGGCAACAGTGGATTGCTTTTGACCGATTGCCACGTAGATACAAATCATGTTTTGACCTTTTTGGTTGATGATCGTGTCGAGCGCCACTGCTGTTTTACCAGTTTGGCGGTCGCCAATGATCAACTCACGCTGTCCGCGTCCAACCGGGATCATCGCGTCGATCGCTTTGATACCTGTTTGAAGCGGCTCGTGTACGGATTTACGCGCCATTACGCCAGGAGCTGGGCTCTCGATCGGGCGGAAACCGTCATTTGCGATAGGGCCTTCACCGTCGATTGGTTGACCCAGTGGGTTTACTACGCGGCCGAGCAGCGCTTCCCCTACTGGAACTTCCATTACGCGGCCTGTACGTTTTACTGTGTCGCCTTCCTTAATGTCGCGGAAAGGACCCATAATAACGACACCCACGTTATCTTCTTCCAAGTTGAGTACCATACCCATAACGCCGTTTTGGAACTCGAGGAGCTCCCCTTGCATGGCTTTTTCCAAACCGTGAACGCGAGCAATACCGTCACCAACCTGGATGACTGTTCCTACGTCCACAACTTCGATTTCAGATGTAAAATTAGCGATCCGCTCTTTGATGAGGGAGCTAATCTCTTCTGGTCTGATTGCACTCACTTACATTCACCCCATTCGTCCAACGATCTTAATAAAGGGTGTTTAAAGCGTACCAGCCGCTTTAAACAGTCGTACTTTATTGTTGATGCGCAAAAAGCTCGAGTTTCGTTTTCATGCTGCCGTCGTACAAGCGGTCACCGATCTGGATGACGATTCCTCCAAGGATGGAAGCATCCACCACATTGGTTACGCGCAGCTTTTTGTTCAGTCTTTGCCCGAACTTGTCTGCGAGTTCTGCTTGCTCTTCGGCAGAAAGCGGATGAGCACTGGTAACGACTGCGTCGGCGATACCGCGCGCTTCGTTCGCCAGCTTCACAAACGCCTGATGAATGAGCGCCACTTGGGCTTCTCTTCCATTCTCAATCAAGACAGTCAGGAAGTTGTGCACTTCTTCGCTGATGTGGCTTTTAAACAAATCGTCTACCAGCGATTGTTTTGCTCCTGCAGCAATATGCGGATGAAGCAAAATCTTGCTCAGATCAGCGTTTTGCTCCACGGCTTGCACAACGGCTCCCAGGTCAGCTTCCACTTGATCAATTTTTCCACGCTCGCTTGCTACTTCGAACAAAGCGCGAGCGTAGCGCTTACCTACTCCGCCGCTCATAGGCGATCTCCCACTTGAGTGAGGAATTTATTGACGGTTTCTTTTTGCGCTGCTTCATCCAGCTCTTTTTCAATAATTTTGGAAGCCAGAAGAACAGACAGGCCAGCCATCTGGTCGCGCAATTCCGCTTTTGCCTTTTCCACTTCACGAGCCAATTCCTTGCTCGCATCTGCTTTCATGCGCTCGCTGGCTTCTTGAGCGTCTGCCACAATTTTGGCAGACTCTGTAGTCGCTTGCTTGGTCGCACGATCAATAATGGATTTTGCTTCCACGCGAGCTTCATCGAGCAAACGGCGTTGCTCAGCCAGCAATGCTTCTGACTCTTGGCGGCTGCGCTCTGCAGAAGCGATCTCGTTCTCTACATATTGACGGCGCTTTTCTAAAACACCTGCGATCGGCTTGGTAGCGTACTTGGCTACGGCGATCAACAGGATAATGAAAACGATCACCTGGAACAGTAACGTGCCCCATTCAAGGGATACGGCTCCAAAGTCAAGCATTTTATTCACTCCTTCCCTGCACAACAGGAGAAATCTGCAACGTTGCATATCCGTCGCGGGCGACCCGCGAGATTTTTACATCACGGTCATGACCGTGTTCCAGACCGCAAGCGGTCAAAGTAAATGTTGTGAAAAACCTCGAGATGTTTTTCACAGAAAAGAGAGGCGAAGGGCATGCCTCCGCCTATGCATTACTGTTTAAACTGTTCGCTTAGCCCAGTCGGCCATACAGAATGAAGCCAACCGCTACAGCGATAATCGGAATCGCCTCGACAAGACCCATACCGAGGAACATCAGACCCATCAGGCTACCACGAGCTTCTGGTTGACGAGCAACGCCTTCAATTGTGCGGGAAATAACCAAGCTGGCGCCCAGTGCACCACCGAATGCTGCAAGACCAAATACGATACCAATTGCAAGAGCAAGACCTAAACCTTCCATGTTAGGAAAACCTCCCTGAAATTTTATAGAGTGAAATATGAGTTGCTAGTGTTCGTCGTTGACATGCTGTGAAATGTAAACCATCGACAGCGTCAAGAAAATAAATGCCTGAATTGCACCTACGAAGACGGAATAACCCAGCCATATGAACAATGGCACTGTGGCCAAAAGACCACCGCTCAGCAAGAATGAGATCATGACCTCTTTTGCGAACAGGTTACCGAATAGACGCAACGGCAGTGTTAGCGGTTTAATGACAAATTCCTCAAGTATGTGGATTGGGTTTAAGAACGTATGTTTAAACCAACCACCCGGACTTTTGCGAATGCCCAGATAATGTGAATAAAGCAGAACAACCAGTGCCAGACCAAAGGTTACGCTTGGTGTAGCAGTCGGAGATTTCCACCAGACAATGTGGACCCCTTCGGTTGCCAGTTCATGCTCGACAACTTCTTGTCGTTTCGCTTGAAGTTCCGGCGTATTGGCAATCGTCAGCATATCCATGACGCTTTCGCTCACATGACCTGTGTGTTTTGTATTCACATTGAGAATGACACCCAGCTGGTTTCCGAAGAAAATGTACAAGAACAGCGTAATTCCCAATGTCATTAACATCATGACCTTCTTAGGCTCCATGTAGCCGGCGCCTACGTTCTTCACGAAATCAAAAACCCACTCAACAGCATTCTGTTTTCCGCCGGGAACACCCGTTTCCAGCTTGCGAGTCATGGCAAACATGAAGATAAAGACGATCAAGGCAGTGATTACTGTCATAATCATCGTTGAAACGTCAAAAACCATACCGAGTTTTTCAAATCGCAGTGTATAATGATGACCCATCTTTTCACCCCTTTCTTTGCGGCATAGAGAGGTTGTCCAGAGGCGGCTCTCGGAGCTTTCTTTGAACACACTCAAGGATGTTGCGGCTACTTCCAAGCAAATCTTCATGCAAATCTATTGTAAGGAGCGGTATACAAAAAATGAGCTGAGTCCGTGGACCAGAAACAGGCCGATGAGGACTCCTGCAAGATTGAAAAGGTTTGGAAACAGCACAGTGAGGTACCCTGCCAATCCGGCGACCAGAAAACGTTGAATGGTACCCGTTCCTCCTGGCTTGTATCCTGGATTATCAGCTACCTGACCGACACGCCAAACCTTTGTGAAAAGGATGATGGTATTAATCATCCCTCCGACAATACCAATGAGCAAACCTTGCCAATACAATGCATACCCGGGCAACAGAACCAGAAGTATCGCGGCAAAAGCCAAACAGTAGAATGCATAGCGAAATGTTTTTCGCATAGCGTGTGCAATCGGTTCCATTTCCACCTCCCTAGAGGTACGGGCGAATCAATCGATAGACACTGTAAACACCAATAACAAGCCCTAGTAAAAGTCCAATCATCATGCACCAGGGATTTGTCAAAAGCAAACGATCCACGTACCTGCCAAGCATTACGCCGGCTACTACGCAGATGGCAAAATCAACTCCTACCAAGCCTGCAAAACCAATCGCTCGCCAAGGACTATCAAATTTTGCCAAGTAGTTTAACACCTCTCACATAAAAGAGAGGGCACACGGTCGCCCCTTAGCCCTCATTCATATTAACGAAGATTTATTCCCTTTGTCAACGTGCCGATAGTTCTGTACACAAAGCGTTCACAATTGAAAACGACTGTGTTTGTTTGCAAAATACGACACTCATTCCACTTCATAAAAACAGGAAAAATTTCAAGTTGCTGCTAGGCTTTTTCTACCACGGTAGCTACTCCTTGTCCACCGCCGATGCAAAGGGTGGCTAATCCATATTTTACCCCCGGCCGCTTGTTCAATTCGTGCACAAGTGTCACCAGAATTCTGGCACCGCTTGCTCCGATCGGATGACCGAGCGCGATTGCCCCGCCATTTACGTTCAGCTTTTCTTTGTCGATGCCCAATTCCTTGCCCACAGCAAGCGATTGTACAGCGAATGCCTCGTTTGCTTCGATCAGATCGATTTGCTCCAGCGACAGCCCTGCCTTGGCGAGAACGCGCTGTGTCGCAGGCACCGGACCAATTCCCATGATTCGCGGGTCTACGCCGGCACTGGCATTGGCTACGATCCGGGCCAGCGGCTTCACGCCCAGCTCGCGCGCTTTTTCCCCGGACATGATCAACAGAGCTGCAGCCCCGTCGTTGATTCCAGAGGCATTTCCTGCCGTCACCGTTCCATCCTTTTTAAATGCAGGGCGCAGTTTGCCAAGCGACTCTGCCGTAGCTCCGGCACGCGGGAATTCATCCACAGCAAACATCACCGGGTCGCCTTTTTTCTGCGGAATCGGCACAGGAATAATCTCTTCCTGGAAGCGTCCTTCGCTGATCGCACGCTGCGCTTTTTCCTGACTCCAGGCAGCGAACTCATCCTGTTCTTCCCGCGACAGACCGTACTCCGCGCACAAATTTTCTGCGGTAATCCCCATGTGATAGTCATTGAAGGCACACCAGAGTCCGTCGCGGATCATGCTGTCCACGACTTTTTGATCGCCCATCCGGTATCCGTTGCGCGCTCCTTCCAGCAGATACGGTGCCTGACTCATATTCTCCATGCCGCCCGCAAGCACTACCTCAGCATCACCCGAAAGAATCGACTGGACTGCCAGATGGACAGCTTTTAGCCCGGAGCCGCAAACCTTGTTGATCGTCATAGATGGCACCTGCTGCGGCAGACCAGCGCGAATCGCCGCTTGACGGGCCGGATTCTGTCCGAGACCTGCCTGCAGTACATTGCCCATAATCACTTCATCGACAGCATCCTTCGCCACTCCTGCGCGTTCCAGCGCTGCTTCCAGTACCATCGCTCCCAGATGGGTAGCGCTTACATTTGCCAGCGTACCTTGAAAGCTGCCAATCGCCGTCCGCACGGCACTTGCAATCACGATTTCTCTTTGACTCATAAAAAAATCACTCCTCAAGCACTGGATGATAGTCTTCCCATACCATTCCATCCATGAGGGTGATTTTCCTGCTTTTCAGTGTTTATCCTTGTCGAAGAAGGTCTGCTCTTGTTTGCCAGCATGCAAATAGAGCAGCTCATAGGTGACGGGCACACCACTTTTTGTGGCATAGAGGCGATGGTACTCTTCCATCATGGCGACCAGCAAACGGCGCTGGCCGAGTCCTCTGTTCCCGGATGAAGCTCCGGTATTTGCTCCAATCTCTTTGACCGCCAAAAGAAAGCTCCTCACATCCGGATAATAGAGTGTTCTTTCAGTACCTGTCACCTCTACATTCGCAAAGCCGGCTGCGAGGAGCATATTCCTCCATTCCTCTCCATGCAAATAGGAGAGCCCATGTCTCTCTTCTTCTCGCCCCAGCTGTTGATAGGCCCTGGAAAAGGAGTGATGCAGCTCCCGAAAGGTCCCTGGGCCAAACGTAGCGATGAACAACTGACCGCCCGGCTGTAAAATCCGGAACAGCCCTGCAGCGGTACGCGCTGGCTGTTGCAGCCACTGAAAGCAGGCACTGGAGGCAATCAGCCCATAGCTTTGTGCTGCGGCCTGCCAGACCCATTGTTCAATATCGGCCTGCTTCAGCTCTACCGAGGCGTTGCCTTGGAAACGTTCCCTTGCCATCTCCAGCATGCCCGGAGCGATATCCAATGCGTCGAGCTTGGCGCGGGGAAACAGCTCGTGCAGCATGCCGGTCAGCCTTCCTGTTCCACAGCCTATTTCCAGCAGCCTGTCTGCCTGCGCCTGCCTCATCTGGCTGCGGATTCGCTCCGCCAACCAGGTTGCCATCTCTTGCTGTACGATGGCGTAGTGATCGTAGGTTCCCGCCTTTTTACTGAAACGCCTGGTCATCATCTCTTTGGACATACTCTCTCACCAACCTTTTGACTTCCTCTATGATGATCGCTGGATACAGGAGGGGTACCGCATGCCCGCAGTCCTTGAGCGGGATGAAACGATAGGAGGAAAGACCCGCAGACAGCTCAACACCTGCCTCATAGGGACATACCGTGTCCTGTGTCCCGTGGATCACCGTGACCGGGCATGAAATACCCGACAGCAGCGGGCGGCAATCCTCTTTCTGCAGATACGCAAGTCCTGCCGTCAGTGCAGAAAGCGGCCATGAATCCGCAATGGAGATGCCCTGCTTGGCGATGAACTCTTGTTCGTTTGCTGTAAATAAGGATTGCCCAAACTCTTGCATCACATTTTCTCGGCCCTGCTCCAGCATCCGCTTCATACGGTTCAGGTGCCCTTCCTGCCAGCCGAGATGCTGCTCTGCCCGGCCGCGCACAAAGCGGGCTGTGGAGCTTATGACGATCAAACCGTCGACCGCCGTTTCGGAAGCGATCCGCTGGGCCAGCATCCCTCCCATCGACCAGCCGATGACAATCAGGGGGCGGGAAAAACATGAAGCGGTAAGCTCCTCACGAACTGCCCGCAAAAACTGCTCGGGATGGGTGATCCCCGCGTAGTTGGGCTTTCTGTGAACCATATCAGGCAGGGCCCTGATCATCGGCTCCCACAGCTCATCCGGCATGCTCCAGCCGTTCACCCAAAGTATCACTGCTTTCATCTGCCAACCTCCTGCACCTCTCCTGCCACTGCTCGAATGCTTTCGAGAGCCCGGGCCAGCTCTGCTCGCGTATGCGTAGCCATCAGTGAAAAGCGTATCCGCGCTTCTCCGTCCGGCACGGTCGGGGGACGGATTGCTACCGCTGAAATGCCCCGTTCGGCCAGCATGCTGCTCGTTTGCAGCGCTCGGGCGTTGTCGCCGATCAGCCAGGGAATAATGGGGGATTCCCCAGGTATGCTCGGCAAGCCCCAGGCATGCATTTGCTGGCGAAACCAGGCACTCAGCTCTCTCAGTTTTTCCCTTCGCTCCCGTTCCGACCGGACGATGCGCAGGGCTTCGTGTGCGGCAGCCACAACCATCGGGGGCAAGCCCGTCGAGTAGATCAACGGCCGAGACGCATTGACCAGATACTCAATCAAGACCCGATCTGCACAAACATAAGCCCCGTATACACCAAAGGCTTTGCTGAAAGTCCCCATAATCACATCGACCTGCTCATGCAGGCCGTATTCGTGGCACAACCCTTCTCCATGCGGCCCGCGGATACCGCCGGAATGTGCCTCGTCCACCATCAGCAGCGCACCGTAGCGATTGCGGAGCTCCACCAGCTGGTGCAGCGGTGCCGCATCTCCATCCATGGAAAATACGGCATCGGTTACGATCAGTTTTCTCTGTGCCGGGCTGTCATGTTTTTTCAACAGAAATTCCAGGTGTTCCAGATCGTTGTGGCGATACCGGAAATGATCGGCCCTGCTCAGAATAATGCCGTCTACGATGCTGGCGTGGTTGAGACGGTCACTGAACACTGCATCGCCCCGGCGCATCAACGCCGAGATCACACCCAGATTGGCCATGTATCCATTGGCAAAGACCAGGGCCGCTTCCCGTCCTTTCCACGCTGCCAGATCTTCTTCCAGCTCGCGATAGCAGCCGTGGTTGCCGCAGACGAGACGGGAGGCGGTCGCTCCTGCCCCCCATTGTTCCTGGGCCCTGCTGGCAGCTTGTGCAATTCTCGGGTCGCCGGAGAGTCCGAGATAATTGTTGGATGAAAGATTGTATAACCGCTTCCCTCCCTTATACAGCCATTTGCCCGCAGACCCGAGCTCGCCCGCTTTTGGTGGACGCTCAAGGTTTTTCATCTCTCGGTAAAGGGCGCGGCTTTCCCGTTCACTCAGTTCGGCCTCCATCCAGTCGTATCTGCTAATTCTGCTGTCTTCGCTCATCCCTTCCTCACTCCTACAAGGCACAAAGCTCAATCTCAAATCCGAGGTCCTCGATCATCTGGTGATCCGTAGTCACCTCTTGTCCGGGCGTGGTCAAATAATCACCCACAAAGATCGAGTTTGCCGCGTAAAGGGCAAGAGGCTGAAGGGTACGCAGATTTTTTTCCCGTCCGCCGGCTACGCGGATTTCCTTGCCCGGACACATCAACCGGAACAAAGCGAGCACCTTTAATGCTTTCATCGCAGGTGTGCGTCCGCGATCTTCCAGCGGTGTGCCCGGAATTGCATTGAGAAAATTGATTGGGATCGAGTCTGCATCGAGGTTTCTCAGGGCCACAGCCATTTCGACGATCTCTTCATCGCTTTCGCCCATTCCGATAATCACGCCGGAGCAAGGCGACATCCCGGCCTGTTTGGCGGCCTCGACGGTATCTACACGCTGATCGTAGGTATGTGTAGAGGTGATCTGACTGTAGTTGTCGCGGCTGGTATTGATATTGTGGTTGTAGCGATGAACCCCCGCGTCTTTCAGCCTGCTTGCCTGTTCAGGCTTCAAAATGCCCAGGCAGGCGCAGATTTTGAGCGGCATGGTGTCGCGTATCTCGCGCACCGCGTCAACCACCTGCTCCAGCTCTTTTTCGGTCGGCCCCCGCCCTGATGCTACGATACAGTATGTACCTGCTTTTCGGTTCATCGCTTCCCGGGCACCCGCTACAATCGTTTCTTTGTCCAGAAAGCTGTATTTCTCAATCGGAGCAGCAGACACGATCGATTGGGAGCAATAGCCGCAGTCTTCCGGACAAAGCCCGCTTTTGGCATTGAGGATCATGTTCAGCTTTACTTTTTTGCCGTAATAATGCTGGCGGACCTGAAAAGCGGCCTGCATTATTGTCAGCACCTCTTCATCCTCCGCTCTCAGAACAAAAAGCGCCTCCTCCTGTGTCAGCAGTTCTCCGCGCAATGCTTTTTCTGCCAAGCCGCTCCACTTTTCTGCTTGCAAGGTTACCTTCATCTCTTTCCTCCCCTTCTCTTTTACGGATGTTGGTGCAGGATCACCCATATTGGCGTGAAAGCAGGTCACTGATACGTTTGACATCCACATGCGCCCGTACCGCTTCTTTTAACCGAGCTTGGGTAATCACGCCCTCGATCCACGGCATTCGGCCCAAAACAGGCACATCACCATACCGCTCGATCATGGCCGCGTTCGTCTCTACGCTTTTGTCGTCGTCATCCGTGCGATAGCCGTTTACAATCACCCCCGCTACCTGCAGCCCCCGCTGGCGGGCAAAGGCTGCAGAGAGAATCGTGTGATTGATCGTTCCCAAGCCCGCACGCCCAATCAGCAGCAGCGGCATTCCCAGGAGCGCTGCAAAATCGGCCATTAGATCCGTCTGCGTCAACGGAACGGCAAGTCCACCCGCTCCCTCTACCAACAGAGCAGCGTATTTCTTTTGCAGAGGCTCCCCCGCTTCGGCCAGTTCAGACATGGTCAGGGTGACTCCCTCTTGCTGGGCGGCAAGCACAGGAGTGAGCGGAGCGGCAAAGGAATACGGGGCGATCTTTCCGCAGTCATCCGAGACACCGGAGAGAATACGAAGGCGATAGGAATCACGCTCTTCCTCCGTCTCCCCGCCGGACTGTACAGGCTTGAACACTCCAAGATCGAAGCCTTCATCGCGGAGGACGGCTGCCAGCCCTGCTGTGACTACTGTTTTTCCCACACCGGTATCTGTCCCGGAGACGAAGAATCCGGTCCAGCTTTGCTGTTTGTCGGTTTGCATGAAAGCTATCCCTCCGTGATGCTTTGGATCGCGCTTGATAGAATCGCTACCATCTCAGCCAGTTCGTCTTCTGTGCTGACCAGCGGCGGGATCAGCACGATGACATTGCCCAGCGGTCTGGTCAAAAGCCCTCGCTCCCGCGCCTCCCGCGTGACTCTGACACCCACGCGCTCGTTCCACTCATAGCTCTCCTTCGTCTGCTTGTCCCGAACAAGCTCGATGCCGACCATAAAACCTTTTTGGCGGATCTCCCCTACATGCGGAAATGCTTCCAGCGGTCGCAGCAAATCGCCCAGCACTTCCGATTTGCGGGATACTTCCTCGACGATTCTCCGTTCCTCGATCAATCGCAAGTTGGCTAGTGCAACCGCGCAGCCCAGTGGATTTCCCGTATAGGAATGACCGTGAAAAAAGGTTTTTTGCTGCTCGTAATCGGCGTAAAACGCTTCGTACACCCGCTCGGTTGTCAGGGTAGCCGCCACGGGCAGATAACCGCCGGTAATTCCTTTAGCAACGGCCATGATATCCGGTACGACACCCTCATGCTCACAGGCGAACATTTTTCCCGTGCGGCCAAATCCGGTAGCCACCTCGTCGGCGATGAGCAGCACATCGTATTCTTTGGCCAGCTTGGCCATCTGGGTGAGGCACCCGTCTGGCATCAGAATCATCCCGCTCGCCCCTTGCACGACCGGCTCGACAATGAGCGCTGCGATCTCGTCAGCTTTTTCCTCCAGGATGTGCTTTAAGCTGGCAATGGTCGCCTCCACCGCGGATTCTTCACCCTGATGGCGGTAGGGATAGGGATAAGGGATGGTGTAAGGCGAAAAGAGCAACGGACGAAATACCTCGTGATACAGCGGAATTGCACCCACACTGACCGCGCCGATGGTATCGCCGTGATAGGCGTTGTTCATCGTGATAAAGGAGCGCTTTCGGGAGTAGCCGCGATTTTGCCAATATTGAAAGGCCATTTTGATCGCAATTTCCACAGCTGTCGCTCCGCTGTCAGAGTAAAACACCTTAGTCAGTCCGGAAGGTGCGATCCGCACGAGCTGCTCAGCCAGCAAGATCGAAGGGACATTGGCCATCCCGAGCAGGGTAGAATGCGCCACCTCCTGAAGCTGTTCGGCTATCGCCTGATTCAGCTCGGGTACGTTGTGACCATGGACATTGAGCCAGACGGAGGAAAATCCGTCGTAATAGGCCCTCCCCTGGACGTCAATCAGCTTGATGCCTTCCCCTCTGGCGATGATCAGCGGTTCGTCTGCCAGGTAGTCCTTCATTTGTGTAAACGGATGCCAGAGATACTGTTTGTTTTTCCTTGCCAGTTCGTCGTAGTTGTATGTCGTGGACAATGATACTCCCCCTCTCATAATATTTGTTAACCATTTTACTATATAGGTTAACATATTGGGTATAGGCAATCTGAAGCGGTTCAACCCGTTCCATCCCGGGATTCGCTGAAAACAGCAAAAAGCCGGCCCTCTCACATAAGAGAAGGCCGGCCTGTTGTTTGACTGTGATTCGAAGCGTTTATTTCGTTACAATCCGGTACAGAGAAACGACACTGACTGCCCGAGTAGTCGGTTTATTCGGCTCAAATTTGCTGTTTACCGGGTCCATCAAGCCCAGGCCCACTACGTTGGTAATGGACTGAGAGGCCCAGGTCGGCCATGTCTTTTTATCGGAGATGGCCTTGTTCGTCGTCGCTTTTTTATTCATCACGCGATCCAGAATCACAGCCGCTTCGGCTCTGGTCACCGGTTGATCCGGGCGGAACGTGTTGTCCGGGTAGCCTTTCACCAGTCCTTTGGAAATAGCCACCTGCACAGCTCCCTGCGCATAATCGGGAACCTTGTCTTTGAAATTCAGCTTCGGTGTTGCCGGCAGCTCCCAGTTAAAGACACGCGACAGCAACGTAACATACTGCGCTCGGGTAAGGGAGACCTCAGGGCCAAACGTCGTCTCCGTCAGACCTTTGACATAACCCTTGTCTGCCATATACGCAATTTCCTTTTTGGCTGGGTGGTTCGTGATGTCTGTAAAGGCAGCGCCGCCTGCACCATCCAGATAGTACGGGATATAGGTGCCGTAGTCATTCACTTCGTACACCCACTGCCCTTGTGCATTCATCGTCCCGATCAATTGATCAAAGGTATGATGAACCTCGTTCACAAACAGGAGTCCGACTCCTTTGCCGGCAACCCACTTTTTCGGCACAAGCGTCAGTGTCATCGGGGACGTGGAAATTCTGTCGTCCTGTCCCTCTTTGTAGTCCTTCGGCTTGATCGTAAAGGAGTAATCTGCCGGTACATAGCCTGGCAGCGGCTGCGGTACGATTGAATTTACCTTGATCGATGCGGAATCCAGGAACGATGCTGTGCGTTCAAGCGAGTAGTAGAGATCCAGCTCGGCACCCAGCGAGATGTTGCCTGGCACTTCCACAGCGACATCTGCTCCCTTCGGCGCTGTCCCTGCCGTACCTGGCATGATCAGCGAGATCTCATCAAAGTACAGCGTTCCTTTGTCTTGCTGATGGCCGTCTTCCACGCGATCCACAATGTAAATGCCCTTCAGTTGAAGCGGATATGCGGCGTTTGCAGGGAAGTAGCCTTTTACCTGTTTCCAACCAGTCCAATCAATCTCTTGCGCCAAATCGACGTAAACTGGTTTCCCGTTGGCGTCAATCACTTCGGCGCGCAACCAATGTCGGCTGTTGTCGCCGTTTACCCACAGTCCCATGCCAGTCGGCTTGCCTGGAATCTGCTGCGGCTGGGCAGCGATTCGTCCGTAAGCAAATCTCAACTGACCCTGAGGCGCTCCGGTGAAGTCGTATACAAGTTTGGCGGCTTTCTTCGTGCGGAATACCTGGTCGGATACGGCTGTAAATGATCCTTTTGCACTCAGCGAATCCGGAGTGGCTGCATAATGCATGCCCACCTGATTGTCAAACGTAATCCACGGCTCCTCCAACTGGCCGACGACAAATGGCACACTTGTTGCCACACCGTCGTAGACCACCGTCAGTGTTCCGCTGCCCGTCTCATCACCAGCTACCAGCTGCAATTTATCATTGACGGTCGCAATTGGCGAACTTACGCTTGCTTCCACACTAAGCGGCGTCGCTTGTACGAATTGTCCCTTTGTTGTCTTGATTTTGACATCAAGTGGCAATGTTTGTCCCGGTGCGATCGAGATCGGACTTGGTGAGACGACGATCTGCTGCACTTCACTACCTGAAATCACGTGCACTTCTTTTTGTTGGGCGACACTGCCCGAGCGCGCTGTAAATGCCAATTGTCCGGATCTCGTTGGCGTCAGCTTGTTGCCTGTAAAGGAGCCCGTGTCTGACCGGTTGACATCCCAGATGATCGCAGAAGGATCAATCGCGTAAGGCTGATAGTGCTTGTCATAGGCTTTGGCCGTAAACTCTCCCGTCTGACCGATCAGCAATTCGGCTGGCCCCTGGATCACAAATCCCGCCAAATCTGCCGGAGGGGCTGTATTGTACACAGCCAGGCCTGTCGGCACTCTTCGCTCAGCTCCTGCTTTGAGCTGGATCGCCAGATTGGCTTGTGTATCCCCGAGCATCCTGACAGACATCGTCGTCGATCCCCCGCCGTCGAAATTGACGGCCCGATACGACCCCAGTTCTGCCATGATTTTGGCCAATTCATCCAGATAGACCCCCTGAGGGCCGTCTACTGTAACCATATAAAGCGTCTTTCCATCCTGCGAGTTACCAACAGCCGTGCGAGCGTTCAGGTTGGTAATGGATTTGTCTGCCTGAAAAGAGCTTAGTGCCCGTCCCTGGTCCACCAGGAGCACGTTGCCCCCTACTGCTTGCGCCCAATCCTGACTATTCGGTGTCGTCTGATATTCAACGACAGCCGTCGACCCTACCGGGAAGTTCTGCTTCAGATAATTGGCTGCCGTGCCATGGCCCCAGAGGACAAAGCCGTTATAGGGGATATAGAAGCCCGGTTGATTGACCCGTACTTCTTTGGCTACATTGTCAACAAACAATACCTCGACGACATCCTTGTAGCCACTGATCGTCCCCAGGCTTGTCTGACCGAACGAGGGCGTATACATGTTCAACTGGTTTTGATGACTTTTTCGTCCATCGCTGGGGTTGTATTCTTCTTTGTTTACCCCCTGCAACGGAAACGAATTGCCTGTTGGGGCGGTGACTTTTCCGGTGAAACCGAATTTGTCGATGATCGCCGTCTTGTCCCCGGTAAGCCCCAGGCTGTACCAGTATGAAATCAAGCCCATGGAGGAGACCAGCTCTTTGTCTTTCATCACGATCCCAAATGGGGCCCCGCGCTTGTTCATATTAAAAAAGTCAGCATTAATCGCCGCCACTGCCCCGGTTTCCCGTGCCATCTGCGTAACCGTTTGACGATCGGTCAGCTTTCCTTTCGTCCCGTAGACCGGCTTTACTTCCACATAGGGGTTGTTCAAATCTACTTTTGTTACCATGACCGTAATTTGTTCATTGGCAAAAGACTTCGTATATTTATGTAAGGTCGTACCTTCCCCAATTGTTGTTTGCCACATTAATTGCAGCGTACTCGTCTCCGCTCGCGCCTGCGCCACATTGGCGGCAAAAGGGGCAACCGGAAGCAAAGCTCCCCAAGCCACGGCAGCAGCAGTGAGCAGCGATAAAACCTTCCGCGCTCTCATTGTTGATAACTCCTCTCCGATTTCCGTACTCATTCTCATTGATTGCCTAGTGTGCCAATTCTGTCCATGTGCGTTTGGACACCATATGATTAGACGCATAGAATGGAGGATAGTTTCATATTTTTGGCACATTGCCCACTGGCAAATCAAACCAATCGAAATTTTTTGAATGAAGAAGAAACGACGAAAAAGAGGCGCTGCTGCATGCGCCTCTTTCCTGTTGGTCTTGCTTCGTTTATGCCATTGCCTTAATGCCCGGTCGTAAACTTCTCGGGACGTTCAGGTCTTCTGCCAAAATGATGAAGAATCGCCTCGACAATCCGGCGGGATGCCTCACCATCTCCGTAAGGGTTGGCCGCATGGGCCATCTGGTTGTACGCGTCAGCATCACTCAGCAAGTGATTTGCCATCTGATAGACCTGATCTTCTTCCGTACCGGCCAGTTTCAATGTACCAGCCGCGATTCCCTCTGGTCTCTCCGTCGTGTCGCGGAGCACCAGGACCGGTACCCCTAGTGACGGAGCCTCTTCCTGAACCCCGCCGGAGTCGGTCAGGATCAGGTAGGCACGGCGAGCGAAATTGTGGAAATCGAGTACGTCCAGCGGTTCGATCAGATGGATTCGCTCGTGGCCACCGAGCACCTCTTGCGCGACTTCCTGCACAGCCGGATTCAGGTGAACGGGATAGACGACAGCGATCTGAGGGTACTCCTCTACCAGACGTCGAACGGCACGGAAAATACGGCGCATCGGTTCGCCCAGATTTTCCCGGCGATGAGCCGTCATCAGCACCATCTTTTTCCCCTGTACCTGATCGAGGACCGGGTGGCTGTAATCATCCCGGACCGTCGTTTTTAAAGCGTCAATCGCCGTGTTGCCCGTGATGTAGATCACACCCTCGGCCTTGTTCTCCAGCCGCAGGTTGCTTGCTGCTCCCTCCGTCGGTGAAAAGTGCAGGTCTGCCATGACACCGGTCAATTGGCGGTTCATTTCTTCAGGGAATGGCGAATACTTGTCCCATGTACGCAGACCGGCCTCGACGTGGCCGATCGCCACCTGGTTGTAAAAGGCAGCCAGACTGGCAACAAAGGTGGTCGTCGTATCACCGTGAACCAGCACGATGTCCGGCTTCGTCTCTTTCATCACATGGTCAAGCTGCTCCAGAGCCCGGGTCGTAATCTGAACCAGGGTTTGCCTGTCCTTCATGATGTTCAGGTCAATATCAGGCTGAATGCTGAAGATCTCCAGTACCTGATCCAGCATTTGACGGTGCTGCGCCGTCACGCAAACAATCGGTTCGATGTGCTCGGGATGCTTGTTCAACTCGTGAACCAGCGGCGCCATCTTGATCGCTTCCGGACGCGTCCCGAAGACGGTCATCACTTTTAGCTTTTTCATCGGATTCCCTCTCCTACTTCGTTCCAAACAGTCGGTCGCCGGCATCTCCCAAACCCGGAACTATGTAACCGTGGTCGTTCAGATACTCATCAATGGCTGCCACATAGATATCGACGTCAGGATGCTCTTCCTGTACGACTTTGATACCTTCCGGCGCAGCGATCAGGCACATCAGCTTCATGCTTTTTGCCCCGCGCTTTTTCAGTGCATCGATGGCTGCTGCAGCCGATCCTCCTGTCGCGAGCATCGGGTCAATCACGATCAGCTCACGATCTGCAATATCGGTAGGCAGCTTGACGTAATACTCTACTGGTTGGAGTGTGTCTGGATCGCGATACAGCCCCACATGGCCGACCTTGGCAGCCGGGATCAGTTGCAAAATGCCGTCCACCATTCCCAAACCTGCACGAAGAATCGGAATCAATCCTACTTTTTTGCCGGCAATCACTCGTGACGTGCACGTAGACACCGGTGTCTCAATGGTTGTCTCCTCCAGAGGCATGTCTCGGGTGATCTCGTAAGCCATCAGGGTGGCTACTTCGTCCACCAACTCGCGGAATTCTTTGGTTCCCGTGTTTTTGTCGCGGATGAATGTAACCTTATGCTGAATCAGCGGATGATCTAACACGTAAACGCGGCTCATGTCCGTTCCTCCGTTTCCACTTGTCGATATATCCTTTCCATAATAGCGGAGCAGCAGGCCAACGTCAATTTGTGCAATCTTCATTCTTTTGGCTGTTCTTTTACAAATTTTGATCTGTTTTGGGGGATTGATACTTTTGGAAACCAGTTTAAAGTACGGTGCAAAAGTTCGTATTTCGAGGCCATATTCCGTGCTGCGTGGCCGTAGTGAGAAGAATCATGTTTCCCTGCTTGGCTCCGTATTCCGCCCGCAAAGGGGGATTCACTGTCCGCTCCACAGCGTTTGGCGGGGGTTCGCAAAAGCAGCAGCGCTTCGAGGTCATCCCACGTTGCGTCCCTGTTTCCCGCCAAACGCTGCTCCGCTGAGTGGGGCTACACAGTCGCACCGCAGGGAAACATGATTCTTCTCCGTACACGCTGCTTCTTATCGCTTTTTTAAAATGATGAAAAGCAAGTAAAGACAGGTAAACATCAAATCTCCCTACCGAAAATGAGCGAAAATAGGAAAGGCGAACTTGATCTTTATCCTTACTTCAAGTGCCGTTTATGTTTAATGTTTGATATCCCTGTATAGTGTTTCCGGTTTTGCACTTGCTATTTTATCTTTCATAGCTTCATAGTTGATGGTTGCTTTCACTTTTACTTTTGCTATTTCATTATTGTATTTTTCATCGAAGCTTTTCCCCACAAATTTGAAAACCACCGGTTTCGGGAAGAAGCATGTTTCCCTGCGGTGCGACTGTGGAGCCCAACCCAGCGGAGGGGGGATTTGCGGGAAAAAGGAGCGCAACGTGGGATGACCTCGAAGCGTTGCCACTTTTGCGTCTCCCCCGCGAATCGCCCTGGAGCGGACAGTGAATACTCCCTCGCGGGCGGAATACGGAGCTGAGCAGGGAAACATGCTTCTTCTCGCCACGGCACGTTCCTAGGCAAAAAATTTATACTGTGTGTTAATTCAGAACGACTAAAAAAGCAGACCTCACAAAACTCATGAGGCCTGCTTCCAAAATCTGATCCAATTGTTACACAGTCAGTCCTTCGTACATCGGGAAGCGCTCGCAGAGTGCAGCCACGCGGTTTCTGGCTTCCTCATGCTTCGCGGCATCCTCTGGGTTTTTCAGCGTGAGCGCGATGATCGCAGCTACTTCCTTCATCGCTTCTGCATCGAAGCCGCGGCTGGTCACAGCTGGTGTCCCCATTCGAACGCCACTGGTGACAAACGGGCTTTCCGGATCGTACGGGATTGTATTTTTATTGGTGGTGATATTCACTTCATCCAGCAAGTGTTCGGCCACTTTTCCGGTCAATCCGAGATTGCGAACATCGAGCAGAACCAGGTGGTTGTCGGTTCCGCCGGACACCAGAGTGAGCCCTTCTGCTTGCAGCGCTTCTGCAAAGGCATGAGCATTGTTGATGATTTGCTGCGCGTACTGCTTGAAGGCAGGCTCCAGCGCTTCACCAAACGCGACGGCTTTTGCGGCGATGACGTGCATCAGCGGACCGCCCTGGACACCAGGGAATACAGATTTGTCGATCGCCTTGGCGAACTCTTCTTTGCAGAGAATCAGACCGCCGCGAGGACCACGCAATGTCTTGTGGGTCGTCGTGGTAACGAAGTGCGCATGCGGCACCGGATTCGGATGCAGCCCAGCGGCTACCAGACCGGCGATGTGGGCCATGTCGACCATGAAGTACGCGCCCACTTCATCTGCGATTTCACGGAATTTCGCGAAATCAATCGTGCGCGGGTATGCGCTTGCTCCCGCTACGATCAGCTTGGGCTTGTGCTCCAGCGCTTTGGCACGAACGTCTTCGTAGTTGATTCGGTGAGACTGCTCGTCCACTCCGTATTCAACGAAGTTGTAGAGCGTTCCGGAAAAGTTAACCGGGCTTCCATGCGTCAAGTGACCGCCATGGGAGAGATTCATTCCGAGTACGGTATCACCTGGCTGCAAAATCGTAAAGTAAACGGCCATGTTGGCTTGCGCGCCAGAGTGCGGCTGTACGTTGGCATGCTCGGCACCAAACAGCTCTTTGATGCGGTCGCGTGCGATATTCTCCACGATATCTACATATTCACAACCGCCGTAATAGCGACGGCCTGGATAGCCTTCCGCGTATTTGTTCGTCAGGACCGTCCCCATTGCTTCCATAACAGCACGGCTGACAAAGTTTTCAGAAGCGATCAGTTCGATTTTGTCACGCTGTCTGCCTAACTCAAGATTCACTGCTTCCGCTACTTGTGGGTCTTGTTTTCGCAAAAACTCTAGCATGGTTCTTTCTCCTCCTGAATCTTTGTAATGGTTATGAAAAGGAGTTCCCACAGGGGGAACCGCCTTAACTTTCTCTCGGTTTCCTACGTACAGCTTTGATTGGGCGCCGTCCGCTCGTACACGGCACGGGAACCGCCGATCAGCTTGGGACGGGTACGTGCCGCTGTTACATGTGCCTCGCCGATCTTGCGACAGGCAGGGCGCACCGGAACGGCTACATGCTTCAGATGCATGCCGATCAGCGTATCGCCAATGTCAATCCCCGCATGCGCCTGAACATACTCAACGACGACAGCATCCGTCAGCTTTTCAAAGGCATGGGCAGCCATGGAGCCGCCCGCGCTCGGCACGGGAATGACCGAGACTTCCTCGAAGCCGCTGCGCTCCATAACCGCTCTTTCGATGACGAGCGCTCTGTTTAAATGTTCACAACATTGAAATGCCAGAGAGAACCCCTTCTCTTCAGCGACGGAGAAAATGCCGCGAAACAGAGCCTCTGCCACTTCTTTGCTGCCCGCTTTTCCAATGTGTTTGCCTGCCACTTCACTGGTGCTGCAACCAATGACAAGGAGCTGGCCAGGCCGAAGCTGCGCCAGGCCAGCCACCTCGGAAACAACCTCTCTCGCTTGCTGTTCAATCAAGAGCAGGTCCACTTTATTTCACTCCCGCATGCCGGGTTTCAATTCCGGCAATTTTTTCGAGTCGGCGTTCGTGACGGCCGCCTTGAAATTCAGTCTCCAGCCAAATCTTGACGATGTCCAGAGCCAGTCCAGGGCCGATGACGCGCTCGCCCATCGCCAGCACATTGGAGTTATTGTGCTCGCGGGTAGCCCTTGCAGAGAAGGTATCATGGACCAAGGCACAGCGGATGCCTGGTACTTTGTTCGCTGCAATCGACATGCCGATACCCGTGCCGCAGACCAAGATCCCACGCTCACATTCTCCGGCAGCAACCATTTCCGCCACGGGCTGCGCGTAGTCCGGGTAGTCTACAGAGTCCTCGCAGGTACAGCCGACATCCACGACGTCTACATTCATCGTCGCCAGCAGCCCTTTGATTTCCTCTTTCAATTTATATCCGCCGTGATCTGAACCGATGGCCACTTTCATCGCTATCCCTCGCTTGTGCGTAATCTGCTACCATTATACCTTAGAAAGCACACAGTAAAAAGTGAACATTTTCACGAAATTTATCAAAAATGTTCGTCCTATACGATGGTGATTCACCACGTACGGACGACAATCCATGTCCTATCTCTTTTGCTCTCCCTTTTCCAGCTGGGCCCAAAGCCTGTCCAGCAAATGATCCAATTCTTGGGCACAGCGGCGATACTCCTCAACTGACCCGCCAAACGGGTCGGCAATATCCCCCAGTCCTTCTACACCGACGAACTCCATGAGGGTGTAGACCTTCGACTGTGCATCAGGGAAATAGTTCACAACCAGCGACTTGTGACTGCCTGTCATCGTCAGGATCACATCGGCCCAGTTGATTAATTCACTGTTTACTCGCGATGCCTGATGATCGTGCGTAATGCCGTACTCCTCCATCACCTCGACGGCTTGTGGAGAAGCTGGCTGCCCGTCGTATGCGGCTACCCCTGCCGATCTTACTTCCCATTCACTGCCGGCTGCTTTGACCCGCGCTCGAAACAGCGCTTCTGCCATAGGACTGCGACAAGTATTACCCGTACACACAAATAAAATCCGCTTCATATTTGACTCCCTCCTGAAAAACACGGCTGCCTGCAAAAACAAACAGGCATGCACAGGCTGCTCGGAAACACCACTTCCTCGCTGCTTTGATTTTTCAAAGGATAATTTTCAATCCAAAGCAAAGAAGTATCAATCCACCTAATACTTCGCTGTATTCCCCCAGCCATCCTCCCATGCTTCGCCCAATCATCAGACCGAAGCAGGACATGATCCCGCCAATAACGCCAAACAGAGAAACGGCCAGGAATCGGTTAATCTCCATTAACCCAAAAGAAAAGCCGACGGTCAAGGCATCAAGGCTGACACTAAAGGCAAATAAAAACAAACCAAAGCCTTTTGTCTGCAGCATACTTTTTTCATCCGCACCTGAAAATCCGTTCCAAATCATATGTAGTCCGATCCCCATCAGAACCGTTCCTCCGACAATGATGGCGATATCCCCCATCATCTTGGACAAATATCCGCCCACAGCGATTCCGACCAAGGGCATGACGATGTGGAACAAGCCAATGGTCACACTCACCTTTACGATCTCCCTGAGTCTGATCCCGATCATGCCCACACCGACACCGAGGGAAAAAGCATCCATACTCAATGCAAAGGCAATCAAGAGCAATGTCAGAAATTGCCCCCAATGAAACAAGGTAAGGTCCACGTCGCTCCCCTCCTGTCTTCACATTTATGCGGACAAGAGGGAGTTTAGACATGCTTTCAGAGAAGGATGAGCAGAGAGGAGGGGCTACACAAACAAAATCCGACCGCCTGCCGCCTTTTCCAGACGGTTCATGACTGCCATCCCGATTCCCGTGCGTGGAAAGGCTGGACTGACGATAAATTGCACCTGTTCATCGTCAAATTGGCGAAGCGCCCCATAGAGCTGCTGTGCGACCTCGCCCAGCTCCCGGCTGGAACCCAGAGACAAAACAACATCTGCTTCCTTCTGCTGCTGCCAGTAGGAAAGCGACTCTTCCGTAGCCATCACGCCCGTTTTTCGTCCGTGACGTTTGGCTTCGGCGAGCATCACCCGCATTTGCTCACGAGCCTTTGACTCCTCCCCTTGGACGAGCCACATTTCACCCTCGGGAGCGTAGTGGGTATATTTCATTCCCGGTGAACGGGGCGCTTCCACGGACTCCTGCAGAAATGCCGGATCCAGCCGAACCTCTCCAATCACTTCTTCCAACTGCTCCCGGGTAATGCCGCCGGGTCTGCAAATCAGCGGCGGGTCTACGGTCACGTCCAGTACGGTCGACTCCACCCCCACACCAGTTGCTCCGCCGTCGATCACACCTGCAATCCTGCCGGTCAAATCTGCAAGGACATGGTCTGCTGTCGTTGGACTGGGGCGCCCCGAACGGTTGGCACTGGGAGCCGCGACTGGCACACCCGCCTGTCTGATCAGCTCCAATGCGATCGGATGGTCAGGCATGCGCACACCGACAGTATCCAAGCCGGCCGTCACCAGCGACGCTACCCGGTCTGTTTTGGGGAGGATCAGCGTCAAGGGTCCTGGCCAGAACGCTTCGACCAATGCCGCCCCTTTTTCCGGAAGGGCAGCCGCTACCTCTCGCAATTGCTCTTTATCTCCAATGTGGACAATCAGTGGATTGTCACTCGGTCTCCCTTTTGCCATGAATATTTTTCCCACTGCCTCGTCAGACAATGCATTGGCACCGAGACCGTAGACGGTTTCCGTAGGGAAAGCGACCGTCTCCCCGTCATGCAGCAAACGGGCGGCATCCACAATCTGTGTACAGCTCTTTAGATTTTCCACATTTTTATCCACAATCCATATCTTCGTTTTCCATTCCAAAGCCATCTGTAAAATTCCTTTCTGCTCCGCTTCTTGCAACATTTCGTGCCTTAAGTATAGTGTCGGGAGAAAAAGTTTTCAACAGCCTGTGGGTAACTTGTTGATAACTTATCCGAAACTGGCTTCTCCTGTTGTTACTAATTTTTAACCGAACGCTTTCTCCTTTGTAGTACGATTACCTTGTTCGACTAATTCCACTCGCTTTTTCTGAAAGGATCGTGACAGAAATGACCCCGCTTAAACCTGTTGTCTCCAGCCTTCTTGGCACAGCTGTCTTGTTGACTGCGATCTGTGCACCCGTTGTGGCCTCCACTGCCGCAACCGCCAAACCGGCAGCATCCCCTGCTCAAAAGACTGCACCCGCTGTGCAGCCAAGCGCAGCCCAAGCAAAAGGCGTCGTGCTTACACCCAAAACCATGAAGTTGAAAACAGCGGAGTACGAAGCCGAGATCAGCTACCCAGTCATCAGCGGGCTGACCGACAAGGCTTTCGAAGCAAAACTGAACGAAGAGCTGCAAAAATCAGTCCAGTCCGCCTTGCAAAATACGCAAACCCAAAGCAAAGAGGGTGCGGCGGACGCCAAAAAATACGGCTATGAGTTTCGGCCGTATGCACTGGATATCTCCTATAAAGCCCATGTTACCGGCAAGCTCGTCTCCATCGCAGTGCAAACGTACCAGTACACAGGGGGAGCGCACGGCATGACGGGCGTAGATTATTATAATATCGCCAACCAGGATCAGGCCAAAAAGCTGCAACTGGCTGATCTTTTTCAGCCGGGCTATGACTACCGGTCCATCCTGAATCTTATGATCACCCAACAGATCAAAACAAACAAAGAGCTGGGATTTGCCGATGATTACGAGTTCCCCGGCATTTCTGAAGACCAGGCATTTGCGTTTGAAAACGGCGACCTGGTCATCCATTTCGGCCAGTATGAAATCGGGCCCTACGCCATAGGCATGCCGGCCTTCACGATTCCTTCCCGCTCGGTGAACAACCTGTTCAAGCCGGAAATCAGGAATCTTTTGCACGAATTGAATACCGAAAAATAACGAATGCAACTGCATCCGCTGCAAGTAAAAGCGACACCGAAGCATAAGCCCGGTGTCGTTTATTTTTGAATTCGTCCGTTGTTATGAGAACCATTTATCCAATTTTTCCCAAATGAAGAATCTTACTTGCACCTGGGGAGTTTCCTCCGGAGTATCTTCGACTTCGGTCGTTTCCTTGGCCACTACTGGTTTCGCTGTCTCTGCTGCCTTCTTCGTGTCGGCGAAAGAAGCATCCGCCTTTTCGTCAGCAAGCCTTTCCTTCTCCACAAAACGGAATTGCCGCCACTCTTGCCATTCATCGCGAGTCTTCCCCGTCCATTTTACCGCACTGGTTCCTTCTTCCTCTTTTTCAGCGGGACTCACAGCTTTGGTGCGAGGCTCTGCTGCTTTTGCCGTAGCAGCATCGCCGTTGGACATATCGATAAAGCAGAGCGGTGGAAACAAGACACACCACCAGTTTTGCCCCTCTGCTTTGCCGATACGGACTCGCAGCGCTTCGTACTCACCCGCCGGATAGACGTAGGAGCCGTACAGCTTGGTTGGAAAGGGAACTCGTCCAAAATCTACCTCGGCGTCATAGGAAAAGCCTCTCTCCCGCATCGTCGTATCCACCACGGCCTGCAGCTCTGGCAATTTGTTCGCCACAACCACCTTGGCATCTTCGTACGAACGGATATCTTTTACCCAGACGTTCATCTGTTCAATAATGGCATCGCGAACTTCCCGCTTCAGCCACTGATCTTGTATCGAATCGCTATTGGCGATAATGCGCAATCGGATGGATTCCTGAGGGATTGGTCCATTATCGAGTACGTTGGCGGTGGTAAGCTGCCCCTCCCAGCTCATCATCAGCGTCACAAAGCTAAATGCTACCAGCAGAAATCGTTTCATCGGTACCCTTCTCCCTCTCTGATTTCATGTCTTTCTTTAGAAATCAGTATGGACCGGGAAGATTCTGAATATACCTGCAAAAAGAAAAAAACAGCCCAGAAAGAGCTGCTTCTTACCCTATTTATTTGATTCCTTCCCTGATCCCGATCACTACCCGCTCGATTCCGGCCAAATCCGGTACGATCTCTGTCCGGTCAATGACACCGGAAGCCTTCATCAATTCCGCTACATCGGCAGCTTGATAAATCCCCACTTCAAAAGCGACCAAGGCTGTCTCTTTCAAAAGCTGTGGCAATGCCGCACAGAGACGGCGATAACAGTCCAGCCCGTCATCTCCGCCATCCAGGGCCAGACGCGGCTCATACGCTTTTACCTCATCGTCCAGCTCGTCCACATCCCGGCTGGGAATATAGGGGGGATTGGACACCAGGATATCGACCTGCTCGCCAGCTTCCAAAAGCGGTTGGACCAAATCTCCCTGCAAAAACCGCACGTCGGCATGAAGCCGGTTCGCATTTTCGCGAGCAATTTCAGTTGCATCGGCTGAAATGTCGACCGTACTGACCCGCCAATGAGGGCGCTCACAGGCAATTGTCAGGCAGATCGCACCGCTGCCTGTACCGATATCAGCCACCTGCAAAGAGAGGTCTGGCTGCCAAAGCTCGGCGGCATGGAGCAGCACCTGCTCCACGAGAATCTCTGTTTCCGGACGGGGAATCAGGACACCAGGCCGCACCAAAAACGGACGTCCGTAAAACTCCTGTGTGCCAAACATATACTGCAAAGGCTCTCTTTGCCCCCGCCGCTCACAGAATACAGCCAGCTTCTGACAGGCTTCCAGGGGGAGCTCCTCGTTCATGGAAATCAGCAGGCGGGTCCGGTCCCACCCGAGGACATGGCGCAGCATCAGCTCCGCATCAAACGGCGGGTCAGCCACCCCTTGTTCGCGCAAAAAGGAAGAAGCCCGTGTCAAGGCTTCCCGTATCGTCACGACATTAGACCAATCAGGCTGTATGGGCATGGGTTTTCAACTGCTCCGTCTGCTCGTGCATCATCAGGTTGTCGATCACTTCGTCGATTTCCCCGGCCAGAATCGACTCCAGTCGGTGGAGGGTCAGGTTGATGCGGTGATCCGTTACACGGCTTTGCGGGAAGTTGTAGGTACGAATCCGTTCGCTGCGGTCTCCTGTACCGACCAGGCTTTTACGCGTTGCGTCCTGTTCTGCCATCTGCTGCTGCATGTGGAAGTCAAGCAGACGCGCGCGCAATACACGCAAGGCTTTATCCTTGTTGGAATGCTGTGATTTTTCGTCCTGACAGGAAACGACGATCCCCGTCGGAATATGGGTCACGCGGACAGCGGATTTGGTCGTGTTGACGCTCTGACCGCCCGCACCGCTGGAACAGAAGGTATCGATGCGAATATCCTTTTCATGGATATCCACTTCCACGTCCTCCGCTTCCGGCAGAACCAGTACGGTAGAGGTTGACGTATGAATACGGCCTCCCGACTCTGTTGCCGGAATCCGTTGCACACGATGGGCACCGCTTTCGAATTTCAGCTTGCTGTAGGCGCCGCGACCACTCACGGAGAAGATGATTTCCTTGTATCCGCCAATGTCTGTAGCATTCGCCTCCAGCACTTCCACTTTGAAGCCGTGACGCTCCGCATAACGGGTGTACATCCGGAACAAATCAGAAGCAAACAAAGCGGCTTCATCCCCGCCAGCCGCTCCGCGGATCTCCATGATGACGTTTTTCTCATCATTCGGATCTTTGGGCAGCAACAAGATTTTCAGGCGGTTCTCCAGCTGTTCCTTGCGTTTGCCCAGCTCGGCAAGCTCCATTTTGACCATTTCGCGCATTTCATCGTCCAGCTTTTCTTCCTGCATCGCCTTCGCGTCCTCGTACTGAGTCACAACCGATTTATATTCGCGGTAAACGGTCACTGTCTCTTCCAGGGAGGATTGCTCCTTGGACAGTTCGCGCAGCCGTTTGGTGTCACTGATGACATCGGGGTCGCATAGGAGATTGGTTACTTCCTCATAACGCTCTTCAACTGTAGACAAGCGTTCGAACACTGTCATTCACCCCATTACGAAAGATTAAAGTAATAACTTGATAAAGATCTTATGAAGTAAGCCTCCTGCTCTCGATCACAGGAAAGCATATCCTGTCAATCACATAAAGCAACAGAATAATTATAGGGGCAAACCCCAAAAAAGTCAAAGAAATACCGGGTCTTCCGCCCTTTTCCAGCCTACGACAAAACGGCCCGGACTAGGCCGAGCCGTCGGAGACATTACCGATGGTATCCGTCATTGGAAGTGACGTGAAAATCATAACGAGGCACCTTCTGCCGCAGAGCGGAAATAACGTCCTGCTCGATGGTTCGTGCTTGACCTGCTGTGACATTGGGTATCAAATCTAACGTAACATATGCATTCCCACCCATCAGTGTCACTCTGGCATTTTCCACCCCCGGCACTGATCTGGCCATCCTTTCCATATTGTCCATGTCGATTTGCAGATTCTGGACATTGCTATGGCCGATGATCAAATTCGGGTTTTGACTGCGTCCCATCAGTTTGTCTCGATCCGCGGTTGGCGAGGTTCCTTTGGCGATAATATCCCCGCTGCGGTCGCTTCTCAGCTTCGCATTTTGCTGGATATTGTAGCTCTTCGTCCCATAGCTGCTTTCCTGAGGCGTCGTACGACCACAACCAGTCGTCGCTGACAATAACAATACGGCAGCCCCCAATGCGGCGGCCACTTGTCTTCCATTCGGCAGGCGTTGCATGAAAAAAGCCACCTCCTGTTTTGCCATAGTGTGCGCATCCGTTACAGTCTCCATGCACAGGCAAAAGGAAGCGGCCTCGCCGTACCTTTAGTTCGATTCACTTGGTTGTTCTGCCGGCGGATGGTAATAATGGCGCCGACAAACACTGCTGTATGTCTCGTTTCCGCCAATCTCAATCGTCTCTCCGGTGTAGACCGGTTGACCGTTTTTGTATTTCAAAATATGGGTCGCTTTTTTGTTGCAGTACACACAGACGGTTTTGATTTCCTCGATCTTGTCTGCCTCACACAACAACTGGGCGCTACCCGCAAACAACTCGTTTTTAAAGTTTTTCAGCAGCCCATAGACAATGACCGGAATATCCAGCTTATCCACGACCTGGACCAACTGCTGCACATGCTCCGGGCTGAGAAATTGTCCTTCATCGACGAGAACACAATGAGGAAGCGGATCTGCTGCGGATACGACTGCGAACAAATCCGTCTGTTCCGCAATCGGTATCGCCTCTCGGCTGATCCCCACGCGAGAAGCGACCTTGCCCACCCCGAACCGATCATCGATTGCCGGCGTAAAAACCATCACTTTTTTGCCAGACTGCTCGTAATTATGTGCCACTGTCAGCAGTTGAATCGATTTGGAAGCATTCATTGCTCCATAGCGAAAATATAATTGCGCCACGTCATTTGTCTCCCTTTAGGTTTCGTTAAGCGTTGCCGATTCCTGCCATTCTGACAACAAAAACAAAACCAGGCAGATTGCTCTACCTGGTCGCTCCAATCCCCAATTAGGAAAGATTGTATTTGCGTTTGAAACGGTCTACACGGCCGCCAGCATCAACGAATTTTTGTTTACCAGTGAAGAACGGATGGCAGTTGGAGCAGATCTCCACTTTCAACGCTTGCTTCACGGAACCGGATTCGAATTCGTTACCGCATGCACATGTTACTTTCACTACATTGTAGTTAGGATGAATGCCTTGTTTCATCTCGAAACACCTCTTTTCCGCCCTGAATCGTTTGCCGAAACAGAGTTATATAGAAAATACACATAAGAAATAGTAGCACGCCAGCGAGCGGAATGCAACCGAAATCAGGTAAGGTCCTGATTTTTCCTGCGTCTTAATTCCTCTGGAGGAACATGGGTAAAGGAACCGATAACGACATCCGGCAGCTCCTGCTGATAGATTTCAATAGCCTGCTTCATCCCGAACACTTCTCCCTGTGCCGGCGGGATCATCTCCAAATAGCTCTCCGGGTCAATATTCAGGTTGCGCAGCTGAATCAGCTTGATTCCGGTGCGGCGGATAAACTCGATCATCGCTTCCATTTCTTCTTCACGGTCAAAGACACCCGGGAAGCAGAGGTAGTTGATTGAGGTGTACACTCCTTTGTACGCAGCGTACTCCGCTGAGCGGGCCACATGCTCCAGCGTGTAGTTGCGCGGACGATAATACGCATTGTAATGCTCATCAATCGCGCTGATGATACTGACGCGCATCAAGTCCAGTCCGGCATCGACAATGCCTTTGATGTGGTCTGTCAACCCAGCATTGGTATTGATATTAATGAAGCCCATATCGGTCTGCTCCCGGACACGGCGCATAGCAGGAACAATGATGCCTGCCATGGTCGAAGGTTCCCCTTCGCAGCCTTGACCAAAACTGATGATGCTCTCCGGTGTCTGCAGATGATGCAGCATCACCTCGACCAGCTCGTCCTCCGTCGGCTTGAAATTCATCCGCGTCTGCGGGGACGGGAAGCCGCTGTCCTCTGGCTGTTCTGAAATACATCCGTAGCAGCCGGCATTACAGGTGTAGGAAACCGGGAGACTGCCTTCCCAACGGTGGAAAAAGTTATTCGATGCGGTCAGGCATTCGTATTCCAGCGCACAGTGAGACAAATGCTGCAAAATCCGGTTTTGTGGAAAGAGCTCCCGTGTCTTTTCTACGCGCTGGCGAAGCTCGTCCATCGGGAAATGAAGCGGATTCCATTGATGGGGATCATCACTTTGGCGGCCTGCTACCCAGAAACGATCATCTTTCCATACGACAGCTGTATACCCAAACAGCGGAAACTTGCTTGTTTTGTCTGTCTTGACATATCCGGGCAGCAGTAACCGCGTAAAACCTTGGGGCACCAATGCACCTACGGAAGTGTAGCCATCCAGTTTGACCATCTCGCCCGTCTCCGGGTCCATCCCGACAGGAACGGTATCAGGCAGGCTGACAAGCGTCGCCCCCTCCGGCAACGGGATCAATTCTTCTTCCAAAACCTCTGTCAATATATCGCCATTTCGAGCCACCGCAAACAATTCAGGGTGGTCGAATACATTGCCTTTCTCATCTGCGTATACTAAAAACATCAACCAATCGCCTCGCTTTTTTCGCTCAGCCCATTGTAACGCAACGATCAGACAATGTAAATTGTGAACGGTTACCTGTTCAAGTAGCGAAGCGGATTCATCGGAACGTTATCCTCTCTTACCTCGAAATGCAAATGATAGCCGGTAGAATCGCCGGTTCGCCCCATGTATCCGAGCATCTCGCCCTGATCTACCTGCTGTCCCGGATTCACGAGAATTTTTCGCATATGGGCATAATACGTCTGCAAACCGTCTCCGTGATCGAGAATGACAATATACCCGTAGCCCCCGAGGTTATCTCCCGCTTCCACTACCACACCCTCCTTGGCGGCGTGGATAGGCGTTTGCCCTTCGTTTTCGTTCCACATGTCCAGCCCTTTGTGGAGACGTCCCCAGCGATTCCCAAATCCGCTGGTAATCGTTGCATCTTTGACTGGCCACTCCATCATCCGGGAGCGGTTCGCCTTGCGACTGGCTGTCATGACATTATTCCGTTTTTGCTGCAATTCTTTTGCCGTCAGTGATCGTTGGTCGGCAATCGGAATCGTAATGGTTTGCCCTATGTAGAGGTTGTCCGACATCAACCGAACGAGTGGATTTTTCTCCAGTATCATCTCTTTGCTGACATTGTATCTTCGGGCAATATAGTCCAGGTTCTCGCCGCTTCGGACAGAATGGGTAATCTCGTCTTTCTGAAGAACGATTTTCATCCCAATTCCCAGAAGGTTCGGGTTGACCATCCTGTTCAGTTCCACCAGTTGTCGCAGTGACAATCCGTAACGATACGCAATATCTGACATCGTGTCACCTTGTTTGACCGTATACGTCATCACATCATTTTTCGCCGTCGAAGTCGGCTTGTTCAGGGCAGAAAAAGGATTGAAGGCTTGAAAGAGCACCTGCTCGACGACCGCCTGCTTGACTTGATCCGGGCTTCCCCACTCCGCCGGTAACTGCTCGTATTCCACTGACATACCTCCTCCACCTGTATTTTTCCAGCAGATTCCCTCATTATCTGCACAAACCCTACTTTTATACACTATGCCTCGTCCGGACAAAAAATGACGGCGAGTTTATGAACCCGCCGTCACACTGCTTTGTTTTCCACGTGATTGATTTTGTTTGGTTTCGATGCTTTGCAGAAACTCTTCGTTGGTTTTCGTATCGGCCAGCTTTTTCAGGAAAGACTCCACGAATTCCTGCGAATCATTCATGCTCTTGCGAATCGCCCACAGCTTATCCAGCTCTTCTTTGGACAGCAGCAGCTCCTCGCGGCGGGTTCCCGAACGGCGAATATCGATGGCCGGGAAAATGCGGCGCTCGGAGAGCTTGCGATCCAAATGAAGCTCCATGTTTCCGGTTCCTTTAAACTCCTCGTAAATGACATCATCCATACGCGAGCCTGTCTCCACGAGTGTCGTCGCCAATATCGTGAGACTGCCGCCTTCTTCGATATTGCGCGCCGACCCGAAAAAGCGCTTCGGTCTGTGGAAGGCAGCCGGATCGATCCCCCCGGACAGGGTTCTGCCGCTGGGCGGGATGACCAGATTGTACGCACGAGCCAGACGGGTGATGGAATCGAGCAAAATGACCACGTCTTTTTTGTGCTCAACCAGCCGTTTGGCTCTCTCCAGCACCAGCTCGGCAACCTTGATGTGATTTTCAGGCACTTCGTCAAAAGTGGAAGCGATTACCTCCCCTTGAACAGAACGCTGCATGTCCGTCACTTCTTCCGGGCGTTCATCGATCAAAAGGACGAACAAGTGAATATCCGGGCGATTTGCCGTAATGCTATTCGCGATTTCCTTCAGCAGGATGGTTTTTCCGGCTTTTGGCGGGGCTACAATCAAACCGCGCTGACCGAGGCCAACAGGGGCAATCAAGTCCATGAGGCGGGCGGAAACGCGTTCCGGCGTCGTTTCCAGTACGAGCTTGTTTTGAGGATATAAAGGTGTCAAGGCGGGGAAATGAAGTCGTTCGGCTGCCAGCTCAGGATCTTCTCCGTTTACAGCCTCTACTTGCAACAATCCGAAATAACGCTCATTTTCCTTGGGAGGTCTCACCTTGCCGGATACCAGATCTCCCATCCTCAAATCAAATCGGCGAATCTGCGATTGAGAGATGTAGATGTCCTCCGAACTGGGGAGGTAATTAATGGGACGCAGAAATCCGTACCCTTCCGGCAGGATTTCCAGCACCCCTTCCATAAACATCAGACCGTCCCGTTCAGCTCTGGCACGTAAAATCGCAAAGATCAATTCTTTTTTCTTCAGCTGCGAGTAATACGGGATTTGATACTCCTTCGCCAGCTTGTAGAGATCAGTCAGCTTCTTTTCTTCAAGTTCTGAAAGTAACATGATTACACCACTCTTTGTATACTCTTCATCTATTTTCGTCGATTTGCCGCTTTACAATACCAGCCGCGGTTTGCGCTCCAAGCGATGGTTTCCTTCGATGAAGCGGATCGTTCCGGTCTTGGCCCGCATGACGACGGAATGTGTCGTCGCACGAGTGCCACGGAAACGAACCCCTTGCAGCAGTTCCCCATCCGTAACCCCTGTGGCGGCAAAGATGGCATCGTCCCCTTTTACCAAATCATCCATGTACAGCACTTGGTACGGATTAACCAATCCCATGCGTTTGCAGCGTTCCACTTCCTCTTCATTTTGCGGAAGCAGCTTTCCCTGAATTTCTCCGCCCATGCATTTCAGTGCAACAGCAGCAAGAACACCTTCTGGAGCTCCTCCGGAACCGAACAGAATATCTACCCCGGTGTCGTCAAAGGCGGTGTTAATCGCAGCTGCCACATCGCCGTCAGAAATCAGACGAATGCGCGCACCTGCCTCGCGAATCTCGTGAATGATTTGCTGATGACGGTCGCGGTCCAGCACGATGGCCACCAGATCGCTGATATCTTTGCCTTGAGCCTCGGCTACCGCTTTCAGGTTGTCGCGAATCGGCGCATTGATGTCAATCTTGCCTACGGATTTGGGTCCCACGGCAATTTTCTCCATGTACATGTCAGGTGCATGCAGCAGGTTGCCACGGTCGGCCACGGCGATGACGGAGATCGCGCCCCACGTACCTTTGGCAACGATATTGGTCCCTTCCAGCGGATCAACGGCTACATCGACTGCCGGAGCGACACCCTGGCCCAGCTTTTCGCCGATATACAGCATCGGGGCTTCATCCATTTCCCCTTCCCCGATCACTACTGTTCCGTCCATCGGCACATTTTCAAATTCTTTGCGCATGGCTGTCGTCGCTGCATCGTCTGCCTCGTCTTTTTTGCCGAGACCCATCCAACGCGCAGAGGCAAGCGCAGCCGCCTCCGTAACACGTACCAGTTCAAGCGTTAAGCTTCGTTCCATTCTTGAAGACTCCTCTCCTGGTCATCAGTTACTGCTGTTGTCGTTCCTTCCGTTCCAGGCCAACCCGCTGTACATTTGCTCCCAGTGCTTGGAGCTTGCTGACCAGATTTTCATAACCGCGGTCGATATGCTCCAGACCCTCCAGCTCAGTCGTTCCGTGCGTCGCCAGTCCCGCAATGACCAAAGCGGCACCTGCTCTCAGATCAGAAGCAACCACTTTGGCCCCGTTCATCCGACTGCCTCCGTCGATAATCGCCGAGCGCCCCTCTACTTTCAGATTGGCCCCCATGCGGCGCAGTTCATCGATGTGACGGAAGCGAGCGCTGTAGATGTTGTCCGTAACGATGCTGGAACCGGAAGCAAGCGAGAGCAGCGTCGTGATCGGCTGCTGCAAATCAGTGGGAAACCCGGGATACGGGCTCGTTTTTACATCAATCGCCCGATACTCACTTTTCCCATTGATCTGAATCGCGTCATCCATGACCCGTACATCCACGCCGATCTCCCTCAGCTTGGCTGTGACAGATTCCAGATGCTTGGGAATCACGTTTTCTACCGTGACACTTCCGCGGGTTGCTGCTGCGGCAATCATATAGGTTCCGGCTTCGATGCGGTCCGGTATGATCGTGTGACGGCAACCGCGCAGCCTCTCTGCTCCCTGAATGCGGATGACATCCGTTCCGGCCCCTTTGATATTGGCTCCCATATTATTGAGAAGCGTCGCCACATCCACGATTTCCGGTTCACGGGCTGCATTCTCAATAATCGTGACGCCTTCTGCCTTGGAAGCCGCCAGCATAATATTTATGGTCGCCCCTACACTCACCAGGTCGAGGTAAATCCGCGCCCCTTTTAATCTGCCGTTTGGCGCCTGGATCGTCATGACACCGTTTTTATTGGTTACCTGCGCACCCAGTGCTTCAAATCCTTTGATATGAAGATCAACCGGTCGCGGACCCAGGTCGCAACCGCCTGGCAAGCCGACTCGCGCTTCCCCGAACTTGGCCAGGAGCGCCCCCCACAGGTAATAAGAAGCGCGTAATTTTTTTACGCGTCCATTGGGCATCAACATCGGTTTCATCGGACGGCCGTCCACTTCCATCCAGTCTTCCTCAAACAGCACATCTGCACCCATTTCTTGCAGAAGCTCGTGATAGATTTCCACATCCTGAATATGCGGTAAATTCTCAATCACAACCGGCCCGTCTGCCAGCAGTGCAGCAGGAATCAAGGCGACGGCGCTGTTTTTGGCACCACTGATGGTAACCGAGCCCTGAAGTCGGGTTCCCCCGTTGATGATTAGCTTTTCCATTTTTTGCTCTCCTCAGGCGTAATCGGGAAATGAGCACCTTCCCCAACGGAAAAGGTGCTCTCTATTTTGACAAATGCAAGCTTACTTTTGCATGTTGGCCCAGTCAGCCAAAAACTTTTGAAGGCCGCTGTCTGTAAGCGGATGGGAAATCAATTGCGTGAAGACTTTATAGGGAATCGTGGAAAAATGGGCACCGCGACGGGCAGCTTCCGTGACATGGACCGGATGGCGAACCGAAGCCGCAATGATCTCGGTATCAATCCCGTGAACCGAGAAGATTTCAGCGATATCTTCGATCAATTGCATGCCGTCATGGCCAATATCATCGAGACGCCCCAGGAATGGGGATACATACGTGGCTCCGGCACGAGCTGCCAACAGAGCCTGATTTGCGGAAAAGACCAACGTCACATTGGTGCGAATCTTCCGTTTGGAGAAATACTTGACTGCTTTCAAGCCTTCCGCCGTCATCGGAACCTTGACGACGATGTTCTTGGACAGAGCCGCCAGCTTTTCCCCTTCTTCAATCATTCCCTTTGCATCCGTGCTGATGACCTCGGCACTGATGGGACCATCCACGATATCGATAATCTCTTTTAACGTTTCGATAAAATCGCGGCCTTCTTTGGCAACAAGAGACGGGTTGGTCGTGACGCCTGCCACTACACCCCACTCATGAATTTCGCGAATCTCATCGACGTTTGCTGTATCAATTAAAAAGCGCATGGTGGACCTCCCTTGGTTTACGCGCGGTTGCTGCTGCCGAACAGGCGCATTTTGCCTTTGACAACTTCCTTGATCGCATCACGAGCAGGGCCGAGATATTTGCGTGGATCGATCTCATTCGGCTTGGCTGCCAGGACCTTGCGGATCGTTTCCGTGCATGCGACTTGGCTTTCTGTATTTACGTTAATTTTTCCTACACCCAGAGAAATTGATTTGACAATCGCTTCGTCAGGAACACCGGACCCGCCGTGAAGCACGATCGGAGCGCCGATATTGTTCGCCACTTTTTCGATGATGTCAAAACGGATTTTTGGCACGCCTTTGTACATGCCGTGTGCTGTACCGACAGCGATCGCCACATAGTCTACTTTGGTTTCTTCCCAGAATCGAATCGCTTCTTCAGGATTTGCAAGAGTAGCGTCTTCTTCGTCCACAGACAGGTCATCCTCTACTCCGCCAATAGTACCGAGCTCACCTTCAACGGAAACGCCAACAGCATGAGCAGCTTCTACAACCTGTTTGGTCAGGCGGATGTTGTCCTCATAGGCATGATGGGAACCGTCGAACATAACGGAAGAAAAGCCGGCACGGATACATTTCATAACCATATCAAAATTGCTGCCGTGGTCAAGATGCAAGGCTACAGGAACACCTGCGCGCTCTGCCGCTGCCTTGGCAATCGCTACCGTATAATCCAGACCCATATACTTGAGGGCGCCTTCAGATACACCAAAAATTACCGGAGATTTCTCTTCCATCGCTGCTTCTGTAATCGCTTGCGTAAACTCCAGGTTATTGAGGTTAAACTGACCGACTGCATATTTATTCTTTTTGACGTCTTCGATAAAAGCGGTCATAGGTACGAGTGGCATATTGAAAATCCTCCTTAGCAGACTCTGTAACGTGGCTTATTATACCACAGTCATCTGCTTGTTAACAGGTGCGCTTGTCCCAAGACATTCGCCATCTTCAATTTAACAGGCCAATTGCTTGTGTACCGCAAGCCGCAGCTCGTCGATATCAAACGGCTTGGTAAAGTGGGTCAACGCGCCCAGTTGTGTCGCTTCTTTAATCATGTCCAGCTCACCGTAGGCTGTCATCATAATGACCTTTATTTCCTGGTTGATTTTTTTAATATGCTTTAAAATCTCGATGCCGTCCATTCCAGGAATTTTCATATCGAGAATCACCAGATCCGGGGACTCCTTTTCTACGATTTCCAGCGCCATTTTTCCATTTGCGGCTTGAAATGTCTTATAGCCTTCTTTTCCAAGGACCTCGTACAGCAGGATGCGAATGCCGTACTGATCATCGACAACCAACACTTTTTTATCTCGTTTATCCTGCATACTTTTTCAATCCCCCTGCTATTAGAAGCCGTTACTTTTCATAAGCCTTTAGATTCGCCTAATTTCAGGAAAATCCTTCTGAACCCTCTGGAAATTTTCCTGCATGATCGCGTTAGAGTATAATAAAACGGAAATGACGCCTACGTGTAAGGAGACCCAACGAAAGATGAATATGGTCTTGATTATTTGTCTGTTTACCTTCGTCATCCACACGGCTGAGACGCTTTCCTACGCGCTCCGGTATGCCGGTGTGCAGACTGGAAGATTGGCGGTCGCCCTCTCTTTGACCGGGATGATCGTTCTTGTATCGCGAACCTCCAATATGATCCAGGGTCCCTTCACAGGGGGATTGATCGACCGTGCCGCAGCGCAGCATTTTGATGTGCTGCCCTCGCTGCACCTGATTATCGGGGCGGCTTCTCTGGGCACGCTGGCCGCCATTCTCCTGTTTCCTACGCTGGTGCAGCTTTCAAAACGATTGATCGCGCATCTGGAGCTGACCGGCTCCGTCCCGCAAATGCTCAAATCAACCGTCTCGATCCATCGTCTTCGCCAGGTAAAACATCATATTCGCCCGCCGCGACTTCCGAACCTGGCTCGTTTCCGGATCAAGGGAATTCCCTATCGCCTTTTGTTCCTGAACTGCATCGTGACCGGCATTTACACAATCGGCGTGCTCTCTTCGCAGTACGCCTCGCTGCTGGAGCCTGCTTTCAAGGCGACCGTAATGTCAGCGTCCGGGTTGATCAACGGCGTCGCTACCATTCTTTTAACCATTTTTATTGATCCGCAGGTCGGGTTGCTGACAGATAAGGCCATGCAAAATCAAAGTGAAATGGGTCAAGTGCGGGATATCTACATCGGGCTGATGATCTCTCGCTTCTTCGGCACCCTGCTGGCACAGCTATTGCTGTCTCCGGCTGCGCACTGGGTCGCATGGGTCGCCCCCTTTTTTCAGACATGGTCATAACACAGGTTCAATTAGAAAAAAACGCACGGGTGGAAACGCGGGGAAACTCCCCTCGCTGCCTCGTGCGTTTTTTTATGGCCTAGTTCTATACGAAAACGTCTATCGTTTGTTGATCAGGGAAGCACGTACAAAATCACGGAACAGCGGCTGCGGACGGTTCGGACGGGATGTAAACTCTGGATGGAACTGCGTCGCCAGGAACCACGGATGGTCTGCCACTTCCACGATTTCCACCAGACGGCCGTCCGGCGTGGTACCGGAGAAACGCATGCCCAGATCGGCCAACTGCTCGCGGTACTCGTTGTTTACTTCATAGCGGTGACGGTGGCGTTCATACACCAGGGTGCTGTTGTACGCTTTCGCTGCCAGGCTGCCTTCGATCACTTTCGTTGGCCCCAGGCCCAGGCGCATCGTACCCCCTTTGTCCTCCACCTCTTTTTGCTCTGGCAAGAGGTCGATGACCGGATACTTGGTATCTGGATTGATTTCGGAGCTGTTGGCTCCATCCATGCCAGCTACGTGGCGGGCAAATTCAATGACAGAGATTTGCATGCCCAGGCAAATGCCCAGGAACGGAATTTTATTTTCACGCGCATAGCGGGTCGCTGTAATTTTGCCTTCGATACCGCGATCGCCGAAACCGCCTGGCACCAGAATGCCGTCTACATCGCCCAGCAACTCCTGTACGTTCTCTGCGTTGACTTCCTCGGCGCTGACCCATTTGATCTTGATCGAGGAATCGTTGGCATAGCCTGCGTGATACAGTGCTTCTGCCACGGACAGATAAGCGTCCGGCAGCTCCACGTATTTTCCGACGATGGCGATGCGGGTGCTTTGGGAAAGGTTTTTGATTTTGCCAACGAGCGCTTTCCACTCCGTCATATCTGCTTCCTGGCAGGTGAGGCCGAGATGACGGCAAACGTATTCATCCAGCCCTTGCGCCTGCAATTGAAGCGGCACATCGTACAGCGTTTCTGCGTCAACGCACTCAATCACGGCGTTCTTGTCGATGTCACAGAACAGAGCCAGCTTATCCTTCATATCCTGGGAGAGCGGCTGCTCTGTACGGGTTACGATGACATTTGGCTGAATCCCCAGGCTGCGCAATTCCTTTACGCTGTGCTGGGTCGGCTTGGTCTTCATTTCTCCTGCTGCCTTGATGTACGGGATCAGTGTTACGTGGATGTACATGACGTTTTCGCGGCCGATATCGCTTTTGATTTGGCGGATCGCTTCGAGGAAAGGCAGACTTTCAATATCGCCTACAGTTCCGCCGATTTCCGTAATTACGACATCTGCCCCGGTTTCTTTCCCCGAACGGAAAATGCGGTCTTTGATTTCATTGGTGATATGCGGGATTACCTGTACCGTTCCGCCGAGATAGTCGCCGCGGCGCTCTTTGGCGATCACCGTTGAGTAAATTTTCCCAGTGGTTACGTTGGAGTTGGCACTGAGGTTGATATCAATGAAGCGCTCATAGTGCCCCAGGTCGAGGTCCGTCTCCGCCCCGTCATCGGTCACAAACACTTCACCATGCTGATACGGGCTCATCGTACCCGGATCGACGTTGATGTATGGGTCACATTTTTGAATCGTTACCTTTAACCCTCTGTTTTTCAGGAGTCTGCCCAGAGAAGCCGCAGTAATCCCTTTTCCCAACGAGGATACTACCCCGCCCGTCACAAAAATGTACTTCGTCATCGTATTACGTCCCCTCTTTCCCCTGTTCCTTAGTAGTCGATAATTCCACGGATGAATACGGCTTCCAAAAAAGAAAAAACAAAAGCGAGTCCTATCCCGAGTGTATCGGGTAGGGGCACTTTTGTTTTGTAGTTTCCCATATCATATCCTTCTTCATGTGAAGCCCAAGGAGTATTTTATCTTGTCCTCCAACAGGAGTCAAGGATTATAAATCTTCATTTTCGTCCTCATAATCGTCGGTAGATTCCTCATCCGCCAACTCCTCGTCTTCTTCCTCGAAAAGCTCTTCGTCTTCAAGCTCTTCCTCTTCTTCTTCGAGATCAGGGTCCAGCTCTTCGTCCATTTCGTCCCCTTCTTCGACGAATTCATCGTCTTCAAAGATGGCGATCTCGTCATCCTCGTATTCTTCGGCCAAGTCTTCTTCTGCTTCGTAATCGTCAAAGTCGTCGTCCAGGATAACCTTTTTCTTCTTGCCGCCCTCTTGCGTCTCTTCTACTGTATCTGTCGGGTACCAGCGCTTCAGTCCCCAGTTGTTATCACCCAAGCACACAAAACGGCCGTCAATGTTCACTTCCGTATATACCTGAGCGATGATCGCCATTTTCTCTTCTTCTTTCATTCCCCGAAGCGCGGCCAGTTGGTTCATCAAGTCACGGAAATTGTGAACTTGATTGGTTTCACGGAGAATTTCGTATGCGATATCGACCAATGCCATCTCGTTAAGTTTATCACGGTCCAGATGTGCAAGTATTTGACTCACCCAAGGCACGTCCTTTCATATAGAAAACTTGGCCACCGTCAAGCTGTCGCAAGCCGACCGAGCCCGTTATGTAACCGATGCTGACCGGAATCCGAATAGGTTCGGCAGACCAACAATAAATTGGCTATCATACAGTATTCCTTATTTTAGACGAAAATGCAAGGGATTCAAACGCCTGCCCGCGCAATTCACAGATAACGACAAATTTTGCGGGGAAAACCAACAGGAGAGCGGCTGCTACCCGTACGGTTTCAGCCGCTCCCACCATTGCGATGCATCCCTTACATATTGCGACGGTACTGTCCGCCCACTTCGTACAAGGCAGCACTGATCTGCCCCAGCGAAGCCACTTTGACCGTCTCCATCAATTCGGCAAAGATATTGCCGCCGCTCATGGCGACCTCCTGCAAACGCTTCAGGGCAGCCGAAGCCGCATCCCGATGACGCTCCTGGAAATCGCGCAGGTTGCGGATCTGCTGTTCCTTTTCCTCTTCCGTCGCCCGAGCCAGCTCGATCTCGTAATCGTCCTCCGAGGCGTTGGGGTTGAGGAAGGTGTTCACACCGATAATCGGTAGCTCGCCGCTGTGCTTCTTCATCTCGTAGTACATCGACTCATCCTGGATTTTGCCGCGTTGATACTGGGTCTCCATCGCCCCCAGCACACCGCCGCGCATATTCAGCCGCTCAAACTCCTGCAGGACGGCCTCTTCTACCAGATCTGTCAGCTCTTCGATAATAAAAGCGCCTTGGAGCGGGTTTTCGTTTTTCGCGAGTCCCATCTCCTTGTTGATGATCATCTGAATTGCCATCGCCCGACGAACGGAGTTTTCCGTCGGCGTCGTGATCGCTTCGTCAAAGGCATTGGTGTGCAGCGAATTGCAGTTGTCGTAGATGGCGATCAAGGCTTGCAGCGTAGTCCGGATGTCGTTGAAGTCCATCTCCTGTGCGTGCAGGGATCGGCCGGACGTCTGGATGTGGTATTTCAGCTTTTGGCTGCGGTCATTGCCCCCGTAGCGATTTTTCATCACCGTCGCCCAAATCCGGCGGGCCACGCGACCAATCACGGTATACTCCGGATCAAGGCCATTGGAGAAGAAAAACGACAGGTTTGGCGCAAAGTCGTCGATGTGCATGCCGCGGCTGAGGTAGTACTCTACATAGGTAAAGCCGTTGGCCAGCGTGAAAGCAAGCTGCGTGATCGGATTCGCCCCCGCCTCGGCGATATGGTAGCCGGAAATGGAGACCGAGTAGTAATTGCGCACTTTGTGATCGATGAAGTACTGCTGGATATCCCCCATCATGCGGAGGGCGAATTCAGTCGAGAAGATGCAGGTGTTTTGCCCCTGATCCTCTTTCAGGATATCCGCCTGAACCGTACCGCGCACAGTGGAGAGTGTATACGCCTTGATTTGCTCGTATTCCTCCGCGGTGGGCTGTCTTCCCTCACGCTCTGCGAATTTTTCCACCTGCTGTTCGATCGCGGTGTTCATGAATTTCGCCAGGATCATTGGAGCTGGTCCGTTAATCGTCATCGATACAGAGGTCGATGGCGCGCACAAGTCAAAACCGGCGTACAGCTTCTTCATGTCGTCCAGCGTACAGATGCTGACCCCGCTCGTTCCGATTTTTCCGTAGATGTCGGGACGGTAATCCGGGTCCTCCCCGTACAGCGTCACCGAATCAAACGCCGTACTCAGGCGCTTGGCTTCGTCATTTTGAGACAGGAAATGAAAGCGCCGGTTGGTCCGCTCCGGTGTTCCTTCGCCTGCGAATTGACGCTTGGGGTCCTCCCCTTCTCGTTTGAACGGGAAGACACCTGCTGTATAGGGAAACTGGCCGGGCACATTTTCTTTGAGCGACCATTTCAGGATTTCGCCCCAGTCCTGAAAATCAGGCAGGCACACCTTGGGAATCCGCGTACCGGAAAGCGATTCCGTAAACAGCGTCGTCACGATTTCCTTGTCGCGGATCTTGGTCACGAACTGGTCCTGTTTGTACATCTCTTTCAACTTGGGCCAATTGTTTAAAATTTCTTTGCATTCCGGGTGGAGCTTGCTTTCAAAATGAGCGATCTGCTTATCCAGCACAGCGGCCACTTCCTGCGCGGCCGACTCACCCGACGCGAGCAGCGTCTCTTTGGCCCCAGTCAACTGGTACAGCTTGCGGGCGATGGCAGACTGCTCCGCCGTAAACTTTTGGTGCCCGCGGACCGTATTTGCGATTTCCTGCAGATAAGTATTCCGCTCTACTGGAATCAGCGAGGGCTTGTGTGTCTTGACCGGAGTCGGATCAAGTCCGGAGACATCCCAATCCACTGCTGTCTTTTCTGCGATCTTGTGCATCAGCGCGGCAAACAGGACATTGGTTCCCGGGTCGTTGAACTGGCTGGCAATCGTGCCGTAGACCGGAACCTTTTCATCGGGCAGTTCGAATTGCTGATGGTTGCGGCGATACTGTCTGCGCACCTCGCGCAGGGCATCCTCGGAGCCTTTGCGCTCGAATTTGTTGATGGCGATCAGGTCGGCAAAATCGAGCATGTCGATTTTCTCCAGCTGCGAAGGGGCTCCAAATTCACTGGTCATGACGTACATAGAGACGTCACACACCTCCGTGACCTGGGCATCCCCCTGCCCGATCCCGCTCGTCTCGACGATCACGAGGTCAAATCCGGCTGCTTTGACGACGCGGATGGCATCCTTGACCGCGGCCGACAGCTCGGAGCCGGAACGGCGGCTGGCCAGGCTGCGCATGTAGACACGCGGCGTGTTGTTGGCATTCATGCGGATGCGGTCGCCAAGCAGCGCCCCGCCCGTTTTTTGCTTGGAGGGATCGACTGAGAGGATCGCTACGGTCTTATCGGCGTACGTTCGCAAAAAGCGGCGAACCAGTTCATCGGTCAGCGAGCTTTTTCCCGCTCCGCCAGTACCGGTAATTCCCAGCACGGGAACCGGATGCTCCGCTTCTGCCAGCTTCTCTTTTACCTGCTCAAACACCTGGGGCTCATCCACCGCATACTCGGCAAGCGAAATCAACCGGGCAATCGCCTGATGATTCTGCTTGTGAAGCTCTTCTACTTCTCCTTCGATCTGCTTGACCGTCGGGAAATCACACTCCCGGATCATGTAGTTGATCATGCCCTGCAGACCGAGCTTTCGCCCGTCATCCGGCGAGAAAATCTTGCTGACGCCATACTCCTCCAGCTCCCGAATCTCGCGCGGCACGATGACGCCCCCGCCTCCTCCATAGAGACGGATATGACCCGCCCCGCGCTCTTTCAACAGGTCGACAATGTATTTGAAAAACTCTACATGGCCGCCCTGGTAAGAGCTGATGGCAATTCCTTGCACATCCTCCTGAATGGCAGCCGTGACAATATCGTTTACCGAACGGTTATGTCCGAGGTGGATCACCTCTACGCCGGAGCTTTGCAATATCCGCCGCATGATATTGATCGAGGCATCGTGCCCGTCATACAGGCTGGCTGCCGTGACAAAACGCACCTTGTTTTGCGGACGATACACTTCTGTTTCCATCGTTCCACTCTCCCCGGAAATCAAGTGACGCGTTCTCCGAGTGCCATCCAGGACGATGTCGCTGGACTACTCGGATACGCTGATTTCGCGCAGCAGCAGTGCCGTCTGTTTCTCTGTATATTCCTCCAGTGTATAGTGGCGTTTCAGCGCCCACCGGCGGAATACCCACATCTCGCCAAGCACCATGATGTTGTCAGCCATCAGCTTCACGTGCTTTTCGTCGATGCCGATAGAGCCGTCGGCAATTCCTTTGCGCAGAATTTCTTCAAAGATCAGCGAGATTTCTTCCTCCCGCCGCAGTACGTAGCGCAGTGTTTCGGGTGGCAATGATTTGGACTCCTGATAAATCAGCAGGACGCGGTCGCTCATCTGATCCATCACCCGGAAAAAGCTGCGCAGAGCCAGCTTCAGGTTTTTCAGCCCTGTTCCGTTAAAGGTGATCGCTTCCCGCAGTCTGCTCTCTACCTCGGCGTGAATGGCATCACAGACCAGATACAGAACATCCTCTTTTGATTCAATATATTCGTAGAGGGTGCCGATACTAAAACCGGACGCCCGGGCAATTTCACGAGTCGTTGTTTTATGAAACCCTTTGTTGATAAAAAGATCGACCGCAGCCTCGATGATCTGCTCGCGTCTCTTCTCAATCAGCTTGGGGTCCTTCACCAGCGACGGTATGTTTTTTCTCTTTTCCACGACATATCCACCCTTCCAACCGACTGAGCGTTTGGTCAGACAAGATTTGGAAAAAGAAAGACCAAAACGCTCTCACATGTCTTTATATCCCCGTTATTATACGACTGGAGAGCGCGGAAAGCCAATCTTTCTTTTCCCATTGGTTCAGGTAGTTTGTCCCCACCACTGGCTGATGATCCGCTCAGCGGCGCTGTATGGATCTTCCTCGCGGGCTGCCACCCGATTCAGCTCGTCTGCATGCCGGCCGTGCTGAATATTGGTGAGCAAGCGTTGAAACAGCCGATCCCGGACGATGTCCAGCACTTCTTCCTGCAGATGGCGGGAGCGGCGGGTCTGCACCTCGCCTGTCTCCTGCAAAAACTCCTGGTGGCGCATGACCTCGCTCCACAGCTCCGCCATTCCTTGCCCATCCGTTGAGATGGTGCGTACAATCGGCGGACGCCAGGGAGCATCGTGTTTGGCCAAATCAAGCATCTGCTCCACTTCGATCTGCAATTTTTCCGTGCCGGGCAAATCTGCCTTGTTGATGACAAACAAATCGGCAATCTCCATGATCCCGGCCTTGAACGCCTGGATGGTGTCCCCTCCGCCGGGATTGAGAACCACTGCCGTCGTATCGGCGATGCTCATCACATCCAGCTCCGACTGGCCAACGCCAACCGTCTCGATCAGAACGACGTCACAGCCGTAGGCATCCAGCACCCGAACCGCATCCCGGGTATTGGTGGACAAACCGCCCAGACTGCCGCGGGTGCCCATGCTGCGGATAAACACCCCTTTGTCCAAGGCGTGGCTTTGCATCCGCACACGGTCGCCAAGCAGCGCCCCGCCCGTAAACGGACTGGTCGGGTCCACGGCTACGACCCCAATCTTGAGGTCAAGCGACCGTAGATAGCCGATCAGGCAGTCGACAAGCGAGCTTTTTCCCGCTCCCGGCGTACCGGTAATCCCGATCAGCTTCGCCCGTCCCGTGTGTGGGAACAGCTCTTTCAAGATCAAGTCCCGTTCTGGATAGTCGTTTTCAATACAGGTGATAGCCCGGGCCGCCCCGCGCACATCTCCTGCGAGAATACGTCTAGTGATCTCGTGCATGAAACGCCCTCATCTCAACCTGGGTTGTCCGCTCTACTCTTTCAGCAGGTAGTTGCTGATCACGACGCGCTGAATTTCGTTGGTTCCCTCATAGATTTGCGTGATTTTGGCATCGCGCATGAAGCGCTCCACCGGATACTCGCGTGTGTAGCCGTAGCCGCCAAACACCTGGACAGCCTCGGTCGTCACTTCCATCGCAATATCGCCGGCGAAAACCTTGGAGATCGCGGATGCTTTTCCGTACGGCAATCCCTGATCCTCCAGCCACGCCGCCTGATAGGTCAGGAGCCGGGCAGCTTCGATTTTGGTTGCCATATCGGCCAGTTTGAACTGGATGGCTTGCAGGGCAGCGATTGGTTTGCCAAACTGGTTGCGCTCTTTGGCGTAGTCGCGCGCGTGTTCAAAAGCGCCTTGCGCGATACCCAGCGCCTGTGCTGCGATGCCGTTGCGGCCGCCGTCCAGAGTCATCATCGCGATCTTGAAGCCCTGTCCCTCTTCACCCAGCCTGTTTTCTACCGGAACACGCACATCTTCGAAATTCACAGCAAGCGTCGGCGAGGAACGAATCCCCAGTTTTTTTTCTTTCTTGCCCATCGTAAAGCCTTCCATACCCTTTTCGACGATAAAGGCAGTGATTCCTTTGTGCTTCAGCTCAGGGGCGGTAACGGCAAATACGATGTAGATTTCCGCTTCGCCCGCGTTGGTGATAAAGATTTTGCTGCCGTTCAAGACATAGTGATCGCCATCGCGCACAGCCGTGGTCCGCATCCCTGCCGAATCAGAGCCTGATCCTGCTTCCGTCAGGCAGTATGCCCCCATCTTTTTGCCCTCTGCCAGCGGCCGCAGGAACTTTTGCTTCTGCTCCTCCGTGCCAAACTTGAAGATCGGCCAGCTCGCCAGCGAGACATGTGCCGACAAGGTTACGCCAATCGATGCGTCCACGCGGGACAGCTCCTCCACCGCGATCACATAGCTGAGGTAGTCCGCACCCGCACCGCCGTACTCCTCCGGCCACGGGATGCCTGTCAGGCCCAGCTCGGCCATCTCTTCAAAAATAGCGCGGTCAAAGCGTTCTTCCTCGTCCCGCTCCGCGGCTGTGGGAGCTACCTGTGTTTCGGCAAAATCGCGGATCATCTTGCGCAGCATCTCTTGTTCTTCATTCAATTGAAAGTTCATCGCTTCCACTCCCTGCGTCCCTTAGTTCTTGGATTTTTCTTCTTTATTCAAAAATCAAATGCTTGGCAATCACGATATGCTGAATTTCGTTGGTTCCTTCGTAAATTTGCGTCACCTTGGCGTCGCGGAACAATCTCTCCACGGGATATTCCCGTGTGTAGCCATATCCGCCGAACACCTGGACGGCTTCTGTCGCGATCTTGACCGCAGCATCAGAGGCGAATTTTTTGGCCATCGAAGCCTCCTTCCCGCACGCAAGTCCCTGACTGCGCAGGTAAGCGGCCCGGTAGACCAGCAGTCGCGCGGCTTCGGCCAGTGTTGCCATATCGGCCAGTTTAAAGGCGATTGCCTGTTGCCCGATAATCGGCTGTCCAAATTGCTTTCGCTCTTTGGCGTACTCGGTCGCATACTGGAGAGCAGCCTCGGCAATCCCCAGCGCCTGGGCAGCGATGCCGATCCGGCCTACATCCAGATTCGCCATCGCGATGGTAAAGCCGTCCCCCTCCTGGCCAAGCAGGTTTTCAGCCGGCACTCTGGCATTTTCAAAGACCAGCTCCGTCGTGCTGGAGCCGTGGAGCCCCATTTTCTTTTCCTTTTTACCGATCATCAGTCCCGGTGTATCTTTATCGACGATAAAAGCGGAGATTCCCCGTGTTCCTTGGGAGGAGTCGGTTACCGCAAACGTGATGTAGATGTCGGCTTCTCCCCCGTTGGTGATGAACACCTTGCTGCCGTTAAGCAGGTAGTGATCCCCCTCTTTGACGGCCGAGGTGCGTATGCGGCCCGCATCTGATCCGGCATGCGGCTCGGTCAGGGCGAAAGCCCCAAGCTTTTCACCTGCCGCCAGTTTCGTCACGTATTTTTTCTTTTGCTCGTCGGTGCCGAAGTACAAAATCGGGTTGGTGCCGACCGATGTGTGTACGGAAAGAATCACTCCGAGTGTAGCGCTTACTTTGGAAATTTCATGAATCGCCAAAATATAGGAAGGGAAGTCCGCGCCTGCTCCGCCCCATTCTTCCGGAACAGGAATGCCCATTAAGCCGATCTCCCCCATCTTTTTCACGATCTCGCGGGGGAACTGCTCCGTCTCCTCCATGACCGGAACAAACGGGGCGATTTCCTTTTGGGCAAAGTCGCGTACCATGCGCCGCATCATCTCTTGTTCTTCACTGAATCGAAAGTCCATGACCGTCCTGCCTTCCTTTCTGAATCATCTCAGTTGTACACGTAGAAACCTCGACCGGATTTTTTGCCCAACCAGCCAGCCTTCACGTATTTGCGCAGCAGTGGACATGGGCGGTATTTGGAATCGCCAAAGCCCTCGTACAGCACCTCCATGATATAGAGGCAGGTGTCCAGACCGATAAAATCAGCCAGGGTCAGGGGGCCCATCGGGTGATTCATCCCCAGCTTCATCACTTCGTCAATGGCTTCCGGCGTCGCGACTCCCTCGTAGACACAGTAAATCGCCTCGTTGATCATCGGCATCAGCACGCGATTGGAGACGAAACCAGGGAAATCGTTGACACTGACGGGCACCTTGGCCATCTGTTTGGACAAATCCTCGGTGAGCTGGTACACCTCATCCGCCGTCTGCAGACCGCGAATAATCTCGACCAGTTTCATCACGGGGACCGGATTCATGAAATGCATGCCGATCACTTTTTCCGGCCGCGTGGTCACGGCCGCAATCTCGGTGATGGGCAGCGAGGATGTATTGCTGGCCAGCACCGTATGTGCGGGGCAAACCTCATCCAGCTTTTTGAAAATCTCTGTTTTGACTGCCATGTTTTCGGTCACGGCCTCAATGACAAAATCAGCGGCTTTGCCGTCAGACAAGTCGGTGGAAAGAGTAAGACGGCTCAATACCTCTTGCTTTTCTTCCTCACTCATCCTGCCTTTTTCCACATTGCGGGACAGATTTTTGCTGATAATCCCGAGTCCGCGCTCCACAAATTCCTGCTTTACGTCGTTCAGGATCACCCGAAAACCGGCTTGCGCCGATACCTGGGCGATCCCGCTGCCCATCTGTCCTGCACCTACAACCATGATTGTTTGTACGTTCATCTCCACGCCTCCGTTCGACTTTCGACTGCTGTCACTTTCGTCTATTCCACTTTGATCAACACAGCGTCACCCTGGGCAGCACCGCTGCAAATTGCGGCAATCCCCAGTCCGCCGCCTCTGCGCTTCAACTCATAGGCCAGATGGAGAATGATCCGCGCACCGCTGGCTCCGATCGGATGGCCCAGCGCGATGGCGCCGCCGTTCACATTTACTTTTTCTTCATCCCAGCCGACGATCTTGCCGCTGGTGAGCGTGACGGCCGCAAACGCTTCGTTCACCTCAAACAGGGCAATATCCTCCAGCCTGGTGTCGGTTTTCTCCAGCAGCTTCTGGATTGCCAGTCCCGGTGTCGTGGCAATGTACGGCGCTTCTGCTCCCACCTGTGCGTGCCCGAGGATGGTCGCCAGCGGTTGAACACCCAGCTCGGCCGCTTTTTCCTCCGACATCAGCACCATGGCCGCCGCCCCGTCATTGATGCCCGGCGCATTGCCAGCAGTAATCGTTCCGTCCTTTTTATATACGGGGGAAAGCTTTGCCAGCCCCTCCAGCGTGGTATCAGGCCGTGGCGCTTCGTCTTTTTTGACCAGGAGCGGCTCTCCCTTGCGCTGCGGAATGGACACCGGCACGATCTCTTCGTCGAAGATCCCCGCCTCCATCGCCTGCACAGCTCGCTGCTGACTCCGATAGGCCCAGCGGTCCTGCTCTTCTCTGGAAATGCCGTACTCTTCAGCGACATTGCTGCCGTGAACCGCCATCGGCACCTGATCAAAAGGACAGGTCAAGCCGTCGTACATCATCAAGTCCCGAACCGTTCCATCTCCCATGCGCAGTCCATATCTGGCTCCCGGGATCGCATACGGGGCGTTGCTCATGCTCTCCATGCCGCCTGCTACGATAATCTGGCCGTCCCCTGCGCGAATGATCTGGTCACCCATCGTGACTGCTCTCATCCCTGAGGCGCACACCTTGTTGATCGTTTGACTGGCTATCGTCCACGGCACTCCTGCCTTGCGCGCTGCCTGACGGGATGGGACCTGCCCAGCGCCAGCCTGTATGACCATGCCCATAATCACTTCGTCTACCTGCTCACCGGATACGCCAGCACGCTGCAGCGCTTCTTTGATCACGATGGCACCCAAATCTACAGCTGTTACATCCTTCAGTACACCGCCCAGTTTGCCAAAAGGGGTGCGGGCTCCCCCCACAATTACCGTTTTCATCAACCAGTTCCTCCCTGAAAGATGACATGCAAAACGATCAAACTGATTGAGCGGTCGCTCATTTTTCTATATCTTCATTTTGCCCCCTCACGTCCGAATAGTCAATGAATATAGAAAAAAAGAAGGCCTGACTTTTCTTGGTCACGAGAGATGGACCTTGAGGTCAGGCAGTTCTTTATTATTGAATCGGCATCCAGCTTACTTTCCAGATGCCCTGCTGATTCTTCAGCATGCGAAAGGCAAGCGGTTCCCTGCCGTCGGCAAACTCCATCATGACGAGTGCTTCTTTCGATTGCATCATCTTCATCGACCGCTTTTCGCCCTCCGGGATGACGGGAGGTTGCGGGCTTTGCAGCCGGACCTCAAAGCCTTTGACGTTCCGCTTCAGATCGGCCACCCATTTTTGCGTGTTCTCTGCGCCCACCGGATCGTTTATGACATCATCCAGGAACTGCTCAAGCGAGGGCTTCTCATAGGCTTCGTCGTCGATGTACAAGGCGTATTGCGTATGGAGGTCTCCCTCTTCCTCGGCAAATATATACAGCTTCAGGATGTCGACCGGCTCCAGGTCTTTCAGCAGGGTATCGTCTTTTTTCTCGTAGTATTCGAAATAGATTTTCTTCAGTTCATCATTCAGGTCAAAGACAGATGGTGCCGGCCTTTCGTTCAGCTTCGTTTCCAGCCCTGTCGTTCCGTTTGGCCGCATCCAGTAAAAATACACATCATTGCCAGGGCCCTGCACGTATTGAATGGAGTATAAATACAGCTTTTTTTCCTTCCAGGCGAGAAACAGATTGACGCCTACCTTTCCGGATTGCAGCCCTTCTTCATCTACCACATGTCCCGGTACCTCCGGCACATATCCTGGCTGTTTAAAAAAGCTACGTCCCCAAAACTCGTCTGCGCCATTTTCCAAATCGCCGCCGTCATCGATCGGCTCGTATTCCCCCGGAATTCTTAGCAATACTTCCTCCTGGGTCAGGCCGATTCGCAGCGCCTCTTTGATCTCCTCTACCTTTTTCCTGATCTCCTTATCGCGGCGAGCTAACTCCTCGGGATTCAGTGAGGGATCGCTGCCCTTGGCAGGCTGGTTTTCCGGCGCAGTGACAGCAGATGGCGGCAAATGGGGTCCGGCAGGATCGGAGGGAGACGGCTGAACTGCTCCATGAGGACCTGGTCCTCCGGGCGTCAGATCGGTCTGCTTCATCGATACGCCTGCGAAGATCAGAAGGGATGCAACTAAAATCGCTCCGCCTGTCAATGAGAGCGGACGCAGCCTATGCCTCTGCGGGCCCGTCTCTTCGCCTCCCCGGGCGACGTTCAAGATGCGTTCCTCCAGTGCGCTTGTCTCTCCCAATTCCCGCAGAATTGTCTGGTCAGCAGCCTCTTTCAATCCTAGCAGTCGCTTCTCTATATCCATTCCAGTCCCTCCTTTTCCAGTCGCTCTTTCAGCTTTTGGCGGGCCCGATGCAGCCTCGTATAAACGGCTCCGGGGGAAATTCCCAAGATGTCGGCCATTTTCTCAATCGACAGCTCCTCATAGTAATGCAGCACAATCATCTGCCTGTGATTGGGAGGCAAATTCATGACCATCCTGACAAAGCGGGCCCGCCCGTCGTTATGGATCACGGACGATTCAGCAGCCTCCGCTACCTCCAGATCGACGTCGGGCCGGTAAAACAGGTGGCGAAACGACCAGGAACGCAGATGCTTTCTCGCTTCATTCATGGCAATTTTGTAGACCCAGGTCTGCATAGAGCTTTCCCCGCGAAAGGAAGACAGATTTTTGTATGCCTTCAAAAAGACTTCCTGGGTGATGTCTTCGGCCAGGCTGCGATCCTTGACGATCAGGTAGACGAGGCGCAGAACCTTTTTGACGTAGTCACGCACGAGACTTTCAAAAACAGCCTCCTTTGTTTTCTCTAAGCGAAATCCCGCTTCTTCCAGCTTTCTCACTCCCCTCTACTGGTATTGATCCGGCAGCCTGCTTTTTCTTACCGAAAAAAATCTCCCTGCCTTTTTTGGACAAGGAGATTTTCCATCGCTTCGTTGGCATGCATGTCGTGCAAGCCCGTAAAGCGTTCTTTTGCCTGAAACCGTTCGTTGGACAAAGCTGCAGGGACAAAGACGACTATCGCTTATGCTGCGTCTGTTCTGATCGCGTCCATTCTGATCCCGTCCATTCTGATCGCGTCCGTTTAAATCGCGTCCGCCAGAATTTCCGCTATGTCGCGGGTCTTCACTTCGTCTTCCTTCTCTTTCATTTTCACGCCGTCGTTCATCATCGTCAGGCAGTACGGACAAGCGCTGGCGATGGCTGTCGGACCCACTTCGAGAGCTTGCTCGGTACGGGCGACGTTCACCCGTGTGCCTTCATGCTCTTCCATCCACATCAGTCCGCCGCCGGCTCCGCAGCACATGCTGTCGCAACCGCTGCGCTTCATCTCGGCGATTTCCACACCGGGGATCGCCTCCAGAATCTGACGGGGCATGTCGTAGATTTCGTTGTAACGGCCGAGGTAGCAGGAGTCATGGTAGGTGATCCGCTCTTTCACTTCTTTGGTTGGCTTGAGGCGGCCTTCCTTCACCCATTTTGCGAGCAGCTCAGAGTGATGATACACCTCGGCCTCCAGACCAAATTCGGGATATTCATTTTTAAAGGTATTGAAAGCGTGCGGGTCGCAGGTCACGATCTTCTTCACGCCATACGCCTGGAACAACGCGATGTTTTCCTGGGCGAGCTGCTGGAACAGAAATTCGTTTCCGATACGGCGCGCAGTATCGCCGGAGTTTTTCTCCTCATTGCCGAGAATGGCAAATTTGACGCCGGCTTCGTGCATCAGCTTGACGAAGGCTTGGGAGATTTTTTGGCTGCGCAGGTCAAATGAGCCCATCGCGCCAACCCAGAACAGGTATTCAAAGTCCTCCGCCGTTTGTACAGTAGGCACTTCGTACTCGCCGTTCAGACCTTCAATCCATTTCATCCGGTCTTTGCGGTTGATGCCCCATGGGTTGCCCTGGCGCTCGATGTTGTTCAGCGCACGCTGGGCTTCCTGCGGCATGCTGCCCTCAGTCATTACGAGATAGCGGCGCATGTCGATAATTTTGTCTACGTGCTCGTTCATCACCGGACACTGATCCTCACAGTTGCGGCAGGTGGTACAAGCCCACAGCTCCTGCTCTGTGATGACATCGCCGATCAGGTTTTTGTCGTAGATTGCCGCTGTCGCTTCCTCAGAGGCCGCAGCCGCCTCGGAGGCCTGCATAGCCAGTTGGTTGGCCGAAGCATTGGCAAAGCTCGGCATCCACGGCGTACGCGAGGTAATCACGGCCCCTTTTTCCGTCAGGTGATCGCGCATCTTGGTAATCAAATCCATCGGGGACAGCATTTTTCCCGTGCCCGATGCGGGACACATATTGGTGCAGCGGCCGCACTCGACACAAGCGTACAGGTCGATGAGCTGCGTCTGCGTAAAATCCTCAATTTTGCCGACCCCGAACACTTCCTGGGTCTCGTCCTCAAAATCGATGCTGGACAGCTTTCCGGTCGGCTCCAGCTTTTTAAACCAGACATTGATCGGAGCAAAGATCAAGTGCGCATGCTTGGACTGCGGCACGTAGATAGCAAAAGCAAGCAGGATCAGAAGATGCATCCACCAGAATACGTAGAAACAGGCAGCTGCTGCCGTCGTGGACATGCCTGCAAAGAGAGCAGCGATCACGGACGAGATGGGCGCAAAGGCCGACGCTTCATGTCCCAGCCATAGCTGCTCAAAGGCCAGTGAGAGCAGAACGCTCGCCATCAGCGTGGAGATGAACAGAAGCACCAGGCCGGACTTGAATCCCCGTTTTAAACGCTTCAGCTTTTCCACATAGCGGCGGTAAAACGCATAGCCTACTGCTGCCAGGATCAAAAATGTAGTAATCTCCTGCATCAGGCTGAAATACTTGTGCGCGCTGCCAAAGGGAAGCTCGAAGCCTTTGACCAGCCCTTTGATGATCAGCTCGATCGCCCCGAACTGCAGGATGATAAAGCCGTAAAACATGACGACGTGCATCACGCCGCTCTTTTTGTCCTTCAGGAGTTTTTTGTGAAAAACGACGTTCTCCAGCATCAGGTTGATGCGTGCGCCAAAGTCGTCCTTCACATCCGGCTTTTTCCCCAATTTGATGAAAAGATACCGGCTGTACACCACATGACAAGCCAGGTACAAACCGTATGCAAGCACCAGAAAAAACGCGATGAGATTAATCAGAGCCAGCAAGGTCCTCAGCTCCCCCTTTTTCGTCTTCGACTGTTGTTTTCTATCTTATCAGAATGGAGAGAAAAAATGAATGACCATTCACTCATTATTTTTTCTTTTGCAAATTTTGCACAAACTCGCCCAGACTGAGCGTTCGTTCAGGATAGGCTATGCCCTGATCTTAACACATATGCCTGTGATTCGTCATCACTCTTTCTTGGAAGGGCTGCTTCCAGATGGTGGTCGGGAGGCCAGTCCAAGTGAGAGTAAAAAAATCACCCCGACAGCAAAAGGTTTTTCCTTTTCCTGATCGAGGTGATTCTACCGTGGGGAAATTGCTGCTTCCCTCAAGGTTACACATATTTGTCCGGATGCTTACTCGCCCGATACTTGTTTGTCTCCTGGGGTCTGCTTTTTCTCTTTTTGCTCTTTCCGCACATCTGCCAGCGATTTGACTTTGGTTGCCTTGATCCGCTTGTTGCGCGGCAGGTCGGCTGGCTCGAGATTGTCCGCTTCGTCCTTCATCAGTGCGGCGATACCGACTGCCTTGCCCTTCGCCGCCTGGCAGTATTCGCAATTGCTCTCATCATGGGCGTGATATGTCTTCGGCTCTGGATAGCTGGTGATGACCCCTTCAAAGTTGCGGAGCACGACTTTATCAGCGGACTGGGAGATGAGATAGTTCGGCGAGACAGGAATTTTCCCGCCGCCGTGCGGTGCGTCAACGACAAAGGTAGGTACCGCGTAACCGGAGGTATGGCCGCGCAGATGCTCGATAATCTCGATCCCTTTGCTGACCGGCGCCCGGAAGTGGCCGATGCCTTCGGAGAGGTCGCACTGGTAGATATAGTAAGGCCGCACACGGATTTTCACCAGTTCGTGGACCAGCTTTTTCATCGTATTGGCACAGTCGTTGATTCCGGCCAGGATCACTGCCTGATTGCCCAGCGGAACCCCCGCGTTGGCCAGCATTTCACAAGCCTTTTTGGCTTCCGGCGTGATTTCCTTGGGATGGTTGAAGTGCGTATTGAGCCAAACTGGATGGTACTTTTTCAGGATATTGCAGAGGTTTTCCGTGATGCGCTGCGGGAAAACGACCGGCGCACGCGTACCAATGCGGATGATCTCCACATGCGGAATCGCCCGCAGATTGCTGAGAATGTACTCGAGCACACGGTCATTGATCAACAGACCGTCTCCACCCGAGATGAGTACGTCACGCACCTCTGGTGTATTGCGGATATATTCGATACAGCCGTCCAGCTGTTTCTTGGGCACGCCCATCCCGATCTGGCCGGAGAAACGGCGGCGTGTACAGTAGCGGCAGTACATGGAGCATTGGTTGGTAACGAGGAAGAGCACGCGGTCCGGATAGCGGTGGGTCAGCCCCGGAACAGGCGAATCTGCATCCTCATGCAGCGGGTCTTCCATATCGTATTTCGTCCGCACCATCTCCGAAGAGAGCGGTACAGACTGCATCCGCACAGGATCATGCGGATCGTCCGGATCCATCAGCAAGGCATAGTAAGGGGTGATATTGAGCGGAATCGTCTGGCTGGAGATGCGAACCCCTTCTTCTTCCTCTGGTGTCAGATGAATCACTTGTTTCAGCTCATCCACGGTACGAACGGTGTGAGTCAACTGCCACATCCAGTCGTTCCACTGTTCCTCCGTAACGTCTTTCCACAATTCAATCTGGCGCCAGTCGCGCAAGGCGGCTACCGTCGTCATATTTGTCATCCCCTCTCATCGCGTGTACATACACTTGTTTCGCTCATAGAGAAAGAGATGCAACACTCATGCCAACCAAATCGAAAAATTCGGAAAACGGTATGCATATCCTGCTTTCTATTCCTAATTTCCGCGATTTTTCCGCAATTGGAAAGGGTTACGGCAGTCTGCGCTGGAGGATTTTGGGCGGGTAACCTTGTTTGATCAGATGTATTTTTCTTTATACCCTTGGTTTGACTGCCGGAAATTCGGCACTTCAAGGTCCAAAAGCAACTTTCAATCTTTCCACTGGCTTTTCTTCGGTTATCTCCGGCCTTCCTCTTCCATTTTTGAACTTCCTAACCGCCCTTTCAACGGTTCATCCCACCCAGTTGGGAAAGCTTGTATTGCAGTGTTTGGCGCGGTATCCCCAGCAGCTTGGCTGCACGCAGGATGTTTCCGTCCGTCTCGCGCATGGCCTCGGCAATCATCTGTTCCTCCACCCGGCGCAGCACATCGGGAAGAGTGCGTTCCCCCGTCGCTGTGGTTCCTGATGTGTTCACAGCCCCCCTCGCCAGCCCCGGCACAGCAGATGACAACCCTGACACCCTGTCCAAGAGATGCTGAGGCAAGTGCTCTTTTTCGATCAGCTCCGCTTCCACCATGTTCATCGCAGCTTCGATCACATGCTCCAGCTCCCGTACATTACCCGGCCAGTCATACCGCGAAAACAAGGCAGCGACCTCTTCGCTGATGCCGCCAACCTGCATCTGAAACCTGCGGTTGTATTTGTCCAGAAAATGAGCGGTGAGCATCTCCACATCCTCACGCCTCTCCCGAAGCGGAGGCAGCTCAAAGGATACGACGTTGATCCGGTAGTACAGGTCTGTTCTCATCGCACCGGATTGAACCAGCCTCTGCGGCGGCTCATTGACAGCAGCGATTACTCGCACGTCGACGCGGACGGCATGGCTGCTCCCGATGCGCCGGATTTCCCCGTCCTGCAAGGCACGCAGCAGCTTGGCCTGAAGGTCGAGCGGCATGCTGTTCAACTCGTCCAAAAACAAGGTGCCGCCATCCGCCAGCTCAAACAATCCAGGACGGTCATCCGCGCCTGTAAAGCTGCCTTTGGTCGTGCCGAAGAGAAGACTTTCCAGCAAAGTGGCTGGGAGCGCCGCACAGTTTTGAGCGATAAACGGCTGGCTGCGCCGCGCCGATGCCTGATGGATCGACTGCACGAACAATTCCTTTCCCGTCCCCGTCTCGCCGTAGATAAGAACAGGCGAAGATGTCCGGGCAGCCCTCCTCGCCCGATCAATTAACTGATGCATTCGTTCGTTGCGCGTCAGGATATCGGAAAAATGAAAGGAAAGACCGTCTCCGTTTCCCTTTTGACTTCGCTTTCCCTTTCTCGGTCTGCTGATTTTGGCCTGAAGATCCATCAGCTTTTCCGACAACTCCTTCAGTTTCCCGATATCCTTGGCCACCTCTACCGCACCGACGAGACGCCTCCCAACGCGGACCGGCAGCGTGGTATTGACTGTCTCCACCCTGACCCCCCGCCAGTTCGTGTACGTCTGCGGCTTGTTATAGATCGGCTCCCCTCCGGCGATCACCGTGAGCAGTGTGCTGGAGTGCCGATCCAGAGAAGGAAAGACCTCCAGGAGCGGCTTCCCCAGTACCTCGTCGGGAGTTAGCCCGTCCAGCTTGGACGCCACATGATTATAGAAAATGGTAATTCCATCGGCATCGACCACGTGAATGCCTTCGTCAATCGTCCCTAAAATCGCCTGAAGCATCTCGACTGTTTCAGACATTGGCATCCGAGAGCAGGCCCCCTTTCAAACGAGCTGCCAAAAAATCATCACTATGCCGAATATTCAGCACTTAACGTTGACGTTCAATCTGTGCGGCCACGACCACCGTATAGAGAAGATGCCCCACGAGCCAGATTAAAAAGGCGGTAAAGGACATCGGTGTTTTGCTGAGCAAGCTGAAGGGCAGATACGCGATAGCAAAGGCAAGCGACCAATACAACAGGTATTTGACAGAGGCCCTGCGCTCCCGGGGATAGAAGTATGACAGAAAAAAAACAATCACGACACTAATCAAGAGGTGGATCAGCAATTCCACAATAGATGGAAGCCCGGCCAAACCTGGCACATAGCTGGCATCAATCAATACGGCAAACGTCGATGTCCCGAACAGGCCATCACATAAAGCGAGAAACGCTGCAAGAATCAGACCAGCGACCAAACCGTTGACGAGTACAAATGTCATTTTGCTTCCTCCCCTGCCGTCAATTACCCTTATTGTACGTTAAGACACCCGGGGTTCGCAAAACAAATGAGCAGAGCCTAAAAGCCGTCAGCCTAAAACAGGAGGGGCACATCATTGGTGCGTGGTCTCCAAATCATATGATCGGCCCCTTCTCCCCAATAATCCTTCAACAAATAATCCGGCTCTCCAAATTTCTTCGACCAAACCTTCTGTGCTTGGGCATATCCGCTATCCAGACAGAACTCCTGGATGCCCCTGTTCTGCAAGGTAAGAACGATAACATTTACAAGCAGCGTTCCGATTCCCCGCTTCTGGTAATCCGGATGAACAAATACCGTTCCGACCTCATGAAGATGGCTTAGTGCCCCGTCTGTGCAAACGCGAATCAGTTCACTGGCAGGACCATATTCAATGGTGCCGATTATGTTCTTGTTGTTTTTATCCACGGCGATCAAAAAATAGCGTTGCTGACCGTTGCTCTCCAAGTCAGTTTTTAGATAATGCTTTTTCGTTTTAAACTCATTTTCGATATCATCCAGCAAGTCTGCTATTCCTTCTCTGAAAAACGTATCCTGGATGACCGTACGGAAAAATTGGTGCAGCTCCTCCGTGTCCTCCACGCGCGGTCTTCTGATCTCGACGTTATACACCTGGAATCACGCCTTCACTCATTTTTTCACTTGCCGCTATCAGGAAAACAGCACTTTTCCCATTCCTGACTGAGCCTGCTTTTCACTATCATGATGACAAGAAAAATCGCTCCTGGAAAGAGCGATTTTAGTAAATGCCCGATCCACGAGCGATGTCATCCTTCGGTTTCTATTTTTACCAGCAGTTCATGATCTCCGGCATACTGCTCATTCAGCCAGAGCTGGTAGACAATCTGGATCATCGACGGGCACTCAGCGTCTCGCTTGATCTTCATTTGGCTTACGTGCACTTCCATCAAAAAGGTACCGTGCGGGCTGCGGTACGTGCTTCGATCCGTTTTCCCCTGCTTGAACCACTGTTTGGTTTGGATGGCGCCTTGCCGCAGCAGAGAGATGCCTTCCTCCGTCACTTTCCAGGTGGCGCTGACCTCGCCAGCCCCCTCCACCTGTTCTTTATAGGTAAGATACCAGTCGCTTCCCTTTTGAACAAAACGACCGGTATACTGATGCACGTCCTCTTGCCATTCGTCATACATTCGGTGCCGCGTTTTTAATTCTACACTGACTTCTTGCATCAAAAGACAATCCTCGCTTTCCGTACAACTTCACACCCGTCCATTTTACGCCCCGCGTTCTTCTGCTGCAACTCTGCCTCCCGTTTCCGCAGCTGCCAGCAAGTGACGCATCGACATGATGATGCCAAGCGCGGCCAGCATTAGCAAACCGGCCAGCACCAGATAGCCTGCCCCTGCTCCTGTGCGGTCCACCATCATCGTAAACAGCCCGATCAAAAGAAGGCGCATGATCATCCCTACTGAGTTGAAGAAGCTCATAACCCGGCCCATTACTTGCTTGGGCACCACGTTCATATACAGGGTCTGACGAACCAGACGAATCGACGAGTTGCACCACCCGAAGAAAATCGAAGCGGCTACAAAGCCCCAGCCCTCCGCTACCGCCACCATCGCAATCGTCGCCACGGCAAACAGCAGGGTGTTGCCCACCATAGCCGGCAGCTGTCCAATCCTGCGTACCAGCAAAGAGACCAGCAGCCCTGCGGATACTGCACCGATCGCATATGTCACCTCACCCATGGAATAGATCGCCACATCGGCTTTCAGTGTTTGGTTGACATAGACGGGAGACAGCAGATTGCTGGCCATCACTGCGATAAACGGCATCATGGCAGAGATGCCGAAAACAAGAAAGCCTCGCTTCGAGCGGATGTAGACCCAGCTTTGGTAGAGCTGCCCCAGCCAGGAGACCCCGACATTTTGTCTCGCCTCTTTTTCCAGTGTAAAGGTGTAAGACATGGTAGACATCAGCAGGTAGGCAAAGAGGTAGGTGAGCGCATTGATGAGCAAGACCAGATGAAGCCCGAAATGCCCCAGCAGGAAACCGGCAAATCCCCCCGCCAGTACGGAAGCGGTCTGCCCTTCTATCTCCAACAGGCTGTTAATATCATTGTAATGCTTGGAATCAAAAGTCTCCTGTACCAACGCCGCCTGAGAGGGATAGTGAATCTGATACATCAGGGTGGTAACCAGGTAGATCGTGATCAGCATCCACTCGGCGTAGTCGCCAAAAAACCCCCATACGGACAGCAAACCCAATACGGAAAAGCCGATAGCATGCTCTGCCAGCATCATTTTTTTGCGTGACAACCGGTCGATCAGGGTACCGATATAAGGACCGACGAAAAACATCAGAACGGCTGAGGTCAGCATGGTGGTACCCAGCAGTTCGGCCGATCCGGTCGATTCTACCAGATACCAGGCAATGCCGATCATCGTCATCCCCTGGCCAAAACCGGAAAACAAATTGGAAAAAAACAATTTTTTAAATTCTCGGTTGCCAAATACTTCTCTCATGGCGGCCAGCCCCTTTTTTGCTCTCTTTGGTATCTGTAACCATCTTACCCATTTAAATCTATTTTGTAAATAAAAAAGTTTCAAAAGTAACTGACTTGTGCTCGCTCGAATAACGAGAGGAAAGGCTCCCCAATATATACAGCCCGCCCTCAAGAGAAAAACGTCCCCGGTATCTCCCGGAGACGTTCCCTCTTTCAGACAATATGCTTTATTTGACAAAGCCCAAAATCAATTCACGCAGAATTTTGGACGCCACGATTTGCGTCATTTCACTGTGATCGTAGACCGGCGCAACTTCCACCAGGTCACAGCCGATGACATTGGCCCCGTTTTTGGCCATGTAGTGAATCGTGTCCAGCAGCTCGCGGGACGTGATGCCGCCCGCTTCTGTGGTACCTGTGCCCGGAGCGTGCGCAGGATCGAGTACATCAATGTCGATGGTCAGGTAGATCGGACGGTTTCCGAGCGTCGGCAGCACTTGTTTCACCGGCTCCAGCACATCGTATTTGTACAGATGCATGTTTTCCTTCGCCCACTCGAACTCTTCCTTCATCCCGCTGCGAATGCCAAAGGAGTAGACGTTTTTCCCGCCCATGAGATCACACGCCTTTTTGATCGGCGTGGAGTGGGAATACGGATAGCCCTCATAGTGGTCGCGCAGGTCTGTATGGGCGTCGAAGTGGAAGATCACCAGATCGGACTTGTACTTTTCGTACACAGCTTGAAACACCGGCCACGAAACCAGATGCTCGCCGCCGAGTCCAATCGGCATTTTTCCATCGGCCAGCACTTTGCCAACAAACTCACGAATCGCATCGAGACTGCCCTCGACATTGCCGAACGGCAGGGGAATGTCACCCGCGTCGAAATACTTTACGTCTTCCAGCAAACGGTCGAGGTATGGGCTGTACTCTTCCAGTCCGATAGAGACCTCGCGAATCCGGGCTGGGCCAAAGCGGGAGCCTGGACGGAAGCTGACGGTCCAATCCATCGGCATGCCGTAGATGACCGCCTGGCTTTCCTCGTAGTTGGCATGGCTGCGGATAAACACGTTACCCGAGTATGCTTCGTCAAAACGCATCGATTCCGCCCCCGTCCTAGTCGCGAGTCAGCTCAGCCACGAAGTTTGGCAGCTTGAAAACAGCGTGGTGAATCTCGGCGTTGTAGTATTTGGTATTCAGATCCTTGATTTTGCTTGCATCGACTTCCAGCGGATCATGCTGTTTGGAACCGATGGTAAAGCTCCAGAGACCCGATGGATAGGTCGGGATGCTGCATGTATAGAGACGGGTTACCGGGAAAATCGACCCGATATCTTTAAATACGCGTTTGATCAAATCGCGGTTGAACCACGGCGATTCCGTCTGAGCAACCATGATGCCATCTGGCTTCAATGCGTCGTAAATGCCTTGGTAAAAGCCTTTTTCAAACAAGCCGACAGCCGGACCAACCGGTTCGGTAGAGTCAACCATGATCACATCGTACTCGCCTTTGTGGTCATGGATGTGCTTGATGCCGTCGATGACTTGCACGTCTACACGCGGGTTGCCAGTCAATTCGCTAGCAATTTGCGGGAAGTACTTCTTGCAGGACTCAATCACGCCGCCGTCGATTTCAGCCAACACGGCTTTTTCCACGGAAGGATGTTTGACGATTTCACGAATAGCTCCACCGTCTCCCCCGCCTACAACCAAAACCTTTTTCGGGTTTGGATGCGTATTGAGGGCCACGTGTGAGATCATCTCGTGATAGACAAACTCATCCACGTCGGTAGTCATGACCATGCCATCGAGCACCAGCATACGTCCGAATTGTTTGGTGTTAATAATATCCAACTGTTGAAAGTCGGTTTTCTCGCTGTATAAGGTCTCGCTAATTTTCGTTGTAATACCGTGATTTTCCGTTTGTTTTTCGGTGTACCACAGTTCCATGTTCATGATTATGTACCCTCCTTTTAATCACCGCATTGGTTGAAAAACACGGCCAAAGCCAAGCTATAAGCCGCTCCTTGCGATATACGTCTGACAGCTTTGCGAATTTCTTATAATTCGTATCTGCCAAGAAAATTATAGTAGCTGGCCCCCAAAATGCAAGAAGTTTTTCAAAAATGTCTTCTCCAGGTGGTCACCAAGTTTAGCCTGTCCCGTTTTTTCCCATACTAGATAGGAAAAACAATCCGTCTGTTTAGTATGCCCCGAAGCCACAAATATTAGGGAGAAAGGGACGAGAAGACATGGAAGTGATGCGGGAAGCACCGCTCATTCGATACCTGCGTCTGGCTAAGAAATTCGTAAAATTTCTCATACTCAGCCTATTATGCTGTTCTTTTGCCGCCTTGATGCTGATCCTCTACCTGCGGTCCCAGCCGCTGCCTGAGGTCTTCATCAATCAGACCACGACGATTTACGCAGAAAACGGAGACGTCCTGGATACGCTCCATCGGGGTCAAAACCGGATCGTAGTGCCGCTCAAGGAGATGGCTCCCGCTCTGGTTCAAGCGACGGTCGCCATCGAGGATCGCTCCTTTCACGATCATTACGGGATCGACTGGAAACGGCTGGCCCGGGCTGCCTACGTAGACGTGATCCATATGGAAAAGGTGCAAGGCGCAAGTACCATTACCCAGCAATTGGCCCGCAATTTGTATTTGTCGTTGGACAAGACCTGGGAGAGAAAGATTAAAGAAGCGCTTTTGGCCATCCAGTTGGAGCTGAACTACAGCAAAGATGAGATATTGGAAATGTACATGAACCAGATTTACTACGGCCATTCTGCGTACGGAGCAGAAGCTGCATCGCAAACGTATTTTGGGAAAAAAGCGAAGGATCTCACCTTGGCCGAAAGTGCCATGTTGGCCGGAATTCCCAAGGGACCTTCGTATTACTCTCCCTACGTCGATTGGGACAAGGCAAAAAACCGTCAACAACTGATCCTGCAAGCCATGCAGCGATCCGGCTACATCACCGCGGAGCAAGTGCAAAAGGCTGCAGCGGAACCGATCAAGCTGAGGGAGCGAAGCAAGGAAAAAAGTGTCGATCTGGGCCCTTATTTTATCGATTACATCGCCAACCTGGCCAAAAACCGCTATGGCATCGACGAAGAAACCTTCAATCACGGAGGACTAAAGATTTACACGACGCTTGATTCCGCCATGCAAAAAAAGGCGGAAGAAATCGTAGCCGCCACACTGCCGAAAGACAACCCGGAATTGCAGATTGCCCTCGTCGCGATGGACCCCAAAAACGGGCATATCAAAGCGATGGTGGGCGGTCGCGATTACCAGAAAAGTCAATTTAACCGGGTGCTGGGAAAACGTCAGCCCGGTTCATCCTTTAAACCGATCCTGTATCTGACTGCCCTGCAGAACGGCTATACACCGTTGACCATGATGAAAAGCGAACCGACCGTATTTACCTACGACCGGGTCAAGCAGTACATCCCGCGCAACTTCGGAGAGCGTTACGCCCATGACTTTATCAGCATGCGGGAAGCGATCAAAACCTCGGACAATATTTACGCGGTCAAAACGATCGATCATCTCACGCCGCAAAAAGTGGTGGAAACCGCCAAAAGTCTGGGGATCAACAGTACACTGGAGGCTGTTCCCTCACTGGCCTTGGGAACCTCGCTGGTATCTCCGCTGGAGCTAAATGCGGTCTACGCCACATTTGCCAACAAAGGCACCTATGTCAAGCCGGTAGCCGTTACGCGGATTGAGGATCAGCAGGGGAATATTCTCGTCGAGGAGCAACCGGAAAAAACACAGGTTGCCGAGCCGGTTGCATCCGCCCTGTTGACCAATATGATGCAAAGTGTGTTTGAACGGGGCGGCACGGGCTATCGCGTCGCCGATCTGCTGAACCGGCCAGTCGCTGGCAAAACCGGCTCCACCGATTACGACGCATGGTTGAGCGGCTTTACACCGCAGCTCGTCAGTACCGTCTGGGTCGGCTATGACCAGAATCGAAAAGTAGACGACGTCAAAGAGGGGTACCTTTCCAAAAAAGTCTGGGCGGAATTCATGGAAAAGGCGTTGGAAGATCAACCGCCGGCGTTGTTTGAGATGCCTGCAGGTGTCGTCTCCGTCTACATCGATCCCAAGTCAGGGAAATTGGCTACCGAACACTGCCCCAACCCGCAGCTCTATTACTTTGCCAAAGGTACGGAGCCACAGGAGTTTTGCACCGATCACTTGCCTGGCGACGAAGCACCCAAACCCCTTCCCACGCCCGATTCCCCTTCCTTTTGGCAGCGAATGGGAAGCTGGTTGAATCAACCGGGAGACTAGAACCGTTTGTAGCAAAAGAGCCCTTCCCACAAGCGCATTTTTTTGCTCGGGGAAGGGCTTTTCCGTGGAAGCCAGCCGACTTTCGTTTCAGCCAGAAGGCTAGTGAATGGACGGGTGCTCCTGGTCTGCTTCCCCGCCTGCATTACTGCCTGGTTCACTGCCTGGATCGCCGCCACCCACCACTCCGTTACCGTCTGTAAACAATTGGTCGTTGTACAGCGAAATCTTCCCGGCCTTCTCCAGCTCATCCAATACTTCGAACAGGCTCTCCCGCTTCCCCGCCGGCAACCTGCCGATAAACCTGTTGATTTCCTGCGGAGAGACAAGCGAGCGAAAATGGACGCCACCGTGTCGGACAAAGTGATCGTGTTCATTTTGTGTGTGGGTATCCCGATTCAAATGAAACGCCTCCTTGCAGCGACAGTTTGGCCGTACATGCTTAGTCTGTTACGCAAGCAGCAGAGCGATGCCCTGTAAATATTGTTGAAGTCCATGAAAAAAGACAAACAGGGAAAGAGTGACGGCTCTCTCCCTGTTTGCTAACCTAGTGTACATGTATACAGCTATGGAAATAAGTGTACCTGACTTCAATATGACTAACAATTGATTTCACCATTTGTTCACATACCGTTCAAGATTTACCGTCTACGCCAGTCCATCCTTTAATTCCTGCGAGGAATTTTCCCACATCGACGGATTGTGTTCGACCAGCATTTTTTTCAATGCTGCTTTTTCTTTTTCACCCAGATCGGATACGATAATGCGGCGCTTCATGGAATAGTCCATTTTATTTACATGATCCGCCAAAATTTTGTATCCTCGGCGCGCTTCCCGATCTACTTCCATGTAACATGCTGTTACCCCTGCATAGTAGGGTCCCGCATCATTGCGATCCACGGTTACCCACACCACCCAGTAAGGCTTTCCGTTGGGAACCTCTTCTTTGTTCGTCGTCCATTTGATCCCTTTTTCGACGGCACTCTTGGCATGCAGTGCCCCCATATCAATATAAGCCTCATCTCCGTCAATTATAACAGAAGAGACAGCAGACAAGTCCAGTACGCCCTGACCGTATCCACCATGCACATCGGTTTTTCCGCTGACAATGGTAAATCCGCCTTTTTTGCTATCGAAAATATCCACCCGTAACACCTCTCTACTCACATACTGTTGTTCATATTCTACCCTGAATCCACGTCTCGCGCAATTTGGCCGCACGCCCAGCTTTGCTGAAATGCACATTTATGGGCCGTTTTCACACAACGCGCGTGTACATGGTGGGTTGAATAAACGGGGACAATACGAGGGATCACGAGAATTTAGGATTCTTGAATTGAGCTTTGTTGCACGCTTGATTCACGAATGTTTGCAAGCTTGATTCATGAATGGTTGCATGTTTGATTCATGAATGGTTGCAGTTTATTCCCTTCCTGGAAGGAGAGAGCCGATCATGGAAGACCAACCTAGAGAGCAGGATGTGGAGGCAAGCCGACAACGGCAGCTGCAGGAGCCCTATCCATATGCCGCACAAGTATTGGATCAGATTGTAGCAGAAAAACGCGCAGCATCTCCAGCTGTGGTGAATGCATCCGAATAAGATGAACCATCTCCTGCTTCCACTCTGCAATCCGAGGGTGAATCGGGAAATGTGACGGGCTTGGTCACCGATGTGCCGACCAATTACCAGGCCAGCTTTGGAGGCTTTCCCCGGAGGTTGTCTGGATTTACGGTGAAAAGAGAGCCGGGGAGGTTGTGAGGGAATATAGTTGGAGGAAAAAGTGAAAAAGGGCCAGCTAAATTTTGCGGCCCATTTCCCCCTTTTTATTGTGCAATTCACATTTTAGTTGTTATCTTGTTTATTTTGTACCGATTTCATTATTTTTTGGATAAACCAGACGATTAACTGTACATTCCAAGTAGTGTGAAAAGCCTTCAATACGTTAAATTCAGCATCATCAAAGACTAACCACCCAACTTGAGGGACTAACCATTCGTAACAGACAAAAGAAAGTGCAAAGATAATCAACATGGTAATCCATACTCGAACGTTAAAGACGAGTGTCATGAAAATGGATATGACAAGCATGAGAAGCGGAATACCAGTCATCCAAGCTAACATCAAAGTAAAAATGGCAAGTAGTATATCATTATCTCCCAGATCTAAATCCCCCTTAATTTTACATCTAATTACATATTACTCCACTTCTTCAATCTCCTCTTGATCTTCTGTGATACTGGTCATCCTGTTCAAATTCCAACTCATCGTCTTGCTGATCAAGGCCTCCATCCATTGAAATGTCGTAAGTAGCTCCCCCTCTGTCTGTGGATGAATATTTTTCAATACTGATAGAAGGTGAAGAGTTTACACCTCGTAATTGGGAAGGCTGCAAGAACAAGAGGGGTTCTTGATCAAGAACGTGAATAACCACAATATTTCCATGGTATTCTACGCGGAGGTTCTCCCAGTCTTCTTTTTTATCACGGGAGATCGTCATCGTTTTTCCCGACTTTTGGAAGGATATTTCCGGAAAACTCCCATCCTCGCGAGAAAGGATATAATACAAATATTGAGAGTCTTGTTGTAGATTCCTCCGTAATCCAGTTTGTGCGCTCTCTATCCCTTGCAACAATTGAATAACTTGTTCAATCACTTGCGGATTTTTAGGAAGGCTCGCGTGTCCTTCAGGTATATAGTACTTTTTCACCATATCTTTTAGGCTGTAATTTGCACTCAGAAGCGGTACAGTCCCATCTCCCGAATGGTCAAAAAAGGGCAACAGCTCCCCATGTCCTGAATGGTATTCATACCCTAACAATGTGGGCTGCCCAAATCCTATAATGGAGTATTGTGGTACTCTTAGCGTCAGCTTGTCCCACTTGTTATGCAGGATTTCCGCTTGACGAAGCAATGGAAGATAGTCCAACTTAACTCGGTTGTCTTTGAGCATATCTTCATAAGTAAAAGCATAAACCGGATCCCTCTTCAAAACTGTCCCTTTTTGGAAATACATGGGTGAAGGGAGCAATTCATACACAGCCGGGGCATATTCAGCAATGATTTTCCCTGTTTCCTCATGAAGTAACGGAACTCCGAAATCATAGCCAAACTTCAAGGCTTGATACGCTCGAGGTGAGCCCAAAAAAGGCGTTCCCATGTAAATGACCCTTTTCACTTTTGACTGATAGGAAATGTTCGATAGCAGCGTTTCCTTTGTGAGCAAACCACCCATACTATGAGCTACCAATTGAACCTGGCGTGCTCCAGATGATTTCAAAGCTTCATCTATTTTTTGTTTCAGAAATTTTGCATTGTCTTTATTGCTATAACGCCAATCGTATGGCATGGCAAATAGATCCAAGTTCTTTGTGTAACCCATCTCTTCCAACCGCTGTACCATGCTGGCATATTGTTCTACTTTTTTCTTCACAAAGTTTTGATTAAAGGTGTACGAAAGATATTCAATTGCCCGGAACCCTTCATCCTCTTTCTCCGGAAAAACGGTGAGTCCGAATTCCTCGTTCTTTTGCTTGACCTCAACACTATTTTTACTCTTCGGCTCAAGTGAAAGTAGATGTCGATGTAGTGGATTATTAATACCGACTCCAGTCTCTACCAAACCAAGCCAAGCCTCGTACACCCCAACTTTATCCTTCGCCAGTAACCTTGACCCGCCAATGCCCGGAATCAAAATGATCGGAATGGTATCAACTTTAACTTCTAATTGATAAGCATGGTTTTTGAAACCTGATGTTCTGCTGGCAAAAACCTTGATGTAATACGTTCCAGGATCGCCGTTGTAGACGATTTCTTCATCCATGTTTTTCGCCTTTTCCGATGAAGCAAGCCGTTTTTGTTGGCTGTCATACAAGATCAAGTCAAGGTCCATACCTTCGGGAATGTCTGTTAGGTTGACCACAATCGTGGATGCTTTGTCCAATGTAACGGCATAAAAATCCACATCGTCGATACGGTGAAGGTTGGCGGTAATTTTACCTGGAGTAAGCTCGTATGCTTCCTTTATACTATTATTTGGTTCATATGGATCTAGTGCCATCTCATTATTTGAGAAGAAATCAGCTCGTATCCGATAGTACTCAAAAGGATCAAAGCTGCCGTTGTTTCCGACGATTTGAATATAGTAAAACTTCTCTTTTTCTACGTATATTTCTTCAATCTTTTGATCTTTCCCAACCGGCTCCTTCGAAGAGCCCAGCTCTCTTTTTTCTTCGTCGTAGACGTACAAATGGTAGTCTGCCCTCGAGGGTTTTACTAAAGAAAATGAAAGTGTCCCGTTATCTTTAGGCTTCACCTTCCACATGTCAACATCACTGCCGGTTCTTATCTTTCCATAGGCAGGTCTTCCCACAGTGAGCCAATCTGCATAATTGAACGTATCATTTGGCTCCATCTCATAGATCGTAGGCATCTTGCGCAAATCAGCTTCACTCAATTTCTTTGCGCCAGCGAAGCGACGGTAGAAGGCACGCGCGTTCTTTTCGATTTCCGCTTGATCTAACTCGCCCAAATGCTCCGCTTCGTCTACAAGCTCCGCTTCCTGCTCAGTCAAATCCTCCGCTTCTTCCCATTCATCTGTCTGCCCCTCCGAGTTTGGGGAATCATCCTGATCATCCAGATTTGTTTCTTTAGATTCCTCTACTTCGTCGTCTGTCAACTGACCTGGTTCCCCTTCGTCATTCAGCCACTCTTCCAACAAAACAGATGGAACGAAGCCCTCTTCTGCTTCCCTTTCCAGCAGTTGTTTCCCACGACGTAACTCTTCGCTGGCAAAACCTGTTGGCGTGATGCTCGTAAAGAGCAGGGCCATCAAAACCAGGATACGAGTGATTCTCGCAAACTTTTTCACAAATATAACCCCCCTAGCACTTTCTTCTCCTACCGTAGGAAAAGACAACTAGGGGGTGCAAACAATTTTCCCCTTCTCTCTTTAGCGCGTCGTGTGGTTCCGGATGCCCTGGCGTTCCCATGCATTCGCCGTGATGGTGAACGGTACACGATAATCTGTCAATTCATGCCCTTGACCTCTTTGTTTGTTCGGAAATGCAAATCCCTTCTCCACTCCAAAACGGAAGTGAACGGAGAACTGGACTGCGTAAGTAGAGCCCTTCTGGAAGCCTTTCTGCTTGTCTCCCATCAATGGTGTGTCCACGCCCATCTCTCGAACACCCAGTTTGGGCACAGAGTAGGAGGGACCTTGCCACCATATGGGTGTTGTCTGTTTCAAAGCGAGGGTAGACTGTAGGAGCGTCTGACGCAGTCCTGACTCTGAAATCCAGGATTGCGCTGCGGTGATCTCGGGATAGCGGCCACTTACCGGATGTCGATGACGCGGCTCCAATATGACATGTGTCAACATTCTCTCTCCAGCGTAAAAATCGTCCGGCTTGTTCGTTGGATAACGGTCGCGAGCGGTGTACTCAATCCACTCTGAAGTATGGCGAAGCACACCTTTCGCATTCGGCTCAAACACTTCAAATAGGCGTTCGCTTCCTTTTACCGTAATCGTATATCGTCCAGTCATGTTTTGGTTAACCTGTCGTGGCTGGCAGCTCTCTACGATTCCCCCATTTTCCCCTTTCGCTTCTCCGCATATTTCATAGCTGATACGAAAGGCAATATTGTAATCCATGATGATCTGAAAACCGTTGATCTCCGCCTTGTATTTCTGATCGTTCAGGATTTGTCTCCAGGTCGTCTGCGTGGGAACAGTCGTGCCAGTGTAGAGATAGTCTCCTCCGGTTGAAGCGCTGCTTACCTTCCATTGCTCCGATGTACCTGGTCCGGATACTTTGAGATCCAGCATAGCCGGCTGATAGACTGCAAGGCTTTTTGCATCCGCAATGTACTGCGGGGCAGCAGTAATAGCGACATTTCGCACACCTTCACCCGTGATGGCCTGTTGCAGCTGCGACTCATGCCGTTCAATATTTTGATTGATCTCTTGTTTCACTTGTTCGAATCGTTGATTAATCGGGGCTTGATCAATGGCCACACGAATCTTGGCAGGCTCTCTTTCCCACACGCCATCGACATTGATCGCCAGTTTCTGAAGTTCACGACCATCACTGTCAAAGATTTGCAAACCGATCTCTCCCGCTTCAAAATCACCCCCACCGCTTGGTGGATTCGGAACAACTGGATCTGGAGGAAATGGTTTTGGTTCTCTTGGTTCTTCTGTTTCACCAGGATTTTCCGGGTCTGTCGGATCTTTCGGGTCTGTTGGGTCTTTCGGATCTGTTGGCGGTTCAGGATTTGTCGGTGTCGTTCCTTCACCAATCCGGATAAAGAAAGCACCGTCACAATTTCTTGCGTTGCGATCTGCTGAAATGAACTCGATCATATAAAACCCATCGAGCACCGGGGAATCCCGGTCTTTCGAATTCGCTCGCGGAAAGCTGACAGAGTGTTCGGTACGCGCTCGATTTGAACTGGACAGATACTCCCCGTTTCGGCGCAAACTCCAGGTTTGAGTCTGCGGATCAAAATAGGACAATATGAAGTCTGTTTCTTCAACTTCCGTACGAACGTATAGATCATACCTGTTCTGGAAGTCTTCCTGCTTTAGTTCCAACGTCTCCCCGCGCTCAATGGTCCGTTTCCATTTCTCCGGTTCGTACCGGTCTTGTTTTAGTGACAAGATAAAGATATAGCACCTATTGGCGGATTTAATCGGGATTTTAAATTCTCTGATACACCCATCCTCTGAAAGAAAGACAAGTTCCACTGTCGTTCCGGATCGGACTGAGAGTGGCAGAATCAATCGGAACCTTTCTTTTGCTCCCAATTTTCCAGTCAGCGGTACGCGGTCATCGCCTTCCATTAAGTACCATGTACCGGGAGTGTCTGCAGAGAGACTCAGCATCGTGTCGTATCCATTCGTGAGCTGTTTAAATCCTTCGAAAAAGAGGCCGGATGATAGGCCTGTACCACTAATGTCTTGTCCAGCAGGTGGATACTGGAGTGGCGGTTCACCGTAAGCGTAAAAGCTCATACGTTCCTGTTTATCGATGGTACAAGCAATGTCCTTTACCTTGATGGTGATTTCCCATTCACATTCCGGTCTTTTTTCAAACGTCCCTTGTAACTTGATCCTTACCTTGTATGTCTTACCTCTTTCCAGAGGGATGTGATAGGACGCAAATTTCCAGCCATAGGGGAGCTTTATCTGATCGGAGTCATACGGTTTATCCCTTCCCCGATCATCCTCCTCAACCGGAATTTCTTTCGTTTTGCCGTCCGGCAATGTTATAAACCATCGCGTGGCATAGGGTTGCCTTTCACCTTGGCTATCGGTATAGGTTGCCGCAAATCTAAGCTCTTCCCCAGGGAAAACCTCAACCACTTCCCCGTTTCGCACAGTATCGTTATTGACTCGGACAATCGGACAACTGTCTTGGCCCTTGCCTCCCGAGCTGACAAAAAAGGTTTTATCCCAACAGAGTTTTCCATCGTCGCTCTCATACCTAACCGTAAAGGTACCTGAATCGACATAGTCAATGATTCCTATACTACGGTTGTTACCGGAACCACTACGCATGGGGCTGCCATTTTGGGTGAAGGTACCTGGCTTGGATGCGGTAAAGACGAGACGATCGTCTTTTTTGAGAGCAATCGTTTCTCCACCACTCGCAATCGCCTTCATTTCACGGTCGGTGTTTGTGCTTTCGATGCGGAGGTCCATGGTTGTTTTTTGACAACCTTTAGGGGGTGGTTCAGGTTCTTTTCCACCATCACCACCCCCTCCTCCGCCACCATTGTCTGTTGAACCTACCGTAAATTTATACGAATAAGGAACGCCCTGGCCATCAACAGCCGGGGCGTTTTTTGTGTTACGAGCATGGGTGTCTGTAAATAAAATCCTCGCTTCATAATTACCTGGTTTTGTGGGTACCCAGGTCTTTGGAGGAAAATTAATGGTTTGACCACTTCCGTCTCCGACACCGCTTATAGGATACGGTTTAATGGAATCGTTAAAAGCTACTTCTATCTGTCCGGTGTCTAGGTTGAAAATGTAGTAGTTAAGAACGTTCAAACCACGATTATAAATACTATAGTCAGTCCCTCTTGCGGTTATCGTTACTGTTTGTCCTACTTCATATTTTGTTTTGTCGGTTTGAATGCTCCCATCTGGTCGTGCGGTGGTAGTGAAACTGGTAACACCAACGTAAGATCCCTTTTCGCCATTTCGGGCGGGTCGAAATTCAAAGGGATTTCCTCTCCCGCCTGACATTTCAGCAACTTTTGAAAGAAGATATCCTGTATATTCTCGCCCTCCCCCCTCACTGATGATGCCTCCGTTTAGACCATTTTCTGAACGCATAAAGCCAGGGTTTCCGTTAAAGAGTCTCGCCCATTCTAGTGCCTCAGCTTCATCAACAATCGGATAACCATTGTTGGCTTTTTCCTTTGCTCGGGAGTAGTTGGCAACCCTTCCATTGCCACTTGTTGCTCCGTTATATACAACATCAGCAAATGTTAACTTCATTTCCTCATTTGCAAAACCAAATCCCGACAGCAAACTTATTAAGCTGCCGTTTACAATTTTCTCCTCATCTAACCACCCAGGTATTCTATCTTTCACATCCGGGGTTGATACTGACGCTTCCGTAGCGTAAGGGAAGATTGTAAGGCTATTCGCGAGAATTGCTGTTAATAGGATTAGTTTTAAGCACTTTTTCCATAACTGCCTCATTACCTTACCCCCATTAACGGGCATTTGTTCGAATTGTATTTGGCATTTTTTCATATTTATACCAAGCAAGCGACCTTGACTCATCAGAATTTTTCACTGTAAATTCCATATACTTCACTTTGTCGACATTAATCTGAAAGTTACCAGAACGATATTCCGCCGTCTCATTATTTTTGAATAATATCACCAGGCTGGCGCTTTTACCCTTGTTGGATGGGACTTGTCCTTTTAAAATCCCGCCAGAAACTTTTAAGGAGTTATGAAATTGAGTTGCAATGCTCTCTCCAACTTTGATGTCATTGACTGCTTTGTGTAGTTGGAATAATGCTTGAGCCTCCTCACCCCTACTTACAACCCCTAAACCATCATAAGCTGTGGTCGAAACCCCATTTATAAATTGACCTGATTTTTCCGGTAGCCATCCGCTGGCTACGGCAGTATACGAATGAGTTGAATTTTTTGTCTGATAACGCTTATAAAGCCCCTTCCAAGCGTTAACTAAAAGTAAAGATGCTTCCTCACGATTTAGAACCTTATTGGGATCAACAACAACCTCGTCAAGAATGCCGTCCTTTAAAGCACGCTCATAATAAGCCTTAGCCCAGTGATTTAAAGGAAAGTTGGGAACAACTATTCCATCAGTTAACCCTTTAGCATTAGCTAATCCAGCAATTAAATCAGCCTGTGTAATTGGTTGATCAGGCTTAAAACTCCCATCCGGATACAACCACATCAATTTATTTTTAATCACATAATCAATTTCATTCCGATTCGGATGGTCTTGGTAGTCGGTTGGTTTGGCCTGGGCTGAGGCAGCTGCCGCACTCGCCACCGGGGCTTGTATCGAAGCGGTTCCGCTCACCAAAAGAGCGGTAACTATCATCCCGGTCATAAAATGAAAAACCTTTTTCATAACGCTTACCCCCTGTTATTTCCTCTCTTTCCTTTATCGGGATTCTATATGAAAATTGATATTTTTTCCATACATTGTCAATAACCGCCATCTCTCTACCCCAAAAACCCATCAAAAAGAAGACTCCTCCACCAACCTGCCAACAAACCACTCCACCTGTTCTGCAGGCACGTCCCCTTCCAGCTTATCCACAACCTGCCCATCCCGGACGATAAACAATGTCGGCTTCCGCACCCAGCTCCATAGCCTTATCCAGCTCGCCTTGGCGATGCACGTTGAGTCTTTCAATTTGCGATGCGGGAAGCTCCCTTACTGCCTGCTCAAATTTGGGAGCAAAACTGGTGCAGAATCCGCAATCTTCGCTGAATACATACACCAGCTTCACTGGCTCGGTCCCGACGGCTGCGGTCATCAGGGCGGCACCAAACATGCAGGCCAAGAGCAGGACACTCCCCCACAACCAAACCCAGCGGGCCTTAGATCTACTCCCTTTACACCCTGCCTTCCTCATACCTTTCATACCTTTCATACCTTCCCTCCCATTCACTTTTTGCAAAACCATGCAATGGATACTGACGGAAAAGTTGGGTATGCAATTATCAAAGAACAGCATTCTCTCGTATTATGCCGTTCCATACAGGGACAAAAAAAGCCGGTCATCCGACCGACTTTATTGCCTATTCAGCGATTTTATTTACATTTATTTCCATTATATTTACAATTATCCCCATTCCATTAACGGCCATTACCATTCTCTTTGCAGTCATTCCCACTCTATTTACAAGTCATTACCGTCTTATTTCCATTTTGTTTCCATTTCCATGTCCCAAACCCAATTCTTTCCCCAACGCAAAAAAGCCTTTCTTTCACATCAAATTTGCAGGATTCACTTTAATCAGTGCCCGCAGTTCTTCAATAAACAGCAGCCCTTTCTGAATCTCCTCTTCGGAGTAGCGCTGCTTGCTTTTAAACGTAAAGATTTTGGCTTTCATTTCTTCATACGAAAGATGACTGAAGTATAAAATCGTGGAGACCAGCTCCAAAAAGCGGGAGTTTTCCTCGTTCATGCGCTGGATGACCTGCTCTCCCTGTCCGAAATCGACTTCATGAAAGCGCAAAAAGTCACGCCCGTTTTCATTCAGCGAATAGCGGTACATATGGATGGCCCCTTTGGTTTCCACCTGCTCATCCAGCAGTCCCAGATTGCACAGCTCATCCACACGCAGCGTCAATTCCTCTGAGTAGGGTCCATACATGTGAAATTCAAATCGCTCGTCGAAATCCACGTCGAGTTGTTTCGCTATGTACACCATTTTCTGCAGTTTCTTGCGGCCGCTTACTTCCCCTGCGATCTCGATTAGACGTATGATTTTGGCGTGACGCCTAAGCATCCTCCATCACTCCCAGACGATCTCGAATCTTGCCGGACAGCTCTTCCGGCAAAGCCAATACTTTATCCATCGGAAAATACAGCTTGTAATCAAAGCGGCGTTTGCCGCTGATCGCCTGCACGATCTCCGATTTCTCCGACAGCTCGGTCAACTCCCCTGACGGCATCAGCAGCATGATCGGAATCCGCTCCTCATCCTCGCCAGCACGGTAAAAATCATACGGAAGATCGGATGTCGTGTCCACTTCCAAATAATAGGCCGGATCAATACCCGCAGACTGGAACAGCTCTTTCAGCTCTGCCAGCAAGCGGAAATCTCTCGGATTATATTCGACGTATTTAAACAGATTCCTGTCAAGAAAACGGGCGCATAAATCTTTCAATATGGCGTCGTTTTCCTGGCGCCAGATCTGCATGTAAAAGAGAATCACTGACTCATCGAGGGCCAAATAATCGGACAGCTCAACGGTTTCCGTTAAAAAGGGCAGAAGCAGGGTCGGCTCCTGACGGAAGGGATACCCCGCATGAAAGAGCTCTTTGGCGCGTTGAAAAATCTTTCGCAACACGACCTCCGCACTTCGCGTAACGGGGTGGAAATACACCTGCCAATACATCTGATAGCGGGACATGATGTAATCTTCTACCGCGTGCATACCGCTGTGCTTGAAGACGATGCCGTCATCGGTCGGCCGCATGACGCGCAGGATTCGTTCAATTTCAAAGTTGCCGTAATTCACGCCCGTATAATACGCATCGCGCAGCAGATAATCCATCCGGTCGGCATCGATTTGGCTGGAAACCAGGCTGACGATCAGCTTGTTGTCGTAGGTTTTGGCGATGACTTCGGCTACCTGATTGGGAAAGTCCTCTCCCATTCTCTTCAGCAGCCGGTTGATCTGGGTATCCCCTTGCAGAATGGCCCGAGTCCAATCCTCGTGATGATAGCGAAACACCTTTTCAAAGGAGTGGGAAAACGGGCCGTGGCCCACATCGTGCAAAAGAGCCGCGCAGAGGCAGAGCAGCTTTTCTTCATAGGAGAGATGAATGCGGCCAGCGAACGTTTCCAAGATCCGGCGCATAATCTCATAAACGCCGAGCGAATGATTAAATCGGCTGTGTTCACCGCCATGAAAGGTAAAAAAACTCGTGCCCAGTTGCCGAATGCGGCGCAGACGCTGAAACTCGGCGGAATTGATCAAATCCCAGATCAGCTTGTCCCGCACATGTATATAGCTGTGCACCGGGTCTTTAAACACTTTTTCCTCGTCTAAAAGCTGGGGCTGTTTCATCCTGGACACTCCCTTCCGGTACCACAAATTTCCTCTCTACCAGAATTATATCATACCAACCACTGCCACAGAGCTTGAGCCATAGCCTGTATACCTCACTTTATAAAATCAAAATCTTGAGGAGTGCAAAACATTCAGACATTGACAAAAGAGAAAGTAATCTGTATATTTAGAACCATCCTTTAACCGACTATATAACGTCACTTGATGAAAGGGTTGATATTCTGCCCATTCAAATTTTTTCATTATTTAACGACAATATAACGACAGAAAAGGTTATCATCATCTGATGGAGGTCTCCGGTAATCATGTCCAACAAAATCAAACAAATCATCACCCACATCGTAGAAGTGCCGCTGATCAATACCTGGCAAATCTCTCTTTACTCGAGCAATACCCGCCAGCACGCAGTCGTAGAAGTGATCCTGGAAAACGGGATTCGCGGTTATGGGGAAGCCGCGCCATCCCCTGCGTTTATGGGAGAGACGGCCGAGACGATCAAATTGGTCAACGACCGCTATCTGGCACCGCAAGTAGTCGGATTGCCTGTCGATGAAATCGCCCTGGCCCATCAAAAAATGAATGACGCGATTTACAGCAACTCTTCTGCCAAGTCTGCAATTGACATCGCCATGCACGACGCATGGGGCAAATCGCTCAATCTGCCGCTCTATAAACTGATCGGTGGAACCGTCAGAGAAAGCGTGCCTCTCACGTATGTAGTCGGGATCAAGGACAATAAAGACGCGTACGAAGAAGCTATGAAGCGGATCAACGAAGGCTTTGGCGTCATCAAGATCAAAGTGGGCCGCGATCCGAAGCGGGATATCGAGCTGGTCAACCTGATCCGAAAAGCCATCTCCGACGCTGGAAAAAATACCAAGCTTCGCCTTGACGCCAATCAGGGCTATGATGTACCTACCGCCATTCGCGTCATTCGCGAGATTGAAGAGTCCGGCGAGGTCGAATGTGTGGAACAGCCGGTGCGCAAATGGAACATTCTCGGAATCAAAGAAATTCGCGACAAGGTAAAAACACCGATTATGATTGACGAAACGGTATTTGCCCCCGAGGATGCAATCACGGCGATCAAGCTGGGCATTGCCGACATCATCAACCTGAAAATCTGCAAGGTCGGCGGCATCTTCCAATCCCGAAAAATCGCTGCCATGGCTGAAGCGGCCGGCATGTCCTGCACGGTCGGAAGCAATCTGGAGCTGGGCGTCGGCATCGCTGCAAGCGCTCATTTCGTCACCAGCCACCCTGTGGTCAAACATCCCAGTGACTTCATCTGCGGCGCTTACCTGCACACCCATGACATCCTGCAGACGCCGATCCAGGACTGGGTAAAAGATGGCCATATCCACTTGCCGGAGAAGCCGGGTCTGGGCGTAGAAATCAATGACGCTCTGTTAGCGGAGAAACAATAGCGAATCGAGGGATCCATCACATGAATATATCAATCGAGCGCTTGCTTGTTGATCTGGAGAAATACGCCGCGTACGGAAAAAGCGCAGAGGGCGGGATTACCCGCCCGAGCTTTTCCGAGCCTGATTTCGAAGTGAGAGAGCTGTATGTGAACGAGTTGAAAGAACTGGGGCTCGATGTGAGCATCGACGGAGCCGCCAATATCTGGGGAAGACTTCCCGGCACGGGGGAAAAGAAAGGCACGATCGTCATCGGCTCTCATCTCGACACCGTGCCGAACGGCGGCAAATACGACGGCGCCCTGGGCGTATTGCTGGCGAAAGAGATCATCCGCACGTTGATCGACAGCGGTGTCCGTTTGCAGCATGATCTTGAAATCGTTTCCTTTACCGCTGAGGAGCCAAATGATTTCAATCTCTCGACGTTTGGCAGCCGCTGTTTGACGGGCAAGCTGACAACAAATCAACTGGAGACGGTGACCGATTCCAAAGGCTACCGGCTGGCGGATGGCTTGATAAGAGCGGGAGGCGGACTTCATAAATTCGCTGCCCTAGAACAAATCCGTTCAGAGAAAAAAGCGTATATCGAGCTGCACATCGAGCAGGGACGGCGGTTGGCAGCCAAGAACATCCCGGTTGCCTCCGTCGATCGCATCGTCGGTATTTACCGCGATAAAATTACCGTGCTGGGCGAAGCCAATCATGCCGGCACCACGATGATGGAACACCGGGTCGACGCGCTCTCGGCAGCCGCAGAGCTGATTCTGATCGCCGAACGCATCGCCCGCCAGGACCCCAAAGATACCGTCTGTACCATCGGCAAGCTGGACGTTTTCCCAAATGCCGCCAATATCATACCGGGAACGGTTGAGTTTATCCTGGAGGTACGCGGTGAATCGCGAGCAGATATCGAGCATCTGGTCAGTCAGATTAAAAAAGAGTGGGAACCGGTCAAACAGTCGCGAGCGATTGAGATCAGGGAGCAAACCATCCTTAACCAATCACCGGTCGAAATGGACGGCGAAATCGTTACTTTAATCGAACAAGCTGCCCAGGACCGACTTGTCCCCTGTCTGCGGCTGGCAAGCATGGCTGGCCACGATGCGAGTCATATGGCTGACATCTCCAAAGCGGCGATGATCTTCGTCAAAAGCCCCAATGGAAAAAGTCACTGCCCGGAAGAATTCAGTACGTCCGAAGATATCGAGATTGCCGGTAATGTCATGCTGGATGCTATCGTAAAAGTGGATCGACAACTTGATTAACACATAATAGGCATAGGAGGATTTCATATGATCGAAGGACCATCTCTCTGGGGCTTACTGCCGCTTTTTGTCTTCATCCTGTTAATTTTCATCAGATGGAATCCCATTGCAGCCATTGGTACTGCCGTCATTGTAGGCGCTGTCATGAGCGGTGCAAGCATTATGGACGTTGCCACTGTCATCGGCAAGAACGGAATGACCGACTTCATCGCCTATATCGGTCTTGTGATTCTGGCCGGGGGCGGCCTTGGTAAAATCGCTGAAAAAACCGGCGTAGCGCGAAACATCGTCAAATTTATTATCAATCGGGTGGGGATCAACTCGCCAAATAAAGCGATCATCTGCACCATGATCGCGTCGTCCGTGCTGGCCGGTTTGCTTGGCACGCTGGCCGGTGCAAACGCTATCATCGCGCCCGTCCTGATTCCGGTTGTCGCTTCTGCCGGTCTTTCCTCCAGTGTCGTGGCGCTCCTTTTCCACGGGGCAGCCAATGCAGGGCTGGTGCTAGGTCCGTTTACTCCCCCTGTCGTTACGTTGATGGAGCTTACCGGACTTACGTATCCTCAGGTCATGCTGTACGCAGGATTGCCCATGGCTATTATCCTGTGGGTCACCACCTTCCTTTACTGCAAAAAAATTCTTAAAAAGACACTGATCGAACATCCGTATACCGAAGAAGACGTCGCTGTTTTTCAGCAGGAGGAATCGACTGATCCCAGACAGAAAAAGATCACCACACAAGCAACCATCGCCTTCTTTGTCACGTTGCTTGGCGCCATTATCTACGGTATCGCCGTTAAAGGCGGGTCCACCTTTACCATCGCTGTCATTCTCATTACGAGCATCGTCACCGGCCTAGCTGGCAGAATGTCGCCCAATCAGATTGCCGATACCTTTGTCGAAGGGGCGAAGCCGCTGCTCTGGATCTTCTTCCAGTTTATCCTGTTTACGCCGTTTATCTATTTCACCGAACAAATGGGCGGATTTGAAGCGCTGAAAAATCTGCTGATGCCGTATATTGAAAGCGGCGGACAAGCCATGATGGTGAATCTGAGCACACTCGTAAACATTGCTGGTATTCCGGGCGCTGCTGTCGCGCACTCGATTCTGATGCATAAAATGTTCCTTCCGACCGTCACCAGCATGAACATTCCGATGGACGTATGGGTGCTTGCCCTTCTGGTCGGATCGCAAATGCCGTTCTACCTCTATCCGACTGGCGATGCACTCGGTGCCATGGGACTGGCTCGCTCGAAGGATTTGAAGAACATCATCATCTACGGTGTCGTCGTCACGGTGATCGTCGTCTTGTATGTATTTGTCCGTACCCTGTTCATGTAACCAAAACCTCTGACAAGCAGGTGAGACTCTATGAATTTTCATGAACTTCAACAACAGATTCAGCATCTTGCGTCAACCTTTCAGGGGAAGTCCAGCATCGCGATTGAAACGGCAGACGGTGCCATTCTGATCAACGAAAACGAGCAGCTCCCTTCTGCCAGTCTGATCAAGGTACCGATCATGATTGAAGCTTATCGACAAGCACAGGAAGATACGTTAGACTTATCACAAAAGTACACCGTTCCCCCGCACTTGCGGGTTGGCGGAACCGGAGTCGTCGCCCATTTGTCGGACGAGGTCAGCTTGTCACTGGAAGATCTGATCTCTTTAATGATCATGATCTCTGACAACTCCGCGACCAATCTGCTGATCGAGAAAGTCGGCATGGATGCGGTCAATCGACTGGCGCATGACCTTGGCTGCCGCCAAACAGCACTGCAGCGCAAAATGCTCGATTTCCAAGCAATCGAAGAAGGCAAGAACAACTTTACCTCTGCTGCTGACATGGTTCGCTTTGTAAAGGAAATCGTCGTGGGCACTACCCTGGGACAGAGCGCGAAACAGGCCACTTACCGGACGCTCCAGCATCAGCAGCATCAAACCACGCTGCCTGCTCTCATCACGGGAGGATTTTCACTGAAACCGGTCATTGCCCATAAAACCGGGGAACTGCCGGGAATGGTTCATGATGCAGGCATTTTTCAAGTAAACGATAAATACGCATATGTAGCTGTCCTGACCACCGATTTGCCGGATAACGCGACCGGACAGCAAATGATCGCCAAAGTAGGCAAAGCCGTATACGATTATCTATCGGTACCATAATCCAAGCGCCCCTGATCGCCAGGGGCCTTTCCCTGTTCTCAAGACCAGAAAAATCCGCGGAGGATACGCATGTTGATTCGAATCGCTCTCATTGGGTCCGAAAAAATGGTAAACAAGGTGCTCAGCTTATCTCTCAAAGAAAACGTGCACATCCACCCCTTCGTTTACGAAAAACCGGAAGAAAGCGCAAATCTGGTCAAGCAAGCCAGCAATTATGACGTCCTCTTTTTTACGGGGCCCGTTCCTTATTTTTTGGCCAGAAAAGAAATCGAAAAGCTGGATTTGCCAGCCGTTTTCATTCCGCTTGATGAGCTGGGGTTTACCCTCTCCCTGTTCCATATCAAGAACGCCTTGTTCGTCCATCCGGACCGCTTGTCGATTGACATTCCGCGAAAAGAGGTCGTTTATCACGTCCTGGATGAGCTTGATCTCGACCGGTCCCATATTTATATCAAGGAGTTTGAAAAGGGAATCAAGCACGATTTGTACACAGACGAAATTTTGCAGTTTCACCGGGAGCAGTGGCAGGCCCAAAAGGTTGACTTCGTGCTGACCAGTGTTCAATCGGTCCACAAAGAGCTGCAAAAGCTGGGGATACCCAGTTTCCGTATCATTATCCCTCAGAAAAACGTACTGGACACGCTGGACAGTGCGATCCAGGCTGCCGAGCTGATGATCAGCAAAGCATCGCAAATCGCTGTATGCATCGTGCGTCTCTCTTCTGCCCAGGAAAAGCAGCCAAGTCTCTCCCCTCACCTCCTGTCAGACATCCGCCCGATCTTGCTGGACTTTGCCAAAAAGATAGATGCTTCCCTCAAAGAGGCTGATGAGCAAACCTGCTATATCTACGGGACCAGAAGGGGAATTCAGCACTTTACCAATCATTACCGGGAACTTCCGGTCCTTGAGCAGTTCAAAGGGCTTCGCGATGTAAAAGCAAGCTTTGGCTTCGGCTTTGGCCGGACCGTCACGGAAGCAGAGGAGCATGCGCAGATTGGCTTGTTTCATGCGGAAAAAGGCAGAGGAGACGAAGCGTATATCGTGACGGAGGACAAAAAGGTGATTGGCCCGCTCAATGAGAAAGTAACCAAGAGCTTTCAACTGCTGAGCCTGGATGAAAAGCTGCTGGCCGTCATCAAACAATCGGGCATCAGCGTTGCGACCATGACGAAGATTATTGATTTTCTTCGCCTGCGGCATAACCCCATCTTCTCCGCCTCTGATCTCGCCGACTACCTGCAAGTCAGCAAACGGACGGCCGAGAGGATTATGAAAAAGCTCGTCGACAATCGGTATGCCGAGATCACCGGAGAAGAACAGCCGTATCAAAAAGGCAGGCCGCGTGCGCTGTACCGGATTTTACTCTGATGACGTGTTCAAACATTGGTTGAGGTCCTTCTCGATTGAGCAGAAAAAAGTGTGCTTTTCAGTAGAATTGTCTACTTGAAAGGCACACTTTTCGTTTTCTTGCAGGGAAGCTCTCTTGCATCGAGTTGTTACACTTCAAGCTTTGCATCAGGCTCTACATCAAGTTCTGCATCAAGCTCTTACACATCCAGCTCTGCTTCCGGCCCGTAAAGGTCGGGACGCTTCGCAGCCAGTTTGGCTTTTCGCTTCAGCTTGCGCTCGGCCAGAACGGTATAGAACGACGGCACGACAATCAGCGTCAGCAGCGTGGAGAAGATCAAGCCGAAAATGATTGTGACAGCCAGCGGTCTGAACAGCACATCGCCGGAAATCGCGAGTGGCGTCAAGCCTGCAACCGCAGTCATCGAGGTCAACAGGATCGGGCGCAGCCTCGCTTCTCCCGCCTGGACCACGGCCTGTTTCAGCTCTACTCCGGCATGACGTGCCTCCTCGATAAATTCGATCAGCACGATCCCGTTACGAACGACGATCCCCGATAGCGATATGACCCCCATCATCGTCATAAAGCCAAGCGGCGTCTGGGTGACAAACAGCCCGATCAAGCTGCCGGCAAAAGCCAGATAGACCGTACTGAGGACTAGAACCGGAATGCTGAGGGAGTAGAACTGCATGGCAATCAAAATCAGAATGAGAAAAACGACAATCACGGACAGTTTTCCCATGTCGATAAAGATATCCGTCTGTTCCGAGGTCTCGCCGCCAACCTCCCAGTGATATCCCTCCGGAAGCTGGGTCGATTGCAGAATCGGTTTGATCTCGTTCATCACTTCTGTCGCCGTTCTGCCTCTGACGTCACTGTAAACCGTAATGGCCCGGGACAGATTTCGGTGTGGGATTTTTTGCGTACTAAATGTAGGCTTCACCTTTGCCAGCTGTGACAGCGGAATCTGTTCACCCAGGGCATTGGCTACCGTCAGCCTTTGGAAAAGCACAGACGGGTCTTCTGTTCCTTTTTCCATGAACAGCTTCATGTCAAGCAGATCTGTGCCTGTGTCAAACTGACTGACCGTAATTCCCTCGCTGGCCAGACGCAAGGTTTGGGACAGGTCATTGTAGTTGACCAGCTTTTCTTTCATGACTTGTTCATTAACCACAAACTCCAGGGTGTAGCGCTCAATCCCAAAATCATCCTGGACGTCATACGTTCCCGGAACCTTCGCAATCCGGTCTTTGAGGTCCCCAGCCAAAGAGCGCAGGGTCGGGATATCCTCGCCATAGAGCCGAATTACCACCGGTTTGCCGACGGGCGGACCTGCTTCCAGCTCTACGGGCAGGATGCTTGCCTCCGGGTAGAGCTGCTTGAACTCCTCCCGCCACGGATCGATCATGTTTTCAATTTTTGTTTGCGTTTTGTCAAAGCGGACGACCAGTTGTCCAATCGTGATTCCGTCGCCCGCGCTGGTGTCCCCACTGAACATCTTGGGCGCGCTGCCTCCCGCATATGCAGCGACATCGACAATCCCCGGCTTCTCTCTGATCCAGTCAGACACACCCCGGACGATCCGGTCTGTCTCCTCGACGCTGCTGCCGACGGGCACGCGTACATTGACCAGAAACTGCGGTCTGTCGTCGTTGGGGAAAAGCTGGACGGGAGTAAACGGGATCAGTCCGTAGGCGCTGGTACCGATCAACACGCCGACCATTCCCGCGAGCAAAGGACGCTTCAAAATGCGCGGCATCAGCTTTCCTGCATACCAGGCATTCAACTGAAAAAGCTGCTTTCCGAGCAGGCCCGGCGGTTTGCGATAGCCTTCCACCCCGCCTCTGCGCCGATGTTCATACCACTGCCGGAAAATCGGAATGATCGTCAAAGACATGATCATCGAGGCCAGCATGGTCAGTGAAATGATAACCGGTACTGGGCGAATAAACTGCCCCACGTTTCCGTTTAAAAACATCAAGGGTCCAAAGGAAGCAATCGTCGCCAGCGTCGCCGTTGTAATCGAGATGGAGACCTCTTTTGCCCCGTTGACGGCCGCTTTCATCGGCTTTTCTCCGAGGACCGACAGTCGCCTTTCGATGTTGTCATTGACGACCACGGCATCATCGACGAGAATCCCCAGTACAATAATCAGGGAGACAATGGAGATCATGTTGAGCGTGATGCCCATGGATGGCAAAAATAGCATCCCCACTGCCAGCGAAATGGGAATCGCCAGCGCGACTACAAAGGAGGTAATCAGGTTCAAGCCCAGCGTACACACGAGCAGCACCGCGCTGACAGCGATGATCATCTCCCGCGACAAATCGCTGAATAGATCATTGACCCGCTCATCCTGGGAGTAGATCGAGTGCTTTTCGGCCCAGGCCGGCAGCGATTTTTCCAGTGTAGTCATCATCTCGTCCACACGTTTCTGCAGGGAGGGTACGTCGCTTCCTGTCTCCGCATTGATACTGATAGACACGGACGGCTTGCCGTTGAAGTAGGAGTAGGAGTGGATTTGTTCGGTCGTCAGCTCAACCTTCCCGATATCCTTCAGATAGATCGGGTAGCCCTCTCTCGTCCGGGAAACGATGACGTTACCCAGTGCTTCCACATCCTGATTCTCCGCAATCTTCAGCTGATAGGTGCGGTTGTCAGAGGTCAGGTCGCCGAGTGGAATCCGCTCATTCTCTTTTTTGACAGCCATCATGACTTGGCCCCAGGTCAAACCGAACTGATTCAGCCGCTGGGTATCCACCTGAATCTGAACTTCCTGCTCAGGCAATCCCTCAATCGTCACATCAGCGACGTTTGGAATCGTCCGCAGCTGATCCTTCCACGACTTCAGCGTGGATCGCAGACTGTACAGCTCCTCCCGGGTATCGGCTGTCACGGCCAGGGTTTGCACAAAGGTGCGGTTCAGGTCATCATTGATGATCGGCTGTTTGGCATCATCCGGCAGATTCGCTTCCGCATCTTTTACTTTTTTCCGCAATTCATCCCATTTTTGTTTGGGATCGACATCGCTTTTGGTTTCCACGATAATGCTGGAGATGCCCAGCCCGGATACGGATGAAATGTATTTCAGCCCTTGCAGCTCGTTGATTTTTTCCTCCAGCTTCTTCGTGACGGTCTGCTCTACCTTCTCCGGCGATGCTCCCGGGTAGATGGTCGTCACCATGGCAATATTTACGATAATGTCCGGTTGTTCCTGCTTGGGAAGTTGGAAAAAACCGAGAAATCCAACGAGCATGACCATTACAAAAAACAGCAGGGTGATTTTTCGTTTTCGGACGATGTATTCAATCACTGTGGTTGTCCTCCTGCCGCCTCAATCGGGTCGCCGTCAAACAATCGGTCGACCCCCTTGACCACGAGCTGGTCCCCTTCTTTGATGCCGCTGGTGATCTCCAGCTTGTTGCTGTTGATCTCTCCAATCGTCACAGGCGTTTTCACTGCTTTTCCGCCATTGTTCAAAAAGACATGTGCCTCACCCTGACCTCGGCTGAGCACCGCTTCCACCGGTATGTACAACCCCGCTTTCCCTGTCACGGTTTTTGTCGCTTTCACCACCTGGCCCGCAAACCAGTCATGCTTTTCATTGGCTACCTGAACCTCGACTCCGATCGTTCCCGTGCTCTGGTTCGTCGCCGGATAGATTTTAACGACCTTGCCCTCCCGCATCTGTCCATACAGATCGAGCGATACCGTCTCTCCTTCTTTCCAGGCAAAAATCTCGCGGTCCGGCACAGGCAGCACGACTTTTAACGTACTGATCTCTCCCACCCGGTAGACCGGACTTCCCACGCCGACAAGCGAGCCCTCCGAAGTCAGCTTGGCGATAATCGTGCCGTCCAGCGGTGAGCGAAGCTGTGTTTTAGCCAGTGTGCTGGCTGCCAGCTCTTTGGAAATGACCGCCTGATTATAGGTGGCCCGGGACAGCTCCTTGTCTTCTTCTCTGGCTCCCTGGGTGACGAGCGACAAGGCTTGCTGTGCATTTTGCAGATCCTTTTGAGTCACATTCAGGTAGTTTTGCGCATTTTCGTATTCACTCTGGGAAATAGCCTTTTCCTGGTAGAGGCGCTCGATTCGTTTGAAGTCGTCCTGGGCTTTTTCATAGGCGATTGTCGCTTTGTCCACCAGCAGGCGAGCTTGTGTCACCTCTTGTTCCCTGGCTCCGTTGTTTACTTTGCTGAGCGTGGCGCCTGTCTGCTGTACGGTGGCGCTGGCTGCCGCTACCTGCAGAGAGTAATCGTTGCTGTCCAGACGGGCCAGGACATCGCCTGCGCGGACCGTGTCCCCTTCGTTTTTCGCCAGCTCCGTTATCCGTCCTCCTACTTCAAAGGAGACAAGCGCTTCTTCTAAAGGCTGCAGCGTCCCGGAAAGCTCCGTTACTTTTACAGCTTGTTCCTCTTTGACGGTGACCAGCTCTACTTTTTTGACTTCCGCCACCGCTTCCGTTGCCGGCTCTTGATTGTTGCAGGCTGTTGTTGCCAGTAGCCCCAAGATGAGAAGAGAGTACAGCCATTTTGTCTTCATGTTCACCCACCGCTCCATTTCTTTTCTATTTATCAGAGCCCTTCTTTTTTTATACGCCCAGCCCTGGACCGTATACTACCGATTGTCAATGCCGCGGAGCAAAATGTCCGTCGTGCCTTCAATCAGTGTGGGGATGTCAATCACACAATCTACCTTTACCCAATGCCTTCCGAGAAACGCATGGAAAAAGGACGAGACAAACATATGGGCCGCTATATTGAAGTCTCCCTTTGGCAGATGTCCTGCCTCGTGCATCTCCTGAAGCTTTTGGCTGAGCATGTCATCTGCGGTTTGCGGCATGCGGCTGAGCAGGTCGAACACCTCGGGATGGTTGTCCGCTTCGATCATGCAGATAATCAACACTTCCTTGCGCTCCACAAGCGCATTGTAGTACGCCTCGGCATAGTTCATCAGCATGGATCTGACATCACTGGTTTCTGCACAAATTGCTCGTTCCAGCGCAGGGCGAATCTCCGTCATCTCCTCCAGCAGTTCGATCAGGATACACTCCTTGTTTTTGAAATGGCGAAAAATCGTCACTTCGTTGACACCCGCCAGCTCTGAGATCTTCCGAGTCGTGGCCCCTCTGTATCCTTTTTGCGCCATAAGCTGACGTGCAGCAGCCAAGATGCGCTCGCGCGTCTCCTGTTCTTCGCCCCTTCCCCCCTGAGGCACTGTATTTTTGGATTGATTCATTTCTTTACCTCCATGCCATGCAAGTACTTGCTGTCATATGGCAAATTCAGCAAGCCCATTATAGCGAAGACTTCCATGCATGTAAATACTTGCATGCGTAAAAAAGCTGCTGATCAAAAGATCAACAGCTTACATAGAGGGATCCCGGTATCCGAATTCCCGTGCGGTCAGCTCCGCCAAATCCGGCGGCATAGCGGCCAGACAGCAAATCTCTTCCGCCGTCAATGGATGGGGAAAGGATAGCTTGCTGGCATGTAGGGCTTGACGCTTCAAAAGTTGTTTTTTGCCTCCGTACATGGCATCCCCCACAAGCGGATGACCGATATGCTGAAAATGGACGCGGATCTGATGGGTGCGTCCCGTTTCCAGCCATACCCGTACCAGTGTGTTCTTCGCAGATGCGGCAATGACCTCATAATGTGTGACGGCTTCCTCGCCGCGCTGCGAGACACGACGCCGAGTGGGATGTCCTGGATCACGGCCGATCGGGGCGATAATGGTTCCCTTTTTATCCTGAATAACTCCGCTGGCCACAGCCAGATACTCGCGATGCAGATTGCCCTCCCGCAGCAGGCGGTCGGCCAGCTGATGCCCGTAGCTGGTTTTCCCGATCAGGACAGCTCCCGAGGTCTCTTTGTCCAATCGATGTACGGGGTGGACACGGTCAGCCTCTCCTTTGTTTCGCAAATAGGCCGCAAGTGCGTGCACGAGTGTCCCTCCCTGATCCTGCTTGACCGGATGAACCATCATGCCTGCCGGTTTGCCCGCGACCAGCAAATGCTCATCCTCGTACAAAATGTCTGCCTGGGGAGCAACTACGCCAGCCTCTCCCGACCATTCCTGGCAATTCTCTTGCAATCCCGTGTCCGGTGACGATGGTTCTGTTGCCGTCCGAATCGAAACAAGGTCCCCCGCCTTTACCAGCCTTTTCAGAAACGGGGCTTTGCGGTTCAAGCGAATCCCTTTGCTTCGGGTCAGCCGTTGCAGCATCCTGCCGGAGACATGAAGCTTTTGCCGAATCACCTGTTCGACAGTAAGCCCTGTGTCCTCTTCTGCCACTTCATATTCCAGCCAGCCTTTTTTACTCACGGCGATCCTCCTGCTTCACGCTCATTTCTCCCTATTGTAGCGAAAAAGGGCAAGCGCACGCCAGCATCCAGTAATTTGTCCGATCAGAAGCGAAGCATAAAGTCATTCAAATTCCGGTCAAAGCCCTCTGTCGCCTGCAGTTGTCCCATCTCCAGCCATTGTGTCACATAACCTTCTTCTGCGTGATACTCCCTGCCAAGCAAATTTCCCCCAAAAAACATATGCAAGTGATTTTTCCATTGGATGCGGATCATGGTAACACCCCCACTTATTAAACATCTTTGTATAATAAGTATACTATAGGAGTGTATTTTTTCAACTATTTTGTTTAAAAATTATATAAAATTCTAAAATCGCTTTCTGCCCGTTTTTTCATGCATTCATCAAACTTGTATTTACATTTGTAAATTTACATTGACTTCCACCTTTTACATCTGTAAAATAACCCTTGTAAGCTTACATTTACATTTGTAAATCTAAACGCGAGGTGATTTTATGGCACATCCCCCCAAAATCTCCGATTCGGAATGGGAGATTTTGAAGATCATTTGGAAGCACCACCCGCTGACCGCAGAGCAGATCGTCCTTCACTTGCCTGCTGAAATTGAGTGGAGTGACCAAACGGTTCGCACCTTTCTCAACCGGCTGTTAAAAAAGAAAGCGATCAGCTTCGAGAAATCGGGCAGAAGCTATCTGTACTACCCGCTCGTCTCTGAGTCGGAATGCGTCAAATCGGAAAGCCAAAGCTTTCTGAAGCGGGTATTTGGCGGTGCGGCCCACCTGATGATGACCAGCTTTATTGAACAAACGGAGCTGTCCGAACAGGAAATCGAGCGGCTGCAAAAGCTGCTGAACGAAAAAAAGGAGCAGTCCAAGCGCTCGTAAACATACAACCAGACTCGCAGCCAGATTGGCCAGATTCGGCCGGTAACAAAGAAAGAGGGTGAAAAATGGATATTCTCAGCCGCGCATTTTTGTTGTTTGTCGATGCCACCTTTGCATCCAGCGCTGTGGCGCTTGTGGTCATGGTTGTTCTGAAGCTATTCCGCCATCGGCTGACCCCGCGCATCCGGCACATCATCTGGCTCATCGTGCTCGTACGCATGCTGGTGCCTGTGCTGCCCGCAAGTCCGATCAGCATGTTTTCTCTCCTCGACATTGGCACAAGGCTGGAACAGAGCTTTTCCGCCCAGAAGCCGGAGCCGCAAGCCGCGACAACGGACCTGCAGCAGACCATTCCTTTGCCAATTCCTCCGACACCAATCGAGAAACTTCCCGCAGATAACAAGGGCCCAAGCGAAGAGCGCACGTCTGATGAGAACCGCATCGGACATCTGCAGACCCCCTCTACCTATCCGGCGGCCGTGCAGATTGCTTCCGTTGTATGGCTGACGGGTGTGATTGGCTTCATGCTATATCTGAGCACGTTCCTGGTGCGGATGCAGCTAAAACGAAAAGAGCTGCGACTCGTCACAGAGCCTCACATCTTGTCCATCATGATAAAAAGCTGCAGACTTTACGGCCTGCAAAAGCCCATCCCGGTCTATACGGGAAACTTCGTGAGCAGTCCTTTCGTCAGCGGGCTGTTTCGCCCCTATATCTACCTTCCCGAAGGCATCTGCAAAGATTTTGGCGACGACCAGCTTTTCCACATCTTTTCGCATGAGCTGGCCCACTACAAACGCAAGGATATTGTTTTAAATGCCATCAGCAGCTTTACCCTGGCGATTCACTGGATGAATCCCTTGGCGTGGCTGAGCATCAGACAAATGAAGGCGGAGCAAGAGCTGGCTTGTGATGCGTATGTACTGGAGTTGCTTGGCGAAGCTGAGGCTGTGCCCTACGGCATGACCGTGATTGAGGGCGTAAAGCGTTATTCGTCCAATCGTCAGCCGCATCTGCTGTCTTTCTACGGAGCAAAAACAGAACTGGAGAGGAGAATCCATATGATCAAGTCTTTTAAACAAGGCTCGTATAAACTATCTGTGGCCGCTATTGCTTGCGTCGCCGTCCTTGGTGCTTTCACTCTCACCAATGCCAGTAGCACGGTCATTGCCAATAGCCCGAAAACCGAAGCTGTGACCAGCGAGGCAAAAGACGGGGGCGTACAAGCAAACAAACAAGAAAAGGTACTGTTTGATCCCCTGGATCGGACATTCAACAACTTGGAAAAGGCGGTTCGACTATCTGATTTGCCGTTTAAAGTCCCGGCGGTCTTGCCTGAAAACACGCAAATGGATCGAGTGAGTGTATCTCGGGAAAAGCTGGACCAGCCGGGCGTTTTTAAGACCACTTCAGTCAGCATCAGCTTCGAGCGCAACGGTTTAGTCAGCCTGTATGCCAGAGCAGGTGCCAACGACGTTGAATCTTTGCTTCAAGAAGTGAAATCGTGGTTCGAAGACCATTACACCGACATAAAAGAGGAAAAAGTTTTATTGAAGGGACGAGAAGGACGGGAAGTACTGAAAGCGACATTAACGCTACAGGACTCCCAGGAGGTAGTCTATGTCTGGATAGATCAGGGCATCGGGTACCAACTATTGCACTCAGGCAATTTGACGGAGCAGGAAAGCGCAGCGTTGATCAACTCCATGAAAGCTCCTGACCAGGAACTCTTCAGTCGATACGTAAATCCCGATTTGACAGACTTGCCTGTCTACGACACCGGAGATTTGGAGCGGCTTTTGAAGCCACTCGATTTCACGCCGAAGCTGCCCCTGCAACTGCCCGGCTCGTTTACGACCAATGGGCCTGATTTGACTACAAAAATCAACTTCAGTTTACCCGAGAACGAGGAAGACAAAAAAAGCAAAGTCTTCTTTATGTTTTTTACATCAGGGGAACGCCACTCAAAGGAATGGAAGCGGGTAAACTTTACGCAGATCAAGGATAACGGCATCTATGATAAAGTGAAAAAGGAGGGACAGATCGCTTACGGGCAAATTGACGGCCAGCCTTTTTTTGTCAAGGTAACGCCCGTGTCCATCAATGGACGTGAGGTGCTGAAGACAAACACGTATAAAATTGACGGAACGCTGAGCCCTCCGACTGATCCTAACTTGACTAGCTACCTTTGGAAAGAGGGAGACGTTTGCTATCAGGCGATGTTCCGTGATGACGGAACGGATCAGCTTGAGGTCGTCCGCTACCTGCTGAACGAAAAACCGGTTGATCTAAACAAGCTGCGCCAATAACCGACAGAAGAAAGAAGCCCGGAGCTTTTGCCCCGGGCCTTTTTGCGTAAGAGTCTTCTCGAATCTATCCCTTCAAGTTTTCCGGATTCAGTCCCGCAAGCTCCGGCAGGACAAACAATCCGTCTTTGCGTATCAGTACGTCGTCAAACCAGATCTCCCCGCCGCCGTATTCAGGGCGCTGGATGTTGACCATGTCCCAATGCACCTGGCTGCGGTTGCCGTTGTCTGCATTCTCATAAGCGCGACCGGGGGTGAAATGGAAGCTGCCCGCGATCTTTTCGTCAAACAAAATATCATTCATCGGATGCAGAATGTAGGGGTTGACGCCGATGGCAAACTCTCCAATGAAGCGCGCCCCTTCATCGCTGTCCAAAATCTCGTTCAGCCGTTTCGTATTGTTGGCAAAAGCCTCTACGATCTTGCCGTTTTCAAATGTCAGCCGGACGTTTTCAAAGCGGGTGCCCATATAGGATGTCGCCGCGTTAAAGGTGATCGTACCGTTTACCGAATCACGCACAGGGGCCGTGTAAATCTCGCCGTCCGGAATGTTGGCCTCACCCGCGCAGATAATGCTGGGAATTCCCTTGATCGAAAAGCTCAGGTCTGTTCCCGGTCCGGTCAATCTGACTTTGTCCGTTTTCTCCATCAGCTCTTTGAGCGGGAGAAAAGCTTCGTTCATTTTTTGATAATCGAGGGAGCAGACGTCAAAGTAAAAATCTTCAAAGGCTTCCGTCGACATGTTGGCACTCTGGGCCATCGACGCGGTCGGGTAGTTGAGCAGCGTCCAGCGCGTTTCGGACACGATGTAATCGTTCAGCGGCTGCATGACCTTTTGGTGGGCGCGGCGACGCTCTACCGGCACATCGGATGCTTCACTGTCATTTGTCGGCCCGTTAATCACGATAAAGGTTTGGATATCCTTGAACATGGGCTCTTCCCATTTAACCATGTAGGATGCCCGTTCCTCGCTCGCTCCCAGCAACAGCTCCCGCTGCAAAGATTGATCGATAATGCGGACAAATGGATAGGCCCCTTTGGCATACGCCTGTTTGACCAATTCCTTGGCCAAGACGTGCCCTTCCCCTCTGATCTCAATCAACAGACACTCTTTCTCCTGCAAACGAACCGAGTGATTCAACAAGTTTTCCGCCAGCTTGACAATGCGTGGATCCAACATCCTATCTCCCCCTGCGCATGTTCTTAATAAAAATAATTTTACCGAACATCCAGAAATTTATCAATTACCGAACATATTCTTTTTCCTGCTGCATCCAGATCCGCAGCGTCCACCTGCTCCTGGATATTCGTCACGTAAGAATCCTGCTTGTTTTCGTAACGGGGATCGTAATAGTGAACGAGCAGCAGCGTGATGGCCGTGCGGTAATCGCCGGATTGAAGCGCATCCTTCAGCCTTTTTGCCTGTTCCGTGGGAATCCGTCTGGCGATTTTCAGAAAAGCGGCTTCCACCTTTTCGGAAAAATCAGGTCTCCAGGAGAAGGGAACGACGTATTCATCATACAGGCGCTGAACGCGCACCTCCAGCGGCGCTGTCAGCTGGATGTGTACCGCCTGCTCCTTGGCTTGCATCAAAAAGTTCGGCAGCGTAGCATTTCCGATCCGTCTGCTTTCCGCTTCCATGATAAAGTACGGGGCGTTCTCGTAGCGGCGAAGCGTCTCGAACAGACGGGCATCAAACATTTTTTGGTTGGCTGGCTTGCCTTTGCCGATATCGCCAAACACCGAGCCGCGGTGACCTGCCATGCGCTCCAGATCGAGAACAGGCTGTCCGGCTGCTTCCAGTCGATGCAGCAGCTCTGTTTTCCCCACGCCAGTCATGCCATGCAACAAAAAGACGGGTTGCTCCAGCGCATACGGCTCGATCGTCCCGACCACATGCTTGCGATAAGCGCGATAGCCGCCCGTCAATCGGCGCACCGGTACTCCGGCAAAGGTAGCGAAGGTAGCCATTGCCCGGCTGCGCATGCCGCCTCGCCAGCAAAAAATTGTCGGCGGCTCGCCAAGCTCTTCTCCCCGTTGACGGATGGCATTCATCAAAGCCTCCATTTTGGGCGAGACGATTTGCATGCCGAGCCACTGTGCCGCCGCCTGCCCCTCTCGCTTATACGTAATCCCGACCTGGGCGCGTTCCCTATCACTAAACAAAGGAATATTGATTGCACCCGGTATCGTATCCCGAAAAAACTCCCCCGGAGAGCGTACATCAATCAAATTTGCGTATCCCTGATGCAGCAGTTCTTCGACCGTAATATCTTTCAATTTTCTCGTCACCCTTACTTCTGGTATCCTGAATGTATTGAGCTGTATCTCTGTATCTTTTGTATGTCTGTTTCTTATGTCCCAATTTTATCATGCCACGACAGAAGACTCACACCTCTAGGTGTTGGCACAGTGCCGCCAGAGGGGTCTTTCCACATTATTCCTCAGAGGTCAGGAGGTCATAACATGACTGAAAAAATCAAGCTTACTTCGCTTACGCAAAAAGGAGGCTGCGGCTGCAAAATCAGTCCTGACGCGCTGTCCTCCGTACTCAAAAATCTGCCAAAGCCTACTTCTCGCGATCCGCGGCTGCTGGTCGGCGTAGAAACGTCAGACGATGCAGGGGTCTACCAGTTAACCGATGATCTGGCAATTGTGCAGACGCTCGATTTCTTCACGCCGATCGTAGATGATCCGTACTGGTTTGGTCAAATCGCTGCGGCCAATGCGATCAGCGACGTCTTCGCCATGGGCGGAAAGCCCCTGACGGTGATGAACATCGTCGGCTTCCCCATTCACAAGCTGGACCCTGCCATCCTCACGGAGATCCTGCGCGGCGCTGCTGACAAAGTGGCAGAAGCAGGGGCAGTCCTGGTCGGGGGGCACTCCATCGACGATCAGGAGCCCAAATTCGGACTTGCGGTTACGGGCACGGTGCATCCGACCCGCGTCCTCACCAACGCAGGAGCCAAGCCGGGCGATGTCCTGATCCTGACCAAGCCCATCGGCGTCGGGATTCAAACCACTGCGATCAAACGGGAAGCGCTGTCCACGGAACAGACGGAGCTGGTCATGCACATTATGGCGACACTAAACAAATACGCGGCCGAATGCATGCAGGATTTCCCTGTTCATGCTTGCACAGATGTGACCGGGTTTGGTCTGCTGGGCCATTCTTTGGAAATGGCGGAAGGCAGCCGTGTTGGCATTCGCATCCGTCGCTCCGAGGTCCCCATCTTGCCGGGAACCCGCGATCTTGCCGAGCAAGGCATCGTTCCAGGTGGCAGCAAATCCAATTTTCGCTGGGTGTCGGACCGGGTGCGTTTTCCGGAAGAGATGGACGAGATCGATCGCCTGATCTTGTGTGATGCGGTTACTTCTGGCGGTTTGCTGATCAGCCTGCCTGCGGCAGACGGCGAAATCCTCTTGGAAAAGCTGCATGCAGCGGGAGTCGAGTGGGCCCGTATCATTGCGGACGTGGTAGCGGATCATCCGGGTGTGATTACGGTTGCTCCGTAGCGGCCTGTCTCCAGAAAAAAGGGAAAAGGAAGAAAAAGCAAAAAATATCTTGCATTTTTTTACGCAGGTAGAGTATTCTAATCAACAAGAGTTGATCTGAAAAATAACTTTTAAAAGACGGGAGCGTTGGTTCATGACAATCACTGTAGTTTCTATGATTTAGATGAGGGACCTTATCGAGGGTCCCGCCCTTGATAAAACCCTATCTGAATGCAAGAAGCTGCAGGTTGCCTGAACCGCTTCCGTCTTTTTCCGATATGGGACTCCGGTTGGAATCGAGTCGTTATTTTGTCGATTCTACATGCGGGATACGTGTCTTTTCTTTGCGTACCCCAAAGACCCGGCCCCTCCTATCCAGACGAAAAAGCGCAAGTGGATGAGGTTTCTACTCACCCTTTGCGCTTTTGTTGTTTTCCCCGGACCGAACCTTACATGGTTCACGTGGACTTTTCATCACGCCAAGCCGGACGACAGGAGCAGAAAAAGGCACCTGCAGACGAGACAAACACTTCTTTGTGGGATCGGAGGAATCCTGGTCATGATTTGGCGCTCTTGGGATTTGAATTTAAAGGTTCGTCTGCTCGGCGAGTTGATTACGCATACGTTTTTTTGGATGTACTTTCCTTTTATAGCCCTTTACTTCAGCGACACATTTGGCAAAGATGTGGCGGGCCTGCTGTTAACAGTTCCCCCTTTGCTCGGGATCTTCTCCAACCTGGCCGGCGGATATCTGGCGGATCGGATCGGGCGGAAAAAGACCATGCTGATCTCAATTTCAACCTCTTCCGTAATGTTCGGCCTGTTTGCCTTTTCCCCCTCCCCCTGGATTGATTATCTGGCTTTTATCGGGATCGGGATGGCCGGGTCGATGTTTTGGCCGGCAAGCTCTGCCATGGTGGCGGATCTGACCACCGAAGAAGATCGCCGGGTTGTCTTCGCTACCTTTTACACGGCCATGAATATCGGGGTGGTGCTGGGTCCGGTACTCGGTTCGATTTTCTTCGTGCATTACCGTTTTGAGCTGCTTTTGGTCTGTACGATTGTGGAGTTCCTCTATGGGATCGCCATCTTTTTCTTGATCAAGGAAACACTCCCGGCACTCACGGGCAAGAGAGAGGCCAGCGCGGCACCGCCGGCTCGCTTTTCTTTGAGGGAGCAGTTCCGGAACTACGCGATTATTTTCAAAGACAAACCGTTTGCCATCTACATTCTGGCGGGTGTATTGGTTGCGATTGCCTTCATGCAGCTTGACCTGTACATGGCGTTGTATGTGAAAGAAAACGTACACAGTCAGCCGTTGGTCTGGTGGGGCAACTGGTCTTTTTCCATCGGGGGCACTTCTGCTTTTGGCTGGCTGATGGGCTTGAATGGTTTGCTAGTGGTTCTGTTTACGCTGCCCGTCACCCACTGGTTTCAAAGCTGGAGCGACCGAAACAGTCTGATTCTGTCCTCGACGCTCTACGGCTTCGGATTTTTCCTGATGGCCTTTACGTCAAATATCTGGCTGCTGTTCGGCTGTATGTTCGTTCTCACCCTGGGTGAGCTGATTCGTACGCCTGTCGTCCAAAGCTTTATCAGCAAATACGCACCTGAGGATGCACGCGGGCAATACATGGGAGCATCGTCGTTGCAATTTTCGCTTGGCCGCTTTATCGCGCCGCTTGCTATCGGCCTGTCTCAATGGATGGCTCCCATCGGCATTTTTTCGATCATTTTGGGCATTTCTTTGTTGAGTGCTTTGTTGTATGTTTATATGTTCCGGTTGATTCCTCAGAAGAAAAACGCCGATCAAAGATCTTAATTCCTGAGAATAAAAGTCTGTCACTAGAAGTTCGAAAATCAAGGGAGTCTGTTTATTGTTAAGCAGACTCCTTATTCAACTTTTTTGGTCCAACTCTACCGTCTTAAAATAAATTATGTATCTTTTTTACTAACAAATAAAATCTAAAATAGGGTAGAGTAGCATATTTTTACCATAAATTACAATTTTCATTGACAAATTTCACCTCTCATAATTAATATTATAATATACCAAATTTAGGGAGTTCTTTAGCTTGAAGAAAGTATTGTTTGCAGTTCTTTCAACTATGCTCTAGCTTTCGAATCCTTTCTTTATATTCACGAGGATGAGAGTTAACATACTCATCGTTGGCATCAACTAAATCTCCATTAAGTGAATATTCACTATCTTGATCGTCGAGCGAAAATTCAACGCCTCTTTCCTCCTACTGGTCCTTCTTGGGAGTTTGAACAAGGTATTAGTTATTCAAAAGTAGCGATCGTGCATCATTTTTGCTTGAACAACAATAATACACCTGGTGATATTATGGACGATGCTGTTAGTGCGAATACAGCAGCAACTTCTGCGAGCAGCAGCAAGTTGGAAGCAATATGCATTTAGTGAGGTTGAGGGACCAGGTATCTTGTACATGTTTGTTCTCCCGGCTCAGGATTTCGATAAACCCCTAATTTGAACTTCCTGGAATCAGGGAGTATCTTGACCGTCTAAATTAGCTTTAAAGTGTTTTACGATGATGGCTTTACCACCTAAAACGACATGAAAAGTCCCCTATCAAAAGGGGACTTTCTCAAAACTCTAACTGAGATTCCCCCTATTTTTACTCGAAGAAGAAGGAATGGTTTTCATGTATAGAAAAATATTGTTTGCACTGTTTTTATGTCTCATTTTGTTTGGTTGTCAACCAAAAGAAATCAATGACCCTTCTGAGCCCAATATAACTACAAACGAAGATAATGCACTCATCACTTTTATTCATCAAAAAACAGATGAACAGATGGGGTTTAAGGTTGAAGATTTTAAAATAGTAAAAGTATCACATATCGAGAATAGTGCATTTGGACAATTGTTATTCAAAAAGAATAATATTTTTTATGAAGGTTTATTTTATACAGAAAAGATTAATGCGTCCTGGGATATTGTTCATCTGGAAACTACACAAATGGACTCACAGTCTCCCTTTACCAAAATGCAGCTTGCGGGCAAACTGCGAAATAAAGAATCCAGCTTCCACATCGTTAGTGGAATCATTCATGATAAACGAATCAAATCTATCCAGATAACCTATCCAAATAACGAATCGTCTATCATCATGATTGATAATGATGATAGATACTATTTTGATGTAAAGATTGGTGTTAGCACGTTTTCAACGATTGTTGCCTACGATGACAGCCACAATGAAATCAGCTCCTAGTGAACTACTCTCCACTTAGGCTAACGCCTTGAAGTGGGAGCTTCTCAAATCCACGACGAAAGTAACCTTTCGTCTCCTCGAGCGTTACTTCGGGTAGTCCCTACCCTAGATGTCCTACGTTTCGGAGTTCTTTTGTTACCTTGGATATTTTACGCATGGAAGGATAAGCTTGGTTTTCGCATTTTGTTTCTCCATGCAACCCCATATATCCAGTTATCAAAGAACATCATAAGTAGATTTTACCAAAGTGTTGGACAACTGAACAGGCAAAAGCCTGTCCTTGTCCGAAGTCGATTCATCCCCCGCTTACAACCAAACGCTGTAAGGTTTTAGAAGTGGGAGACTTCTCGACCTATAAGTTAAACTCCAAAAAGCATCCCGCCACTTGTCAGAAAGTGAAACGGGATGCTTTTTCATGTTTTTCATAATCAAAGCGGACACTATTCTTCTTTCTTGGTATCGCTCGGCAGCATATACTCCGTCTGATCAAACTTGCCGCGCATCCATTTGTACGTGTCATCATAGATGCCGCGAATTACCGGGTCGTCACTGTTCACGGCATGCAGCAGCGTTTTGGAGCCGAAGTAGTAAGCGTGGATGTTGTTCTTGTCCATGCCGAATCTGTGCGTCGCAATCAACTGGTTGTAGTAGATCTGGAGGAACTTCGGATCATTGTACATCTTGGCATCCCCTTCGATCTCTACATCCATCCCGTATTTTTGGATCACTTCCAGTGTGCCCTCGATCCGGTCGAGCGGAATCGGCTTATCCGAATAGTAGCTGGGCTGCAGGAATGCCGCATCGAAGTAGAGGGATTTCCACTCTGACAGGCCCGGTGCACCGAAGTACGGAATCCAGTAATAACGCAGTGAATCCTCGTGCACCATCCTGCCCATGTCGCGGATCAGGTCTCGCTCCCTCGGTCCGCTGTCCTCCACCAGCTCGTGGAACCAGTAGATGCCGTCCAGCTTCAGATACTGGAAGCCCGCCTGATCCCAGCGCTTTTTCAATTCGCTGTAATACCATTCCAGCGCCTGCTTGCGGTTTTGATACGCTTTTTCCTCGCCTACCTGCTTCGCAGAGAAAGAGAGAGACTCCTTGTTTGGATCGAGCTTTCCAAAGTCCGTCTGGGCGCCATTGGGATACGGCAGCGCCAGCACGACATTTTCTACGTACGTGTTGGCATACAGGGTGCCCCGCAGCCTGTTGAACTCGCGCATCGCATCATTTAATGCTTCCAGCTGCTGATTCGAGGCAAACAGGTCTTTTTGGTATTCCAGCCATTTCTCTTTGGTCGCCGGCATGGTTTGATACGGCAGGAACAGGATGGTGTCAAACATCTGATCGCGCATATAGCCGTCCTTGGTGCGATAGCCTACCATCGGGAGAAAATCTTCTTTGGTCCAGGTGCCCAGTTGTCCATGGTCCCCCGTGTAAGCCAGCAGCATGTTTTCAACGCGGCGTACATTTTTCTTCTCGGCCTGTGGATCAGCCTGGTTGGCAAACGGGAGCAGCACGGATGGCGCTGTTTGATTTCGCCCGTCTCGTCCCCACACCTCAAGCTGTCTGGCGAAAGCAAATACCTTCACCGGGAAGGATACTCGTACATAGCGGGTTTCCACCTGCGGCAGTGTAACGGCCAAAGTGCGTTCCAGAATAGCGTCTTCTGCCTGAGAGATGTCGTGCTTGGCTTTTCCGGCGAAATACCACGCCTTGCCGTCAGGGGACACCTCGACATCCATCCACTCCGGAATGGTGATGCCTGAGCTTTTTGCGTGTCTAAAGGTAAGTGCCACCCGCTCCAGTTGTTTGGGCTCCGGCAAAACGACGGTTACCTTCCGGCCGAATTGGCGATTGTAGCCGGTCCATGTATCCGAAGGTGTGACCAGACCGCCGACCGGACCCGGATACTGTTTTTCAACCTCGCGGAAGTAGGCATCCTCTTTCCCGAAAGGTTTGACTGACGTAAAGCTGCCCGGCGCCAGATTGACCAGCTCGTCCGCCGCTTCAACGCTCTGCTCTTCTTCCTCTTCGTCTGGAACGGCATGATCGACAGATTCGGTGCCATCCTTGTCCGATGCCGTTTGATTGGTTGTCGCCTGATCCGTCGCTGCGGACTGGTTTTTCCCGGCAGTCCCCTCCGCTTTTTCTTTGCTTGCAGAGTCAGCAGCCGGCGTGCTTGTGCTTGCGTTTGTTTGAACATCTGCTTTGTAGTCGGTTTTTGTGTCGGTTTTTGTACCTGCATCCGTTTTTGTATCTGCTTTTGTATCTGTTTTTGAGTCTGTTTTTGTTTCCGTGCTCGTCTCAGCCTTTTCCTTTTCCGCTCCCTGCTCCAGATCAGCCGTTTTGCCTGCATGCGAATCGACAGGCGCTGGCGTGATCTCCACGGGAAGGGTAATGGAGCGAAGCCCGACGCTTACGGTCAGTATGCCCTTGCCAGGGGTTGGCCCGGCGGTAAAGGTTCCGTCTGGCGACATCACACCCAGAGTGGGTTGGTCAAAGGCAAAGACAGGGGTAAAGGGCAGTGCTCCTCCGCCCGGGCGGGTCACCTCGACCTGTTCGCTGGTGCCCGCCATCACGGTCAGCTTCGTCTTGTTTACGGTGAAATCGGCTTTCTCCGCCAGTTGGTAGCGTGCCGTCCAGACGCGCTCTGCAATCAGAGCGGCATCTGCTCTGGTCACTTGGCCTTGCGGGCGAAAGACCCCGTTTGCCCCTTTCATCCAGCCTTGTGCAGTAACAGAAGCGACGGCTTCCTTGGCGTAGTCGGCAATTTCGTCCTGGTCAGCATACGTTTCCTGCTCCGCCACTTGTTTGGTGCCGCTGCCCGCTTTCCACAGCCTGTCCAATATGACCGCCAACTCCTGCCGGGTCAAAGCGTCCTTGGCTCCCAGCGTACCGTCGCTGCGTCCGTTCAGTACACCTAGCTCGGCCAGTCCGTATATGTAGGGGGCGTAGGCACTTTCTTGTGAAACATCGTCGAACTTATGCTCTCGCGGAAGCTTCGGCTGAACTCCCATCGCCTTGGACAGCAAGACGAATACATCCTGCCGGGAAATGGACTCCTGGGGATGGAAAAGGTCTCCCCCCTGTCCGCTGATCAGGCCCAGAGATGTCAAATGATAAACAGCGTCGCGCGCATAGCTGTTCCCCAGGTCAGTAAAGGTAATGGTCTGCTCTTCCGGCATTGACTCTGCCGGTTGCGCCTGTTTATCCGGCTCTGCCTCCGGTACCTTGGCAGAAGGGTCCGTCGCTGCCAAAGCTGAGCTCGTCATCAACGACAACGCCAAAAGCGCAGCCATAACCCTCCCTGTCTTACGTGTCACACCCATTTTTTCTCCTCCATTTTTCTGCATCTTTCTGGTATCCAACCGTTATTGGCTTGGGGGCTGGGACGAGTTTGGGCGCGGCGGCCGCGGACCGAAGAACTGGTAGTAGTCCACCTTGATGTTCCCGTTGTAGAGCTTTCGTTTTTTGCTCGCTTTTCGTCCAAACGCCTCTTCAAACTGCTCATCTGAGGTCAGGAAGTAGAACGACCACGTGTCCAGCGCGGCAAATGTCTGCCCCATCTCCCGGTACAAGCGGCTTGCCTGTTTCCAGTCACCCAGCCGTTCCCCATAGGGCGGGTTGCAGATCAGGTAGCCGTACTTCCGCTTCGTCCGCACATCCCTGACATCCATCTGTTGAAAATGGATGTATTCGTCCACGCCCGCTTCCCCGGCATTGCGCCTCGCTACACGCAAGATATCCTCGTCAATGTCTGTCCCGATAATCTCCAGGGGCTGGTCATACCGGGCCAGATCATGCGTCTCCGCCCGCGCTTCCCGCCATGCCGTTTTCGGGATGGTCGGCCAGGATTCCGAGACAAATTCCCGGTTCATGCCCGGCGCGATATTTTGTCCGATCAGCGCCGCTTCAATCGGGAGCGTCCCCGAACCGCACATCGGGTCCATGAACACGCGATCCGGCTTCCAGCGTGACAACAAAATCATCGCTGCGGCCATCGTCTCTTTGAGAGGAGCGGCACCGATCAGCGTCCGATACCCACGCTTGTGCAGCCCAGCCCCCGTCGTGTCAATCGTCAGTGTCGCCGTATCTTTTAGCAAAGCCACTTCGATTTTGTACAAAGGCCCTTTTTCCTCAAACCAATCCTGCTTGTACGTTTTTTTCAGGCTTTCCACGACTGCCTTTTTGACGATCGCCTGGCAATCCGGCACGCTGTAGAGTGTGGATTTTACCGATTTTCCCTCGACCGGGAAAGTGGCATCCGCCGGAATCCAGTCAGACCAAGGCAATGCTTTGGTCTTCTCAAATAATTCGTCAAAGGTCGTCGCCTGAAATTCCCCTATTTTTAGACGCACGCGATCCGCAGTTCGTAACCACAAATTTGTCCGAGCGATGGCAGAAATGTCCGCTGTAAATTCAACCTTGCCGTTGTCCACCCGAACATCCTGATAACCCAACGCTTTTACCTCTTCGGCCACGACCGATTCGAGACCGAACGTCGCCGTCGCAATCAATTCCACTTTTTGCATGATACGATCTCCTGTCCTTGCTAAATGGCAGGGTGCTTTCCCCCTATCATATATTACCCGATTCTCTGGGGATATTGGAAATGTTCTACATGAGAAAACTTCATTACTTGAAAAGCACCTGGATTCGCGGCCGTAGTGAGAAGAAGCATGTTTCCCTGCTTAGCTCCGTATTACGCCCTGCAGGGATGTGTGGGCTGTCCGCTCCGCATCGGTGGTCGGGGGTTCGCAAAAGCAGTGTCGCTCCGAGGCAAATCAGGGTTGCGCCCCTGTTTCCCGCCCACCGCTGCTCCGCTAGGCTGGGCTCCACAGTCGCAACGCAGGGAAACACGCTTCTTCTCGTTACAGTGGATCTATTTAAGAAATGCCAAACAGAAAGAGTTAGATTGATCCTGGAAGATATCTGTAGCATGATCATTGATGTTTACGATAGAACCATCATTTACGGTGGAATTCCGTTTGAATAAAAATTGATAAAAATGATTGAACATGCTTGTATCGTTTCGTCATCCGCTTACCAGTGAGGTTTACTTTTAGATAAAGGAAAAATATTTATTAACCATAATATGGAAATGGAACTACATCTCTGAGTTTTCCGAAATGATTCATGTATGATATCGATCATTTAGCTACAACGCTTTTGATTTCTCCAACGGGGTGAGCGGACCTGTCTTTTGTAAACCTTTTCTTCCAGTACTTGCTCCCACATCTTTTAAAAAACACCGGCTTCGAGAAGAAGCATGTTTCCCTGCGGCGCGACTGTGGAGCCCTGCTCAGCTCCGGTTCGATTTGCGGGAAAAAGGAGCGCAACCTTGGGATGACCTCAAAGCGAAACTGCTTTTGCGGCTCCCCCGCAAATCGAACCGGAGCGGACAGTGAATCATCCATGCAGGGCGTAATACGGAGCAGAGCAGGGAAACATGCTTCTTCTCCCCGGCAGCCCCGTTCCTTTACTTAAAACTAAGAGCAAGACAACGAATCTCATCCCTCAGAACCCCCAGCTAAAGTTACTAAAAAAGCTCCATTCCCAAAAGAACAGAGCTTCTCAAGCAATTTCATCCAGCATTTCATGTAACATCGATAAAGCAAATGTCCGATAGCTCTCCCTTACAAAGCCCGAGCCAGCAAATCCATGATATGCACCGCTTCCATCTGTCCTTCCAGCCCCGCCCGGATAATGCCCTTTTTCATTTGCAACAGACACCCCGGATTGGACGTTACGATTAGATGAGCCTTGGTCTTCTTGACGTGCTCCATCTTGCCATCGAGAATTTGCATCGACATGTCAAAGTTCGTGATGTTGTAGATGCCGGCCGAGCCACAGCAGTTGTCCGCACCGGACATTTCCACCAGCTCCAGGCCCGGGATGCTTTTCAGCAACTGACGAGGCTGGTTGCGCACCCCCTGCCCATGCGCCAGGTGACAGGAATCCTGGTAGGTCACTCGGACTTCCAGGGGCTTGGTAAAGGTCAGCGGCGGCAGCTCTGCCAACAATTCATTGGCATCTCTCACCTTGGCTACAAAGGCCATCGCCCGCTCCTGCCACTCCGGGTCTCCGTGGAACCAGTGGTGGTACTCTTTCAGCGCCGCCCCGCAGCCGCCCGCATTATTGACGACGAAGTCCACACCGGCCCGTTCAAACGCCTCGATGTTTCGCTTGGCAAGCTCGACTGCTCCGTTCTTCTCACCGGCATGAGCATGCAAAGCCCCGCAGCACACCTGGTTTTCCACAAACACGACATCGCAGCCCGCTTTTGTCAGGAGCTGAGCGGTTGCCTGGTTGGTTTCAAAAAACATCATATCCATGATACAGCCCGTAAACATCCCGATCCGAAGCGCGGTCTCGCCGTCTGCCTTCATGACGGGCTCCCTTTTTTTCCGCTCTTTGGGCGAAGCGATTTTGTCCACAGCCTGCTGCATTTCTGCCATTTCCCGGGGCAGGATGTTGATCAGGCCCGTTTTGTTGGCCAGTGTTTGCAGCCCCGCGCTTTGCGTCGCCCACAGCACAGTCCCCAATGTCTTCATGCGCTCCGGGTACGGAAACACCCGATCAAAGACCAGTTGGCGCAAAAAAGGCGGCTTTGTCTCGCTCTTTTTGTGATCCTCGACGACCTCCCGTGCGGTTTCGACCAGACTGCCATAGGGGACACCGGCGGGACAGGCCGTCTCACAAGCACGGCAGCCCAGACAGGCGTACATGTTTTTCTCAAACTCCGCGTCTACGGTCAGTTGGCTGTTGGCTACCCCCTTCATCAGGGCGATGCGCCCGCGCGGACTTTGTGATTCCAACCCCGTCTCGCGGTAGGTCGGACAGGCCGGCAGACAAAAGCCGCAGTGCATGCAGTTCATGATCTCGTCCATGTTGAATTTGGCCAGCAGCTCCTGGTTTGTCCGGGTCATCGTTTCACCACCACTCTGCGTCGACCGCTGTTTGCAAACATTTTGCCGGGGTTCATGATGTTGTTCGGATCAAAAGCTGCCTTGATCCGCTTCATCAGCTGGATCCCACCCTCGCCTACCTTCAGGTCGAGGTAATTCATTTTGGCCATCCCGACGCCATGCTCTCCTGTAATCGTGCCGCCCATGCGGATAGCCGCGTGGAATATTTCTTCAAAGGCTTGTTCTACCCGGTGAATTTCTTCCTTGTCCCGCTCATCGGTCATACAGGTGGGATGCAGATTTCCGTCTCCGGCGTGGCCAAACGTACAAATCTGGAGCTGGTACTTCTCGGCGACCCGCTCTACCTCTGCGACCATATCAGCCAGTCGGGAGCGCGGAACCGTGGCATCCTCGAGAATGGTCGTCGGACGCAGACGAGACAGTGCCGCCAAAGCAGAGCGACGAGCTGCCAGCAGCTTGGCTCCTTCCTCCGGGGTTTTGGCCAACTGCACCTCGGCCGCCCCCTGCTGCCGGGCAATTTCCGCGATTTTTTCAATATCCCGTACCACCAGCTCCTCCGGGCCATCTTGCTCGATCAGGAGCATCGATTTCATCTCCAGGGGCAGTCCCAGCTTGGCGAAATCATCCACGACCTTCATCGTAGACTGGTCGAGAAACTCGATAGTGGCTGGAATGATCTTCGAGGCGATCACCGTTTCCACTGTTTTGGCGGCATCGACGAGATTGGTATAGTAGGCAACCAGGGTTCGTTTGGACTCGGGCAAAGGCAGCAGCTTTACCGTGATCTCGGTAATCACGCCCAGTGTCCCCTCCGATCCGACCATCAGCCTGGTCATATCGTAGCCAGCCACGTCTTTCATATTTTTGCCGCCGCAGCGCAGCACTTCTCCGGACGGAAGCACGTACTCCAGCCCCAGAATATAATCCTTGGTGACTCCGTATTTCAGCCCTCTCATCCCGCCGGCGCACTGGGCCATATTTCCGCCGACCGTGGAAATCCGCATGCTGCCCGGATCAGGAGGATAGAACAACCCCTCCGCTTCCACCGCCTGGTGCAGGTCGGCTGTAACCACACCGGGACCAAGCGTTGCGGTCAGATTTTGTTTGTCGATTTCGTATATCTGGTTAAAGCGGGTCATATTCAGGACGATGCCGCCCTCGACCGGTATCGTTCCGCCCGCCAGATTGGTTCCCGAACCGCGGGGTACGATCGGTATCCCGTGCGTATTTGCCAGCTTCAAAACCGCCGACACCTCTTCGACTGTTCCCGGGATCACCACCGCATCCGGCATGGCCTGAAAGATAGGCGTTGCATCATAGGAATAGGCGTAAAGTTCATTCGGCGTATCCAGAAAATACTTCTCGCCTACAATCGCCCTCAGCTCTTCCCGAATCGCTTTCTCCAGCATTGTTTCTCCCCCGTTTTCTAAAGTCATCAGGTCATCAGATATCTGATCAAAATGATAGCATTTCATCTGTCTGGACAACAATCCCTTTGCCCCAAATCTTCTTCGGCAATACCCTTCTGCCTGAACTCAAGTTTCTCTGGTATCCTTGTTTTTCAAGGGGTTGTCTCCCCATACCCTTTATTATATATATTCAGAAAAATTTATCAATTTGTTGAATTCAGCTTCCCATTTTGCTAGAATGCTCGTCAGGTGATCAGATATCTGTCACTCTGTAATCCGGGATCGATCGTTCTAACTGGTGCGTATCTGACAAATGGCCGCGCATAAGAGGCAACCCCCAAGGCAAGATGCTTCAGGGGTCCTCGTATAGTAAAATGATTTCAGCACAAGGTAAAGGAAGGAAGCACATTGCCGATTCAGCAGATTTCCAGCAAAAAAATATATGAAGTCATTACCGAGGAATTAAAGCAGATGATTGTGGACGGCCAAGTCAAGCCCGGGGATAAACTGGACTCCGTGCAAGTGCTGGCGCAAAAATTTCAGGTGGGCCGCTCTGCTGTCCGGGAAGCGCTGAGCGCACTGCAAGCGATGGGTTTGGTCGAGATCAAACAAGGCGAAGGGACTTTTGTCCGCAAGTTTGAAACATCCAGCCTGAGCGCTCCGCTCTCCACCATTCTGATGGGCTCGGAGGATATTCTCGAATTGCTGGAAATGCGGAAAATATTGGAGGTCGGCAGTGCCGGTCTGGCCGCGCGCAATTGGAAGGATGGTGATCTGGCCGCCATCAAACAGGCTTTGGACCAGATGCGGGAGAGCGTGGATTCGGAGGAAGCGAGTGATCAAGCCGATATCGATTTCCATCAGGCAATCGCGCACGCCAGCCACAACCGCCTCTTGATTGATATGATGAAAACCATCTCCGGAGCGATGACAAAAAGCATGCGCAACACCCGAAAAATGTGGCTGTTTGGAGAGAAATCCAGCACAGAGCGGCTGTACGAGGAGCATGTCTTGATCTACAAGGCAATCCGCGAGCGTGACGCCCTGATGGCACAGCAAAGAATGCTGCACCATTTGCTCAAAGTGGAGGATGTGCTGCTCAACCGTCTGGAGCTGGGCGAGGAGTAAAGTGGGGGATCAGATTGCGTGATCACAAACTAAAGAGCATCCGTCTGACAGGAGGCATGAGCGATGCCGGAACTTCCGGAAATGGAAAACTACCGCCGGTTGCTCCATGAACGACTGGCGGGACAGAGGATCACCAGTGTCAGCGTGGAGCGCGAAAAGACGATCAATCTGCCCGTTGCCAGCTTTGTCGCACGTCTCCAGGGCAACTCTTTTGTGGCCACTGGGCGCAGAGGAAAACATCTGCTTTTTCATCTTCAATCCGGTGATGTCCTGCTGCTTCACCTGATGCTCGGCGGCTTTCTCTATTGGGGAACGGAAGCGGACAAGCTCGACCGAACTGCCCAGGTCACCTTGTCCATGGGCAACCACCGGCTGTATTTTCACGGGCTCCGTCTAGGCTATCTTCATTTGCTCACGCGCGAAGAGGCCGAGGAACGGCTGGCAGATCTCGGCCCCGAGCCCCTCGACCCGCTGTTTACCTCTGATCAATTTTCCCGGCTGCTCCAGAAAAAACGCGGTGTGCTGAAATCCGCCTTGGTCGATCAGCATCTCCTGGCCGGGATTGGCAACTGCTACGCCGACGAAATCTGCCACCGTGCCGAAATCCTGCCGCTGCGCCGCATTCCTTCGCTTTCTCCAGAAGAGGCCGGGAAGCTGTTTCACTCGATGCAAACGGTGCTTCGGGAGGCGCTCCAGCATGGGGGATACATGGAAGTGCCGCTGTTTCACGAGGACCATCTGACTGGCGGCTACAATGACCGCTGCCTCGTCTATGATCGCGGCAACGAGCCTTGCCCGCGCTGCGGACATCCCATCACGCAGGACGAGTGGTCATCGCGAAAGGTTTTTTACTGTCCCAGTTGTCAGCGCTAAGCCTCCCCCTTCTGGCCAGAACCCGCCTACCCGCCTGACGATTGGGACAAGCCGGTCAACCTGACCGGCAGCCCGATCCAACATCCGCCACCGCTCGATCAATCCGCTTCCATTTTTCGTTTCATATACACTTGCTCGTTCCCCGAAGAGGCAAAGCCTGCCTGCTCCAGCACGGTCAGTACCACCGACTCTGACGCTGGCAGATTGAACGTCCCTCTCCTGCATGTGTAGTCTAACGGCGCAAACGCATGACAGAGCGCAAAGCGGACGATCTCTTCTCCGTCGGAACGCTCCCCGTCGAAGGCACATTGGCGCAGGGTGATTGATGCCAGCTTGCCCTCTTCGTCCCACGTGCGTTTGTACAAAGCGTAACCGACCGGCTTTCCGGAAGAATCCTCAACGAATACGGCTTCTCCGTCGCGAAGGCTCTGCCACTGATTCTGCCAGGGAACATGGGCCGAGTAAAAGGACAAGCCCGCCGCCTCCTGGGGAACTCCGCGGCGAATCCGATACGGCATGGACGCCACATCGCCAAAAGGCTCTCCCGCAAAAGGCTCTGTATGCTGCCAGAAAAGCAGGCGGTCTGTAATTTCATAGCCGAGCTGCTGATACAGCGCGATTGCCTTGTCATTTTGACTGACAGCCTCCAGCGTCGCGAGCTGCACCCCCTCCTGCCGGTACAGATCCAGAGTGGCTTCCATCAGCTTTCGCCCCAGCCCTTGGCGGCGAAATTCTGTCGCAACACCGGTTCCTCCGTTCCAGGCCACTTTCTTGCCAGCGATAGACCGCACACCGCTGGCGACGAGACCGACCGGTGCTCCATCCGAAAAAGCGACGACCGAGAGCGCGGAAGTATATCCCTCGGCTCCCAGCCTTTGCGTCAGGCTGTCAACCGTCATCGTGATCGGGAAAAAGTACCCCTCAAATCCACGGTTCCAGGCTTCTGTAATCTCCGCCAATGTACATTCAGGAAAACGCTTGATGGAAATCGACGACACAGGATATCACCATCCATTTCTTGAAAATGGTCTTAAAATTCATTAGATAAAAAAATTTTAATCGATAAATTCAAAAAATTCAATCGGGTCATTTGAAAAAAGTGGAAGGCAGTACGAAGTATGATATACCATGAAGGAGGGCTCTTACATTTTTTCCAGGGGGTTGATGTCATGCTTTCCAAAGAAGTACTGATCTCTCAATTTGCAGGTGTACGAAAACGAACGTTGAAGTATCTTCAGGAAATGCCGGCAGATATGATGGACTGGCGTCCCGCTCCTGACAAATTTTCCTGCGGAGACATCATACGCCATCTGGGGTCGACAGAACGGATGTTTTATCATGCTATCACCGAGAATGAGTGGAAGTACACCGGGCATGGACCGGAAAAAGGAGAAACGCTGGAAGCGGCCCTACACTATTTGCAGGACTGTCATGAAGCCGTTCTCACCGGACTGCAACAGTTGGAGCCGGAGCAGTTCAATAAAAAAGTAAAAAATCTGCTGGGCTATGAAGTCAGCGCTTGGAGAATCGTGATGGCCATGATCGAGCACGAGATTCACCATCGCGGACAGCTCTCCGCTTACATGCAGACCAACCAGGTCCAACCGCCGCAAATTTTTGGCCTGCAAATCGAACAGATCCCCACTGCCCTGCCTGATGATCAGAATCGTGACGAGTAAATCGATCCTGCTTACTTCTCCTTTTTCTTGTTCAGCTTTTCATCAATCTCTTCCAGCTCAGGCAATACTTCTGTGCCAAACCAATCGGTCAGCTTGCTGCGCGCCTTTCCTTTGACCTCCTCGTCGATGTAGACAGCCACCATCACCAAAGCACCGATCAATGTCGTCAGGTCATCCCCATATCCTACTACCGGCGTCACATCCGGCACGATGTCAAGAGGACTGATGAAATAGCCCAGCGCTCCCAAGATCACCGTTTTCGCCCAAGCAGGGGTTTTAGGATTTTGCAAAGCGTAGTAAAGCAGCAGCGCTACGTAGACGACCTTGCCCCCTGCTTTTTTCGCGAATTTCTTTACCTTTTTCCAAAAAGACTCCTCCGAGTACGCCTTCGCATATTTCTCAGACATATCCCCACCTCCTGTTATTCTAGCGGCTTTCTTCTTACGGTTATCGTAGTCCTTTTGCCATGCCTTCTGCAAGGGGAGTGCCGGGCCTTATCTTCCTTTCTATCTCACGTGGTCGGGACATGGTAAGATGAAGGAAGACTGTTGAACTGCACTGGACGGTCACCAATCTACGCAAATGAGGGCGAACATCATGACGACAAAATCCAAAATCATACTGTTTGCAGGAGGCAGCCTCGGCAGTTGGGCTTTGGAGGAAATAGAAAAGGAAGATGTGTTGGTCGGCGTTGACCGCGGGGCCTTGTTTCTCATCCAAAACGGCAGACAGCCTCATCTGGCCATCGGCGACTTTGACTCCGTCACCGCAGCAGAGCGGGAGGTGATTCGGCAAAACAGCGGGGAGATGCGCTCTTGCGACCCGGTCATGAAGGATTTGACCGATACGGAGATGGGACTGCGCTGGGCGCTGGATCAGCAGCCTGCGGAAATTGTCCTTGCAGGTGCGCTCGGCTCCCGATTCGATCATTCGCTGGCCAATGTTCACCTGCTCCGAAAAGCGCTTGTGGCCGGGGTTCCTTGCCGGATCGTGGATGAGAAGAACCAGGTTCTGCTGGTCGACCAACAAGTGACGCTCCACCGAAAGCGGTTTGCCCATGTCTCCCTGCTCCCGCTGACAGAACAGGTGAGCGGCATCACACTCACCGGCTTTCAATACCCGTTGGACAAAGCCACACTGCGGATCGGCGACACTCTGGGTATCAGCAATGTACTGCTGGCAGATACCGGGACGGTTACCGTTGCTGACGGGTACCTGCTCGTCATCCAAAGCATGGACTAAGCCATCTCCCTGACAAACAGGGAGATTTTTTTATCGTATTTAGCCGAAGACTCCCACTCCTAGGTCTATCCTAGTTTGACGAAAGTGGAGGAGTGTTCAAGAGCGACGCCCTGACCTGAGGTTCATCCCTTTAGGTAAGCGACGAGCGGGCAGATGCCCCGCTTGCTTCGCGCTCAGCCTGCAAAGGAAGCTGCCAATCGATTTCGCCCAGCCCCTGCTCCCGCAAGAACTGATTGGCCCGGGAAAAAGGACGGCTTCCAAAGAAACCGCGGTTGGCCGAAAAAGGGCTCGGATGCGGCGACTGGATCACAAAATGCTTCCCTCTGTCGATAAAAGCAGCCTTTTCCTGGGCATGTCGGCCCCATAATATAAAGACCAGCGGCGTTTCCCGGTCATTCAACACACGGATGACTCTGTCGGTAAACTGCTCCCAGCCCTTCCCTTTATGCGAGTTGGGATTTCCCCCGCGTACGGTCAGCACTGTGTTGAGCAGCAGCACTCCCTGCTTGGCCCACTCGACCAGATACCCGTGCTGCGGAATCGCACAGCCGAGGTCGCTCTGCAGCTCCTTGTAGATATTTTGCAAAGACGGAGGCGTGGTTACCCCGGGCTTGACCGAAAAACTGAGGCCATGCGCCTGCCCGGGTCCGTGGTACGGGTCCTGTCCGAGGATCACGACCTTGGCTTCCCGGTAAGAGGTGAGGTGGAGCGCATTAAATATATCGTACATATCGGGATAAATCGTCCCGTTCTGGTATTCGGTTTTTAAGAATTCGCGAAGCTGGATGTAATAGGGCTGCTGGAATTCCTCCTCCAAAAGCGTCGCCCAATCGTTCCGCAAAATAGACATCTTCTACACCTGGCCTTTTCCACGTAGGACTTTTCTCTATCATACCTTCTTCCATTTTAATAGAAAAGAGACCGGGAAAATCCATCCTTTTGCAGGAAAAGGGCCTTCTTACCTTGCCCTGGCCATCCTCATGGACACCTTCCTGGGACTTATGCAGAAGGAACACACAGCCATTTTTCCGGTTTCTGGGCGTCCGTTCCTATGACCGTTGCTTGATAGCTTGGTCCTATGTTTTTTGACATAATATCCCTTGGATTCTCTTACTATCGAAACGGGAGAGAGGTTTGTAAAGATGAAATGGGATTTGAAATCATTTGCGGGGGGAATCGTCGTGGGATCGGCGCTTTTCTCCGGCTGGGCCTTGGCCGCTCCTGCCTTCCCGGACACCAGCGAAATCAACAAAACACCGTTTACCTACTATTTTGACGGGATTCCAAAATCGCCCTCTATGGATGTACAAGGCATATTGTACAAAAATTCCGTCTATGTACCCATCCGCTTTGTTGCCGAAAATCTGGGGAAATCCGTCCTCTATGACGCCAAAACCAAATCGATCTTCCTCGGCAAGCTGCCCGTGGGTAAAATGTACTCCAAGCTGGAGGCCGTCGAACTGGTCAAAAAGAAATTTGCAGGCAGCCTGACCCCGCAGCATATCGTCGAATACGATCATGACGATGAAAAAGGGCATTACGTCATCCAGGTCTACCAAACTGTGGTAAATAATTTCCAATCGGGTGACAGCTACACCAGCACGTATGGATGGTTTGTGGTCAATCCCAATACAGGTGAGATCCGCTCCCTGTTGCAGTAAATGCTAAACCGAGAAGTTTCAGTCTTTTGGCGCTGGTTTTTCGGTCTTCTGCTATCGTTCTTATTCTTTTCATACTGAGCGACAAAACGGCTTTAACCGTTCCGACTGACTGCAAGCAAGCGGTCACATCCAATTTTATAAAAAACGTCAAGATGTTCCAATCCCCCGATTGAGAGGGGACGTTTTTCACAGAAAAAAAGCAGCGGTTCTCCTCTTGGGGCCGCTGCTTTATCTGCATACATATGCTCAAATAGTTTCATCAATGCCAATTAATCCAGCCGGTGCCTCTCCATCTTCCGGTACAGGGTCGACAAGCTGATCTGCAATTCTTCCGCTATTTTTGCCTTGTCCCCTCCCCATTCGGGTGAGCCGAGATAATGCTCCAGAATACGCCGCTCATAACCAGCCACCCGCTCCTCCAGACTGCCGAAGCCGAAAGCCCGCTCGTCTTCTCGCCCTCCAGGCTGAGCTTCGACGCAGTCCGGCAGCGTCATCGGCTGCTCCAGGTACTCCGGCAGATCCGCTACCCGGATCACGGTATCCTCGGCCATATTGACCATGTACTCCATCGCATTTTCCAGTTGTCTGATGTTTCCCGGCCATTCATAGCAGGTCAGATGCTCCAGCAGATGCGGCTCTATGTCCAATCGTCCCTTTTGCAAAAGCGTCCCGTACTTGTGCAGGAAATGCTGGAGATACAAGGGGACATCCATGCGTCTCTCCCGCAGCGGCGGCAGGCGAAGGGGGATGACATTCAACCGGTAGTACAGATCCTCCCGAAAGGTTCCCTCCCGAACCATGCTCTCCAGATCGCGATGCGTCGCTGCGATCACGCGAACATTCACCGTGACCGGCTTGATTCCGCCTACGCGGTCTACGGTTCTCTCCTGCAAAACACGAAGCAGCTTGGGCTGCAGGGAGAGTGGAATGTCTCCCACCTCGTCCAGAAAAATGGTCCCCTGGTGAGCCAGCTCAAATTTCCCCGGCTTCCCCTCGCGGCGAGACCCGGTAAAAGCTCCCCCTACGTAGCCAAACAGCTCACTTTCCAGCAGCGTTTCCGGAATCGCTGCGCAATTAACCGCTATGAAAGGGTGTCTGGCGCGATTCCCTTCACTGTGGATCGCCCGGGCCAACAGCTCCTTGCCCGTTCCGCTCTCCCCGCGGATCAGTACTGTAGAGATGCTGCCTACCACCTTTTTGGCCTTGCGGATCACTTCGGACAGGCCCGTTTCGGCACCGATAAGCTGCGCAAAGTAAACCGCCTGTCCGGCATCATCGGGCAGCTCCTCCTGGATGTTGCAGCCTTGTTTCCGCTCTTCTTCCAGCTCCAGCAGCTTGTGCTCGATCAAGGCACTGGTATGCTGCAGAAACGTCATCAATTTCTCAGTATGCTGCACCATCTCTTCTTTTTGCTCAGGGGAAAAACCGATGACGCCGATAACTCCGACCATCTTCTCCCGCTTGTAGACCGGAAAGCCGATCGTTGCCAGCTCCCTGCACTGGTGCAGAAATTTGCAACTCATGCACTGGGACTCATTCTTTTTCATGTCGTAGATGATACCCGGCTGACCCGTCTGCAAAATCATGCGGAAAAACGATCCCTCAGGGGCAGGCAAGCCGATCAGGTCCTGATAATAGCCAGTGCCGCTGACCCGAATTCCCTGTTCATCCAAGATCGTGACATCCAGCCCCAGCACCTGGGCGATATTTTCCGCGTACCCCTGAAGAAAAGTACGGATGTGTGCAAATTCCGTCATGACCTGCCCCTCCTGCCCTCGTCCCTCACTGCTAGCTGCCGGCTTTTACCGTGCTGACCAGAGGGCGCAGCGCCTGCTCCAAATCCTCGATAATGTCCGACACATCCTCCAGGCCGGTCGAGAGGCGAATCAGTCCCTCGGTAATCTGAAAGGCTTCCCGCTCCTCCGGCGGTATGGAAAAATGCGTCATGGAGGCTGGATGCTGCACCAGCGTCTCTGGGTCTCCTAAACTAAACGATATCATAGCCAGACGCAGGGCGTTAATGAAAGATTTGGCTGCCTGCGCGCCGCCCTTCACTTCAAAGGAGACAATCCCGCCCATTCCAGACATCTGACGCTTGGCCAGCTCATGCTGCGGATGGGAGGACAGCCCCGGATAATAGATACGCTCGATCGCGGGATGCGCCTCCAGATAGCGGGCAATCTGCTCCGCGCTTTGACAGTGCTGACGCATCCGCAGCCCCAGTGTTTTCAGTCCGCGCAGAATCAAAAAAGCATCCCAGGCATTGAGATTTTGGCCGAGATCGCCCATGATGTGCTTGCGCATAAACTGGATGGCTTCCCGCTTGCCGACGATAAAGCCGGCGATCACATCACCGTGGCCGTTCAGATATTTGGTCGCGCTGTGTACGACGACATCCGCCCCCAGCTCCAGCGGCTTCTGCAGATAGGGCGTCATAAAGGTATTGTCCACGATCACCGTAAGACCGTGAGCGTGAGCCAGTTCGGAGAGCCTCTCGATATCCAGGATCGTCAGACAAGGATTCGAAGGTGTTTCCAGATAAAGCACCCGGGTATCCGGTCGGATGGCCTGCTCTACCGCAGCCAGATCGGTACAGTCTGCAAAGTCGACGGCGATCCCGTAACGAGGTGCCAGCGAGGTCAAAAATTTATAGCTTCCTCCATACACATCCCGGGTACAGATGACATGGTCACCCTGCTTCAAAAAAGCGAGCAGGGCACCCGAAATGGCCGCCATGCCGCTGCTGACTCCCAATGCGGCTTCTCCGTTCTCCAGCACCGCGATTTTTGCTTCCAAAGCGGCTATAGTCGGGTTGCCGTAACGTCCGTAGTAGATCCCTTCTTTTTCTCCTGCTACCACGGCAGCAGCAGCCTCGGCATCCGTAAAAGCGTAAGCCACGGCAGGGACAACAGCCGAAACTACTGCTCCTGTTTTCTGGCAAGGCTCTTGGCCGGTGTGAATTAAAGAGGTATCCATCCTCCATTTTTTTGTATCCATGCTGTCTCTTCCCCTCACATCTTTGTCCTTTTTCTCTTATTTCTTATCTATAAGCAAGTTTATAAGCAAGGGTTATGCCAACAAGAGAATTGGGAAAGCCGCCCCCCTCGCACATGGCCCGTAAACCCCTGTATCATCGCCTTTTCAAGCTTTGCGGACACCTGCCTCGGGACGTTGAGTTCTGGATTTTTCATCATTCTATTGATCTGGCAAGCGGTTCTTTTCGCACTTTTGCAAAAACCTTTGGCAAGAATGCGATTTTAGGTTCTACGTAAACATCATGCAGCTGTGCGCCAGGCAGACAAACAGAAAAAACCCGATGTTCGCAGCACCGGGTTACAGAGTTCGGAGTTACAGGTTTACAAGGGTTACAGGTTTACAAAGCTACACGGTTTTTAGGTTCCAAGGTTGCAAGGTTCCGAGGTTCCAGGGTTATGGCGCAGCAGCAAGCTCTTGCTTTCAGACCAGCAATCCTCCGCTGCCTTTTGCATACTTGGCAATTCCCTCTGCCGCCCGATAGGCCAGCGCTCCTACAGTATCTGTCGGGTTGTAGCCGCTGTTATGAGGAAAAGCAGACGCCCCGATAACAAACAGGTTTTCCACATCCCACATCTGGAGGTAATTGTTCACCGCGGAGATGTCAGGAGAGGCTCCCATGATCACGCCGCCGGTGTTGTGGGTAGATTGATATGGCGTGATGTCGTAGGGACCCAGCTCTCGTCTGACATCGATCTGCGTTGCTCCCATCTCTTTGAGAATCTCACCGCACTTGTCCGCTGTAAAGGCGGCGAGCTGACGGTCTTGCTCCTCGAAGTCAAAGGTAATGCGAATCAGCGGATCGCCAAACGCATCCCGATAGGTGGGGTCCAGATCGAGGAAATGCTGCCGGAAAGGCATAGAGGACCCTTGGGCACCTACTCCCAAAGCACGGTTAAAATACTTGATCGAAGCCGCCTTGAAATCTTTGCCCCAGTTCGGTGTTCCTTTGGGTACCGGATTGTTGGCGACAGGACGCTGTCCCGTTTGGGAAAAGCTGATGCTGGCACCGTGGATGAACTTCAGGTCGGAGTGGTCAAAATTGTCTCCGTTGTAATCATCCAGCGTCATGCCCAGAGAGCCTGCTCCTGCGTACAGATTGAATTCCTTCTCTTCAAAAAAGCCGGTCGCTCCACCGCGGATAACTTGGTAGGCATAGTTTTTTCCGATGACTCCTTTTCCTGTTGCCGGGTCGTAGGGCCGTCCCAGCTTGGAGAGAAGAAGAAGACGCGCGTTATTAAATACATAGCTGGTCAAAACGACAATATCCGCCGGCTGTTCGATTTCTTCGCCTGTGGTCACATCCGTATAGAGCACGCCTGTCGCTTTGTTCCCGGTATGCAAAATCCGACGGACATGTGAGTGCGTCCTGATCTCGAATTTCCCCGACTTTTTGGCTACGGGTATCACCGTGACAACCGGATCAGCCTTGGCTCCGTACTCACAACCAAAGCGCTCACAATAGCCGCAATACTGGCAAGCCGCCCGGGAGACTCCGTCTTCATTGGTATACTGCTGCGAGAGGTTGGCTGAAGGCATCATGTAGGGATGCAGCTTCAGCTTTGTGGCTGCATCGGCAAACATTTTCATGGCCGGCGTCTGCTTCATCGGCGGTGTGGGATAGGGGCTGGATCGTTTGCCGCCCAGTGGATTTTCTTCACCGGAAATGCCTGTCAGTTTTTCAAACCGGTCATAGTACGGCTCCATTTCATCATAGGTGATGCCCCAATCCTGGATGGTCATGTTATCCGGAATTTTTTTCTCCCCGTACCGCTCTATCGTCTTGCTGCGAATCTGAAAATCATACGGCAAAAAGCGGAAGGTCTGTCCATTCCAGTGAACACCCGCTCCGCCAAGCCCGGTCCCGATTAAAAAGGAGCCGTACTGCCGCATCGGCAACGCCCTGATTCGCGTATTGCTGCGAAAGGTGATGGTTTCCTTTGACAAATCCTGCATCAATTCATAGCGCAGGGCGTAGCGAAGCTCATCGTGCACCATAAAATAGTCTTCCGTCTTTCTTTCCTTTCCCCGTTCCAAACCGACAACGGTCAGGCCCTGCTTCGTCAATTCCTGGGCGATAATGCCCCCGCCCCATCCTACACCGACAATCACAACGTCAACTTTCGGCAGTTTTTTTGCCATCCTTATCCCCTCTTATCCATGCTGATGATCTCGCAGACTGACTGGGTCCATTTTGACAAATTTGTCTTGCTCGATAACTTGCGTATAGGCCATCTGGTTGCCCGGGTAGTTCTTCATTCTCCAGCCGTCCATATTCTTGTTGCCTCCGTAGAGCGGGTCCGCATAGACACCCTCCAGCGTGCTTGCCCGCAGCATTTTGAAAAAGCCGCTGGCCGAAATCGTGGTCAGCTTGACTTCATCGGATTCAAAGGCTTTCAAGACACCGTCTTGCTGGTTTGGCTCCAATTCATAAAATCGCTTTTGATGTTTGGCCGTACTGTAGTTGTTCATTTCCTGAATTCCGATATCAAAAATCTCCCGCCGCTTTAGCCTGCCTTGGTATCCCTGCGTCGCCTCGCCCGGATAAAACGGCCCCTGCATATATTCACGAGAGTTGAACCCCCAATCTCCTGCGAGTTGGTGGTCGATAAAGTAAGCCGCCCCCAACGTCTTGGCACCAGGTCCGTGTTCGTCTTCCGGAAAAATCCGTTCTGTAGCTGCTTCGACAACCCGGAATTGTTCGGGCGTAAAATACATCAGTGCCTGGTTAAAATCAGGTGCAGCAGGAGCTGCCTGCGGTGCGGGCGGGGCTTTTGTCTTGAGCAAACTGCCAGCCACACCCCCTACTACCAGGCCACCCAACACCAAACCGGAGTTTTTCAAGAATTTCCTTCTTGATACGGGTTGCTCTTGTCGTTCATCTGTCTGTGCCATCGCTACCACCTCCTGATTGTCTATCTTTTATTTGCGCAATCCTAAGCCAAAATAACCGCAAATCGAGAAAATTTTCCAAGCAGCCGCATCAATAAATATCCAATAATCGGCAAACCCTATCGGTAGCAGGAAGAAAATAGTGGAGGGATACAGCGAATGCAGATGAAAAAGTTGATCAGCGCAGTCGGAATCGTTTGTCTCCTGGCAGCCTGCGCCAATCAGGCGGCCCCTAATAAAGGGACTGGCAATCAAGCGGCCCGTCAACAAGCCACGCAAAAGCAGACAGCTCAGAAACCGGGCGCACAAACCAAACAGGGGACACAAACCAAAGCCACCCAACATCCCGGCGGCGGACATGATCACATCACCGTCATCCCCAGTGTAGACCGCGATAAAAAACTGACGACCAATCGGTACGATTCGACCAACAGCGGCATGGGAACCGCCACCTACAGCATGATGGGCAGCTCCAGCCTGCTCGATGGCGGTCCTTCCTCCAATCTGGAGTCGCAGCTCGCGGCAGCCGGTGTACACGGGGTAAAGGCTCTGGTTATGGATGACTGCGTGTTTGTCGCACCGGCAGATGGCAAGACCCTCTCCGTCAATCACATGGATGAGACACAATCCCATCTCCTGAGCGGGTATCAAGGAAGCTCCGCGCGCGGAAAACAGCCAGGGGATAAAGTCGGCACACTGGGTACAAGCGATCAAGCAGGGCTGATGGCCAGAGCCCATGATCAAATCGAACGCATTTATGGCGGACGCGTACAAATTCGGACCGTGACGAATCCGGACGCGGTTGCGGCGATGGAGCGCATCAGACAAAGCTTGTCGAAGCACCATCCTCAGGCTGCTACCATGCAAAAAACTAATCTCGCCAGTGATCTGTCACTGCTGCTTCGTTCGGCTTCTACGAGCAAACAACCTTGATCGGCCAAAAACAATCTGCCATTATTTGCCATGATTGCCTAGTGTCGTTCTGGGCTTCACCTGTTTTTAGGAATCTTGCCCACAGGTGTCCCGGACCGGCCCTCGGAACCTCGCAACCTCGCAACGCAAAAAGGACAAGCCTGCCTGGTATTTGCCAGTCAGCTTGTCCTTTTCCTTTTTCCTATTATCCTTGTTTCGGCAGTTCAAATGAGCTTTTCAGAGAGACGATTCGGTTAAACACCAGCTTATCCTCTGCCGTGTACTTCGGATCGACATTGAAGTACCCATGGCGGAAGAATTGGTATTTGTCCTGCGGCTTAGTCTCTTTCATGTTGGGCTCTACAAAGCCTTGCAGCGTCTCCAGAGAATTTGGATTCACGTTGTCGAGAAAGCTGTTGCCTTCTTCCTGATCATCCAGAATCAGCGGTTCATACAGGCGGAATTCAGCCGGCAGCGCGTGCTTTGCGTCCACCCAGTGAATCGTGCCCTTCACCTTGCGGCCGGTAAATCCGCTGCCGCTCTTCGTTTCCGGGTCATACGTGCAATGAATCTCTAGCACATTTCCTTGCTCGTCCTTGATCACATCGGTGCACTTAATGAAGTACGCGTTCTTCAGCCGCACTTCATTTCCCGGGAACAGTCGAAAATATTTGCCGGGTGGATTTTCCATAAAGTCGTCCTGCTCAATGTAAATCTCACGAGAGAACGGGATTTGTCTCATGCCCATCTCCGGATTTTCCGGATTGATCTCTGCGTCCAGCATTTCTACCTGATCTTCCGGGTAGTTGGTGATGACCACCTTCAGCGGGCGAAGCACTGCCATTGTCCGCGGAGCTTTCAGCTTCAGGTCTTCACGGATAAAATGCTCCAGCATTTTCTCATCTACCGTGCTGTTGTTGCGCGCCACGCCAATTTCCCGGGCAAATGTGCGGATCGCTTCCGGTGTAAATCCGCGGCGGCGAAGGCCGGAGATCGTCGGCATGCGGGGATCGTCCCAGCCATCCACGACATTCTCGTCCACCAGTTGTTTCAGCTTCCGCTTGCTCATGACCGTATTGGTCAGGTTCAACCGGGCAAATTCGTACTGTCTCGGTACCTTTTCCATTTCACATTCGCGCACGACCCAATCATACAGCGGACGATGATCCTCGAATTCCAGCGAACAGAGCGAGTGCGTCACGCCTTCGATCGCATCCTCCAGCGGGTGGGCATAATCGTACATCGGGTAGATGCACCATTTGTCACCTGTATTGTGGTGAGTCGCATGGGCAATCCGATACAGCACCGGATCACGCAGGTTGATATTCGGAGAGCTCATATCAATCTTGGCGCGCAATACTTTCTCGCCGTCCTTAAACTCACCATTGCGCATCCGTTGGAACAAATCCAGATTTTCTTCTACTGACCGATCGCGATACGGACTGTTTGTTCCTGGCTCGGTCAGTGTTCCCCTGGTCTGGCGAATTTCTTCCGCCGACAGGTCGCATACGAAAGCCAGTCCTTTTTTGATCAGCAGTCCAGCGCGATCGTACATCTCTTCGAAGTAATCAGAAGCAAAGAACAGCCCGTCCCATTCAAAACCAAGCCATTGTATGTCTTCCTTGATCGCGTTTACGTATTCCGTATCTTCCTTGAGCGGATTGGTGTCGTCAAAGCGCAGGTTGGCTCTGCCGTTAAATTCTTTTGCCAGTTCAAAGTTCAGGCAAATCGCTTTCGCATGTCCGATGTGAAGATACCCGTTAGGCTCTGGAGGAAAGCGTGTCACGATTTCCTTGACTCGGCCTTCTTTCAGGTCTTCCAGGACGATGTTGCGGATAAAGTTGGATGATGCCGATTTGTTTTCCAATGAAAATCAACCTTTCCCTTCACCTTTACATTCCATAATACTGATTCCATCGTGATAGTTCAACAAAATCACCCTGCTTGTCCAATCATCTGCCGTTCATTCTCTATCCAGAGCCCCGAGGTTGCATGTACGTCGGAAATCACTGTATTCCCGGTCGCCTGCAACCCCGCGGTTCTCTTTCCTCTCTCATCCCCGAGCTTGGTTTTCCGGCTCACTGCTGCGGTTGAAATACAAATGTCTGATCGAATCCAGCAAGGTCTGATTTTCCGCTACGGCACGCACTCGCTCACGATGAACAGGTCTGATCAGGGGTAAAAGCGGTTGTGGTACGTGAAGAAGCGCTGCAAAGGCTTCTCCCGCCATCTGATCCCACTGTTGATAATACCGAAGGAGATCATCTGGCAATACGCATCGACGGTCCGTCCCTTCTTCCGGCATACAAGCAAACGGTTCATCCAGATTGAGCGTGCCGTAATCATCGGTCAACTGTTCACCAGGAAGGATATCCCGCGCAGCCAGCTCCATGTCATACATCGTACCTACGCAATTTGCATGAAAGCTGTGATTGACGAAGCGTGCTTTATCCCAACACAAGATGTACTGTCCGTGTTGATTGCGGAAAGAATATTTGATCACATCCCGCTTGCGCAGCTCATCAAGTGCCGCTACATATTCAGGCTCCAGCACTTGATCCAGATCATCCAGTACCCAGACGATGGTACCTTTGGGAATCAGCTTGGTCGCAAATACACCGTACCCGATCTCCTCATTCATAAAGCGCAATTCCGTATCCGGATGCATCATGGTCTGTTTTTCACCCCTTGGCAAATCTGCTTGCGGTAAAAGCCTATACCCGTCTGTTAGATCGCGGACGATAACAATCGAAGCGCCCTTGCAGAGGTTTTTACCATCATAAGCAGATGCCTGCGAATGGGTGTTCACGAAAATCCACCAACAGCTTCACAGCTCGTCCAAGTAAACGGACGTATTTGACAAAAGTTTATTATTACCGAATCGAGGGAATATCATCCAACAGATAAACAACTTCCCAATTCGAGGTGATTTGTCACATCCACTACACAGCCTGGATTTATGGTCCGACTAGCTTGAAACATCAACATGTCTTCACGAAAGGATGCGACAACCATGCGACTGTTTAACAAACTGCGCCATAAAATTGTCCTCTGGTTCCTGCTCTTGGCCGTACTGCCTTTGATTCTGAACTCTTATCTGATTATTACCGACAGTACGAACATTTTGATCGAAAAACAAAAGCTATCCACCGTTCACTTGACCGAATCCACCGCACAAGCAATGGATCAGTGGTTGGACAGGCGTCTGTCGGAAGTAATGGTGCTCGCCCGATCCTCAGACATCCAATCGGACGACGCCGAAGCGAAAAACCAGTTTATCCGCAAGTTTACGGATGAAATCAAGCTTTTTGACGGGAATACATTTATTTCTTCTGACGGTATCGTTCGTGCAGACACGTTTCCCGGCAGCGTCGGGATCAGTTTGAAGGATCGTCCGTTCTACCAACAGGGTATGGAAGGAAAGACCAGCTACTCGGACATGCTCATCGCCAAAACGACAGGAAACCGCTCCATTGTGGTGGCGGCACCTGTCGTCAACAATGCGGGGATGACGCTTGGCGTTTTGACTGGTCTCGTCAATGTAGACTCGTTTTTATCGACGTTTTTGCATGATCTGGACCTGGGTGAAGGCGGCTATCCAATTCTCGTGGATCACAATGGTTTGATCCAGGCGCACCCCGATCCTGAACTGATCGGCAAATCCATCGAGGAAGCGTCTCTCCCGGAGGGACTGGGCAGCATCTTGAAAAACGGTGCTCCATCTGCTGGTTCCTCGATCTACTCGGACAGTGGAAAAGAGTATCTCGTCACTTTCGCAGCGATTCCCCAAACCGGTTATAGCCTGTTCTTCCATCTGCCGATATCGACGATAACCGCTGAGGTATGGGGAATGGTCAAAAATATCACCCTGATCTGCTCGATTATCACAGCTATCATTTTGACTGCAGCTTTCTTTGTATCTCGTCAAATTAGTCGACCGATTGCAGAGGTTTCCGTCATCGCAGGGCGGATATCGGAAGGTGACTTGGCTGTAGAACCGTTGACGATCAAAAGCCGGGATGAAGTCGGACAGCTTTCTGAATCGGTCAACCAGATGGTCGGCAACCTGCGGAGCATTATCCAGCAGGTAAACTCCTCGGCAGAAGAACTCGCCGCATCGGCTGAAGAGCTTTCTGCCAATGCCGAAGAGACGAGCAAGGCTACCGAGCAAATTGCTTCGTCCATCCAAGAAGTCGCGTACGGGGCAGAGCAGCAGGTGCACAGTGTTTCCGAAAGCGTCGGCACCATCGATGCTGTCTCCAAGGGTATCCAACAGATCGCGTCCAACGCGGAACACGCTGCCGACACGGCAAATTCCGCATCGCAAATTGCTGCGAACGGGAACGATGTCATCCAAACGGTCATGCATCAAATGCAATTGATCCACGCGACGGTAAATGACATCGCATCCATTATCAAACGTCTGGGAGAGAGCTCACAGGAAATCGGACAGATTGTCCAAGTGATTACGGCGATAGCCCAACAAACCAACCTGCTCTCCCTCAACGCAGCGATTGAGGCTGCAAGAGCAGGGGAACACGGCCGAGGATTTGCCGTGGTCGCCGATGAGGTACGCAAGCTGGCGGAAGAATCCGCAAAGTCCGCACAGCAGATCGAACAGCTGATCACGGCTATTCAGGCGGAGTCCAATCAAGCTGTGCACTCGATGGAAAAGGGAACGCGGGAGGTTGCCCTGGGCATCGATGTGGTCAATGAAGCAGGTAAATCCTTCGTGCAGATCCGTGATTCTGTCTCACAGGTAGCTACCCAGATCCATGAGGTTCAGGCTTACTCCCTGCAAATGACGAAGGACACCGAGCAGGTCGTCCATCTGGTCGGACAAATCTCCAAGGTTGCCGAAAATGCTGCGGATGGCACTCAAAATGTCTCTGCTGCCACCGAGGAGCAACTGGCTGCTGTCCAGCAAGTGACCTCTTCCGCAGAGTCCCTGGCCAAAGTGGCAGAGGATTTGCAGGATCAGGTTCGCAAATTTATCTTGTACCGTTAATTGAAAAAAGCACGGGTCGGGAACATCTGCCGACTCCGTGCTTTTTGACTTTTAGGATGAAGAGTGATTGCTGAGCTTTGCATAAAATTCCGGTCTGCGATGAACCATGCTTGGCAGCTTGTCCTTTACCCGCTTCACCCGGTTCTGATCGATTTCGGCCAAAATCAGCCCTTCCTCCTCGCCTCCGCTTGCCAGGATGACGCCCATCGGATCAGCCACCATGCTTCGGCCCGAAAAGATATTGCCGGTTTGGTTCGCCGCGCACACGAAGGTAGTATTCTCAATCGCCCTGGCCCTCACAAGCACTTCCCAGTGGTCTTCTTTTAATATCCCGCCATACCAGCCAGCCGAAACGATCAGGAAATCTGCTCCCTCCAAAGCCAGCTGCCTGCTCACCTCAGGAAAACGCAGTTCATAGCAAATGACCAGCCCAAGCTTGCCGAACTCGGTGTCGATCGGTCATGTCCATGCGGGGCCAAACGCCGTACTTAGCTTAAAACGGGAGGGGTGGAAAGAAATCGTCAGGTCCTTCAGTAAAAGAGTGAGAGTCTATGAAAAAGCGGGAGAAAATCTCACAGAAAATTTGTCGAGAAGTGCTGCAGATGATCAAGACAGGTCAATACCCTTCCGGCTCGAAACTGCCTACCGAAATGGAGCTGGCTGCCCCGTTCGGCGTCGAATCGCCAACGAAAACGGCTCTTGCGAAGTGTATGAAAGACACCTCGCAAGAGCCGAATAAAGTTTAACAAGAATTTAATGCCGACTAGCAAATCGCCAGCATCCGCTCCGGGTGGTTGGTGCATATCTGCACGTCGGGATACGCTTTGAGAAGCTGACGCATCGCCTGAGGGTCATCCACTGTCCAGGCAATGATCTCTACACCTTGCTCCAACGCAGCGCTTGCCAGCTCCTCTGTCAGATAAGGATAGGCCATCGACAGGATCGTCGCCCTGGCAGCATGCAACTGCTCCAGCAGCATGACCGGATTTCCATACACGATCAAGCCCGTCCTCACCTCGTCATCCAAGCTTCGGAAGCGGCGGATTTCCTCGTGATCAAACGACGTCACGTACACCTCGCCTCTCATGTCATAGCGCTTCAGCAAAGCCAGTACACTCTCGGACAGTCCCGGATGCATACCGGGTGCCGTCTTTAACTCGATGTTTAGCGTGCAGCGTCCCTTCACGGCCTGCAGCACTTCTTCGAGGGAAGGAATCCGCTCTCCGGCAAACCTTTCTCCAAACCAACTGCCAGCATCCAGCGCACGCAGCTCTTCATAGGTGTACGCAGAAATCAGGCCGCTCCCATTTGAGGTCCGCTCCAGCGTGAAGTCATGAAACAATACGGGAATGCCATCCTTGGACAACTGGACGTCTATCTCGATGGCCCCAATCGCCGGTTCTGCCAGCGCCAGGCGTATCGCGGTCATTGTGTTTTCCGGAGCTTTTCCCGACCAGCCGCGGTGTGCCATACACACGTTCATGCTGCTTCCCTCCATCTTTTTCCCGGCAGCTATAGAAAGCTGCCCGGTCCTGTTACTTTTTCAAAAGCTTCTGTCCCTTTTCCACCGCATTGCCAATCGCTTGGTCGACTGTGGCTTGCCCCAATACGGCCCGTTGAATTTCCGTCATAATGACTTCCTGCAATTCCTTGTAGCCCGGCACCATTGGACGCGGCTTGGCGTATTCCAGCTGCTTGACGGCTACCTGGAAGTTCGGCTCTTTCTCGTAAGCCTTTTTCATATCTTCGGATTCCACTGCATCTTTGGTCACGGGCATATAGCCGGTTTCCAGCGACCACGGAATGGTTTGCTTCGTATCAGTCATCCACTCGATAAATTCCCACGCTGCTTTCTTCTCCTCGTCGGAAGACTTCGCCAGCATGACCAGATTGGCTCCGCCAGTCGGCGCTCCGTAGCTCTTGTTGGCTGGGAGGAACGCGGTGCCCATGTCAAACTTGGCCGCTTCCTTGAGGCCGCGCAGATCGCCCGTCGACGTGAAGATCATCGCTACCTGCTGGTTGATGAAATCCTGTTTGGCGACGTCCCAGGCATTGTACTTTTCACCAGGAGGTGCCTTCATTATGCCTTCTTTCAGCATCCCCGTCCAGAAATTCAGCGGTGCTTTTCCGGACTCTTCGTTTATAAGCAGGCTTTTGCCGTCTTCGCTCAAAATATTGCCGCCGCTTTGGAATACCAGCGCTTCGTAGAACCAGATGTCGATCGGCGTAGAGAATCCGTACGTCGTGGTTTTCGCTCCCTCTTTTTTCGTCAGCGCTTTGGAAAATTGCTGCAGCTCTTCCCAGGTTTTCGGCCCTTCCGGATCAAGTCCTGCTGCTTTCAGCAAATCGCGGTTCAGGTACAACAGCGGCGTGGAACGGTTAAACGGGATGGCGTACAGCTTCTCTTTCCAGTAAGAGTTGCCCAGCAGACCGGGAATGTATTTCTCCTCCGCACCATTGGCGTACGGTCCCAGATCCTGCAGTACCTTGGCTTCGGCAAAGGCACCGATGGAGCCTACCTCCACCATCGTCACGTCCGGCTGATTGCCTGCAGAGACGGCGGCAAGCACCTTGGAGTGGTTCTCATAGTAACTGCCCTGATAAGCGGGTTTGACCACAATATGCTTATGCGATTCGTTGAAATCTTTGACCATCTTTTCAATGATTTCCCCGTTGCGCCCGCCGAGCGCGTACCAGAAATCGATCTCCACCGGCTTGGCTGCTTCTGCTGCTTGTTGCTGCGGCTGCGCAGTCGTGCCGCCAGTCCCGCTGCTTGCCGGCTGCTGGGTTGCCGCTTGATTGCCCCCGCCGCATCCGGCCAGTACGGCCGTCAAACCTAGTACACATGCCAAGACAGATCCACGAACTTTTTTCACCACTTGTGCCTCCTTTTATATGCAGGGACCTGAAAACTCCCTGGTTTACTTGGATTGATAGACAAATGCCCTGATAATGTGCCGTTGTGCGAAGAAGAAGATGAGCAGGATCGGGAAGACGAGAATCATATTGCCCGCCATGATCACATTCCACTGTTTTCCGCCCTCCACCGCCTTCAGCATGGAAATCCCGATGGGTAGTGTTCGCACTTCCTGGCTGTTGGTCATGATCAGCGGCCAGAAATAGTCGTTCCAGTGGTAGATGAAGCTGAACAGACCAAAGGTGACAAGGACCGGCTTCGCCATCGGCACCATAATGGTCCACATGATTTTCCACTCCGAGGCATTGTCCAGCCGGGCGGCTTCGATCACTTCATCCGGCACCTGCATGAACGACTGCCGCAGCAAAAAGATGCCAAACGCACTCGCACCGTAGGGCAGAATCAAAGCCCACAAGGTGTTGACCAGCCCCCAATGGCTAAGCTCTACGTAGACCGGCAGAAAAATGACCTGTGCGGGAATCATCAGCGCAATCAGGGTGAGAGCAAACAGCGCCTCTTTGCCGCGAAAACGGTAGCGGGCAAATGCATAGGCCGCAGGCACCCCGGTGAGCAGCTGCAGAACAAGAATCCCGCCCGCTACGAGAAAGCTGTTCCATACGTAGGTGAGAAAGGGCCCTGATCTCCAGGCGGTCTGGAAATTCTGAAATTGCCAGGACTCCGGCAGCCACGTGGGAGGGAATTGGTAAACCTCCGGCATGGTTTTAAACGCAGTGAGAAACATCCAGAGAAACGGAAACACGAAGACCAGAGCTACAGCGATGAGCAGAATCCCTTCTATTGTTTTCCACGCCGTCGTACCAGCTTGTCGCAATGTTGTCCCCTCCTTTCGTCTATGGGATGATCCATTTGCTCGTCCATCTATTTACGAGGGATCAGCGATAATGAACGCGTTTTTCCATCAGTCGAAAATGCAGCATGGTAAGCACGCCGATCATCCCCAAAAGGATCACGGACGCTGCCGAAGCGATGCCGCCGTTGTAAAAATCGATCCCTTGCTCGTAGATGTAGAACACGAGCATATTGGTGCTGTTGACGGGCCCGCCCTGTGTCATGATGTAAATCGTGTCAAAGACCTGAAAGGACGAAATCGTATTGATCACCAGCAAAAAGAAGATCGTCGGCGAAAGCATCGGGATCGTAATCCGGGTCAGTGTTCGCCACCAGGGGAAGCGGTCCAGCGAAGCCGCTTCGTAGATATCTTTAGGTATGCTTTGCAGCCCGGCAATAAACACGATCGTATTGTACCCGACTACCTTCCAGACGCTGACCAGGATGAGCGAGAGCAGCGCGCTGTTGGTATCTGCCAGCCAGCTATAGGCAGGCAGTCCGAAGAACTCCAGGATGGCATTGAGCAGGCCGTACTGCGGGTCCATCAGCCACATCCAGAGCATCGCGACGGACACCAGCGAGATAATATGCGGGCTGAACACCGCTGCCTGGATAAATCCAAAGATTTTCGCCTGGCGATTGAGCCAGAGAGCGAGGAAAAAGGCGATGCCGATTCCCAGCAGTACGGTGCTGAACGTATACATGATCGTGTTTCCCAGCACTTGGCGAAAATCGCTGTCCCGGAGAACCTCCCCGAAGTTCGCCAGCCCCACCCACTCGATTTCCTCC